>DASVPC010000078.1:0-42848 GCA_036383055.1 Rhizobium sp. | reverse complement strand
TTGACTATCCGCTGGAAGCATCTTCTCCCCCTTGCGCCGTGGCTGCTGCAATTCCTCAGTGCCGGCTCAACGCTTGCCAAGGTGCAGCGGACGGCGAAAATCCTGTCTTCGCTGCTGTCGGACGCGCCGATCCGCCATCGTGCCATCGCGGCCGATTGCGGGCAGGCGGACATGATCCGGCAGGACGGTCTGCTCTATGTCTATCCCGACCGGGCAAGGTTTGAGGCCGACGCTTTCGCCTGGCGGTTAAGGCGCGACAATGGTGTCGCGTGGCGGGAACTGTCGGGCGAGGAACTGCACGCTTTCGAGCCCTCCCTCAACCGGCGCTATACGTTCGCCGCGCTCGTCGAGGCCGGTGGGCATTGCGTGGATCCCGGTGCCTATGTTTCGTTGCTGGTGCAGCGTGCGCTTGGCGAAGGCGCTCAGCTGGTGAAGGCAGGCGCAACCGGCTTCCGGATAAAGGACGGTCGGCTGACGGCGGTCGACACCGATGCCGGTCCGATCGAATGCGACGGTGCCGTGATCGCGGCGGGGATCCGCTCGAAGGCGCTGGCGAGAATGGTCGGCGATCGCGTCCCGCTGGAAAGCGAGCGGGGCTATCACGTCGAGGTCGTCGATCCGAAAACAGGCCCGCGCATTCCGATCATGCCGAGCGACGGCAAGATGGCCAATACCATGATGCCTGGCCGGCTGCGGGCATCGGGGCAGGTGGAGCTGGCGAGCGTCGATGCCGCGCCCGACTGGAAACGGGCGGATATCCTGCTGCGGCAGCTTCTCAGCACCTATCCGGATCTCGGGAAGAACCCAGAGGACCTGACCGTCCTACGCTGGCAGGGCAACCGCCCCTCGACCCCCGACGGCCTGCCCGTCATCTCGCGCTCGAGCGCAACACCCGACGTCGTGCACGCCTTCGGCCATGGTCATGTCGGCCTTGCGGCCGCCCCGAAGACCGGGGAACTGGTCGCCGCCTCGTTTTCCAAACGGCCTCTGCCGATCGACATCGAGCCCTTCGCGGCGTCACGCTTCCGATAGGGCCTTGCCGTCAGCGGTCGATCCGTGTCGACAAGATGATCGATGACAGTGTTTTCTCGACGCCGTCCATTTCGCCGATCTTGTCGATCACCTTGTCCAACTCGCTGATCGACGCGGCAGCGATAATCGCGATCAGATCGAAGCTGCCGCTGACGGAATAGACGGATCTGACGTGAGGAATTGCCTGCAGTTCCTGCGTCACGCGGCCGAGCATTTTTGCCGTCAATGTGATCAGCACATGCGCCTTCACCAGGCCGCTTTCAAAACCGTCGGACAGGCGAACACCGTAGCCGGCGATCACGCCATCCCGCTCGAGACGCTCGATTTTCGTCTGCACTGTCGTGCGCGACAGACCGAGTTTGCGGGCGAGTGTTGCCGTCGGAATCCGGGCGTTTTCGCTGAGGAAGGACAGGAGCTGCCGGTCTTTTTCCGATAACGTCATTCTGATCAAATCCAACGGCATTTTGTAGGAAACTGCCGTTCATTTTTATCATTCCAGCGCTGTGAATCAACCAAGCTGTCGAGAATAAAAAAAGTATAAAAATTACGATCACTGTTTGGGAACTGATATGAAAAACATCGTTGTTATCGGCGCTGGCAAAATCGGATCGACGATTGCCCGCCTGCTTATTCACTCCGGCGAATACCAGGTTACGGTCGTCGACCGCAGCGAGGAACATCTCGCACAGATCGAAACAAGCGCCGCTTTGCGCGTGGCCAAAGTCGACATCGCGGACGCCTCGGCGCTGACTGCTATTCTCTCCGGCAGCTTCGCCGTTCTTAGTGCCGCGCCGTTCCATCTGACGATAGCCATTGCGGAAGCGGCGGCAAAGGCCGGCGTTCACTATCTCGACCTGACCGAGGATGTCGCATCGACCAGACGGGTGAAGGCCATCGCGCAAACCGCAAACACCGCCTTCATTCCGCAATGCGGGCTGGCGCCGGGCTTTATCTCGATCGTCGCCAACGACCTCGCCAGCCGTTTCGACAGTCTCGACAGCGTCCGTCTTCGCGTCGGTGCGCTGCCGCAATATCCGTCCAATGCTCTGAACTATAATCTGACCTGGAGCACCGACGGCGTCATCAACGAATATATCGAGCCATGTGAGGCTATCGTAGAAGGGAAACTCGTTCAGGTCCCGGCGATGGAAGAGCGGGAAGAATTCTCGCTGGATGGCGTCACCTATGAGGCCTTCAACACGTCCGGCGGGCTCGGTACCCTTTGTGAAACGCTGGAGGGCAAGGTCAGGACGCTGAACTATCGCACGATCCGCTACCCTGGGCATGCGGCGATCATGAAAGCCCTTCTGAACGACCTCGGCCTGCGTCATCGCCGCGAGGTCCTGAAGGACATTCTTGAACATTCCCTGCCGTCAACCCTGCAGGACGTCGTCATCATTTTCGTCACGGTTTCCGGCTGGAGAAACGGTCGTCTCGTGCAGGAGACCTATGCGAACAAGGTCTATAGCGCGGTGGTTGCCGGCCGCCCGATGAGCGCCATCCAGATCACCACCGCGTCGAGCATTTGCGCAGTGCTCGATATGCTCAGCCACGGACACCTGCCCGCCAGCGGCTTCGTCCGTCAGGAAGATATCGGGCTCGACCTGTTCCTGAAAAGCCAGTTCGGCCATTATTACGAGCAGGCGGCGGATACGCGGAAGATGGCAAGCTGAGGTAACGGGGGGTCGGCGTTATTGGCCGTTACTCTCTGGTGATCGCGAAGGGAAGACCCTAGCCCTTCCTTCGCGATGCACGCCTCGGGCGTTTTTCACTGGATCGCGGCGTCGAGCTTCTTCTTCCAGTCGCCGCTGTCCAGTTGCTTGCGCACAAATGCGTCCACGGCCGCCTTCAATGCCGGGTCCTTGCGCAACAGATAGGCATTGTCGAAATGGGTGAAAGGCTCCTTGACCGCAACCGGGCACAGCACGCCGGGATGCAGCTTGGACTGGATATCCACCTCTATGCCGTCGGTGATCATGATGTCGGCCTTGTTCGCCGCGATCTCGTCGAAGATTGCCTTGTTGTCCGCAAACTCCTCGATCGGCGCCTTGGAAAAATGCTCATGGGCGAATTTGTCGTTGGTACCACCGGGATTGACGATCACGCGGACCGAAGGCTGGTCGATTGCTTCCAGCGTCGCATATTTGTCCTTGTCCTCGCAACGGGCGATCGGGCGCTTGCCGTCGCTGACATTGGGCACGGAAAAGTCACCGACTTCGGCGCGCGCCGGGTTGACCGTAATGCCGCCCAGCGCGACGTCGAACTTGCCCGCCTTGAAATCGTCCAGCATGGTCTTCCATGTTGTCATGACGAATTCCGGCTTGACGTTGAGGCTGGTGGCCAGATCCTTACCCATGGCAATATCTGCACCGGTCAAGGAGCCATCGGCGCCCTTGTAGCTGAAGGGCTTATAGTCGCCCGTCGTGCCGATCTTGATCACGCCTGCCTTCTGGATTTCCGCCAGCGCGCCGTCTTCGGCGAAGGCCATGCTTGCCGTTATATTCAGCGCCGCGAACATGGTCGCCAGGAAATACGGTCTCTTCATTGTTCTCTCTTTCTCTGCATGCTCGAACACGTCTGACGGAAGCAAGAATCGTTCCGAACGCGATAGGGAATAAACCTGTCCCCACGCATCGCGGCAATCTACCTGCTTCGCCTGCCTGATACACCTCGCCGGCATTCATGAACCGCAGACATAACTTCATGCCAATTCCGCTGTCTAATCGGAATGAATGGCATCGCCTATTTTCCCTTCATCATAAAACCGAACGCTCACGACGGGTGGGCCAAGAGGAAATGCAATGAAGAAGCGTATACTCGGCAAAAGCGGGCTTGAAGTTTCGGCCATCGGCTTCGGCTGCATGGGCCTGAATTTCGGCTATGGTCATGCATTGGGCACGCAGGAAGGCGTGACGCTGATCCGCCAGGCGGTCGAGCGCGGTGTCACCTTCTTCGACACGGCAGAGATCTATGGTCCTTTCACCAACGAGGAGATGGTCGGAGAGGCGCTGGCGCCGGTTCGCGATCAGGTGGTGATCGCAACGAAATTCGGCTTCGCGATCGATCCAGAGACCCGGAAGTCGTCCGGCCTGGACAGCCGGCCGGAGAACATCCGCAAGGTGGCGGAAGCCTCGCTCAAGCGGCTGGGCGTCGAGGTCATCGATCTTCTCTACCAGCATCGCGTCGATCCCAACGTGCCGATCGAGGATGTGGCCGGTGCCGTCAAGGACCTGATTGCCGAGGGCAAGGTCAAGCATTTCGGCCTGTCGGAACCCGGCGCGCAGACAGTTCGCCGCGCGCATGCCGTGCAGCCGATCACGGCGCTGCAGAACGAATATTCGCTCTGGACGCGTGGCCCGGAAACCAATGGTATTCTTGAGGCCTGCGAGGAACTGGGCATCGGCCTGGTCGCCTACAGCCCGCTCGGCAAGGGCTTCCTGACCGGTGCCATGGGCAAGGACACCAAGCTGAGCGAGAACGATTTCCGCAAGCTCCTGCCACGTTTCACGCCGGAGGCAATGGAGAAGAACCAGGCCCTGATCGACCTGCTCAAGAGCATCGCCGACGCGAAGAGTGCGACGACTGCCCAGATCGCTCTTGCCTGGCTCCTGGCGCAGAAGCCCTGGATCGTACCGATCCCCGGCACCACCAAGCTGCACCGGCTGGAAGAAAACCTCGCCGCCGCCGACATCGAACTGACGCCGGACGATCTGGCGCGGATCCAGAGCGCAGCCGCCGAGATCGGCGTCGAGGGTGAGCGCTATCCCGAGCATCTGCTGAAGACCGTCGGTCTCTGAGAAGCCAGGAATTCCTATTGTGATCCGAGCCCGTGCGCCTGTCGCGCGGGCTCCATCCTTTCAAGATTGGAGAATAGTCATGTCCCAGAATATCGACGGCAAGGTCATCGTCATCACCGGCGCGAGCAGCGGTCTCGGCGAGGCGACCGCACGGCATTTGGCAGCCGAGGGCGCCAAGCTCATCCTCGGTGCGCGCCGGTTCGACAGGCTGCAGGCGCTTGCCGGGGAGCTGAACCTGCCCCCCGAAGCTGCCGTCCAGACAGATGTCGCCGACTGCGAGCAGGTCAAGCGCCTCGTCGATGCGGCGGTCGCCGCGCATGGCCGGGTCGACGTCATCATCAACAATGCCGGGCTGATGCCGCATTCGCCGCTTGAGCGCGGCAAAGTGGACGATTGGGACCGGATGATCGACGTCAACCTCAAGGGTGTGCTCTATGGTATCGCCGCGGCACTCCCATACATGAAGGAGCAGAAGAGCGGACACATCATCAACGTGTCCTCGGTCGCGGGCCATAAGGTTCGCCCCGGCAGCGCCGTCTATGCCGCCACCAAGGCAGCGGTACGCATGCTGTCCGAAGGACTGCGCCAGGAGGTGAAGCCCTACAATATCCGCACCACGATCATCTCGCCGGGCGCTGTCCAGTCGGAACTGCCGCAAAGCATCACCGAGGCCGACGTCGCCAAAGGTATCCAGGATTTCTACGAGAATTACGCCATTCCGGCCGAAAGCTTCGCGCGCATGGTCGCTTTCGCCATCAGCCAGCCGGACGAGGTCGACGTGAACGAGATCCTCTTCCGCCCGACGGCACAGGAGGTCTGATGCCGAACCAGCTGAATACCGGCCGGAAATTCGACACCGTTCCCACCGATGCCGATGCCTCGACGCCATCCAGAACCGCAAGCCACGGATGGCGCGTGCTCGCGGTCCTGAGCGCGCTGATGGGCTTCGCATCGATCTCGACGGATCTCTATCTCCCGGCCATGCCGGCGATGGGTCGGGATCTCGGCGCCGACACGGGCGCTATCGAGTTGACGATCTCCGGTTTCCTCATCGGCTTCAGCCTCGGGCAACTTCTCTGGGGTCCGGTCGGTGACCGTTACGGCCGTCGCCTGCCGGTGGCGATCGGGCTCGTCCTGTTCGTCATCGGTTCGGCCGGTTGCGCCATGGCCGGCAGCGCCTCGGCGATGATCTGCTGGCGGATCGTTCAGGCGGTCGGAGCTTGCGCCGGCGTCGTGTTGTCGCGTGCGATGGTGCGCGATCTCTACGAAGGTAGCCGTGCGGCGCAGATGCTGTCGACGTTGATGACCGTGATGGCGATCGCGCCCCTGCTGGGGCCGGTCGTGGGTGGACAGATCCTCGCATTTGCCGGATGGCGGGCGATCTTCTGGACACTGGTGGGTGTCGGATTGTTGACCCTTACGGCGCTGTTCACTCTGCCGGAGACCTTGCCGGTCGAGCGGCGTAACCTCCAGCCGCTCGGGCGCGCGATCATCGGATATGGTACGCTTCTGCGTCATCGACGCCTGCTTGGCTATGCGGGCACCGGCGGCTTCCTCTATGGCGGCATCTACGCCTATATTGCCGGCACGCCCTTTGCCTATATCACCTATCATCATGTGCCGGCCGGGCTTTATGGTCTGCTGTTTGCCATCGGCATTGTCGGGATCATGATCGCCAATATCGTGAATTCACGGCTGGTATCCCGCTTCGGCGGTGACCGGCTGCTGGTCCGTGGCAGCGCCGCCGCCGCGCTCTCCGGCGTCGTGCTTTCCGTGGCGGCATGGACGGACTGGGGCGGGCTGTGGGGCCTGGTCGTACCGCTCTTCCTGTTCGTTTCCGCTACCGGCTTCATCGTTGCCAACTCGATTGCCGGCGCCCTGACCGACTTTCCAGAGCGTGCCGGCACCGTGTCCGCTCTGGTCGGCGCGCTCCACTACGGCAGCGGCATCTTCGGCTCGGCCCTGGTCGGCACCTTTGCCGACGGCACGCCCTGGCCGATGGGCTGGGTGATCGCCCTTGCCGGGATCGGAAGCTTTGTTTGCGCATGGTCGCTTGCCTCAAGCCGGAAGGTCTGATCGGCGCCAATCCGCATCGCTTTTGTCGCGATCGAGCGGATACAAAAAATCAGCCGCGGGCGCTAATGCACCTGCGGCTGATCTCATTCACGCTTCGTCGAATTGTGCTGTCAGCCGCCATACTGTCCGTCGGTAACCTTCTCCATCCAGTCGACGGCCTTGCCATCCAGCATTTCGACGATGGCGACATGCGACATCGCACAATCGGGTGCGGCGCCGTGCCAGTGCTTTTCGCCGGGCTCGAACCAGACGATATCGCCGGGGCGGATCTCCTCGACCGGTCCGCCTTCCCGCTGTACCCAGCCGAGGCCGGACACCACCAGCAGCGTCTGGCCAAGTGGATGCGTGTGCCATGCGGTTCGTGCGCCCGGCTCGAAGGTGACGGTTCCCCCGCTCAGATTGCCGCTGCCGCTGAACGATGCGTCGACGCGCACCGTCCCGGTGAAATAATCATCGGGTCCTTTTCGCGAGGGCTGCACGCCGCTGTGTTTGATCTGCATTTTCAGTCTCCTTGCAAACAGGCAAGCGGCCGTGTCGGTGGCGCCAGCCTCCAAAAATCGCAAAGCCAATCTAGTCGTGGGACATTCCGACCATTAGTCGCTATAAGTCGCATGTAGTCATGTCTGGAGTTCATGAATGCGACGCGAGGAACTGGTCGATCTCAATGCTTTTCTGATTGTAGCCGAGGAGCGGAGCTTTACCCGTGCTGCCGCGAAGCTCGGCACCTCCCAGTCCGCATTGAGCCATACCATCCGGCGGCTGGAAACGCGGGTCGGTGTGCGCCTGTTGACGCGCACGACCCGAAGCCTCGCGCCGACCGAGGCAGGGGAGCGGCTGCTTGCCACGCTGAGGCCCGCACTCGACAGCATCGGCGCCGAGCTCTCCTCGCTCGGTGAATTGCGCGAGAAGCCGGCTGGCACGATCCGCATCACCACCTCCGAACATGCGGCCAACACTGTCCTGTGGCCGGCGCTCGAGAAGTTCCTGCCGGACTATCCGGATATCCATGTCGAGCTGAGCATCGATTCCGGACTCACCGATATCGTCACGGAACGTTTCGATGCCGGGGTTCGGCTTGGCGAGGCGCTCGCCAAGGATATGATCGCAACACGCATCAGCCCCGATGTTCGCATGATCGTGGTTGGCTCGCCCGCCTATTTCGAGCAGAGAAAAATCCCGCTTGTGCCGCAGGATCTGGCCGAGCATCGATGCATCAACCTGCGCCTGCGCAGTGCTGGCGGTCTTTACGCATGGGAGTTGGAGAAGGACGGACGCGAGGTGCGGGTGCGTGTCGATGGACAGCTCGTCTTCAACAACAGCAACATGATCGCCCGCGCCGCCGTCGCCGGCTTCGGTCTGGCCTTCGTCATGGAGGATCATGTCAGAGAGCATGTTGCCGACGGCAGCCTGGTGTGCGTACTGGAGGACTGGTGCTCGTCCTTTCCCGGCTATCATCTCTATTACCCGAGCCGGCGCCAGCCCTCGGCCGCCTTCGCATTGCTGGTGGATGCATTGCGTTATCGGGATCGAGGGCAGGCTTGATCCGGACGTTTCTTCTCCGGCTTAGCTTCCGCGTTCTTCGAACACTTTCCTGACAACCGGTGCCGCCGACATCGCGTTCGGCCAGCCGGAATAAAAGGCCAGATGCGTGACCACGCCGGAAATTTCCTGCTTCGTCAGGCCATTGTTCATGCCGATATTGGTGTGACCTGTGAGCTGGGCGACGCGGCCGGTGGCGACCAGGGCACTGATGGTGACGAGGCTGCGGTCACGTGGCGCAAGCGCCGGGCGTAGCCACAGGTCCTTGAACAGGACGTCGGTCGTGTATCCGGCCAGATCCTTGAAGTCCGGCCCCAGTGCTTGATCGACCATCGCGACCCGCCGTGCTTCGGCCTCTTCGTTGAGGGGAAGGGTTGCATCCTGGGCCGGCGGAAGCTGGTCGGCGCCGATACCATGGCTTTGGAAGAGATCCTTGGCGACCTTGAGCGCCGACATCGCATTGGGCCAGCCGGTATAGAAGGCGAGATGGGTGATGGTCTCGGAAATCTCGGCCGGCTTCACGCCGTTGCGCAAGGCCAGATCCATATATTGCGGCAGTTCGCTCGACTGGCCGGTGGCGATGAGCGCGGCCACCGTGACGAGGCTCCGGTCGCGCGGGTTGAGGTCCGTGCGCTTCCACAGATCGGCGGCAAGCCGGTCTTCGGCATAGTGTTCCAGGGCGGGAGAGACGGCTTTCATCTCCTCGATCGATGTCGTCGGCATGTCGAACCTATTCGTTGATTGTTCTGATTGAGCCAAGGCCAGTGCAGGCAGTCCAATGATGACGGCGGTGGCGATAAGATGCTTCATCGACAAGTCCTTTCGTTGGGTGTCCGGATATCCTGCTCCGTCCGTTCCGCCGAGCAGTATAGCGCGTGCCCGATCCCGCGATTACATCGCCCGGACCGCATGGGCTTATGCGACCAGTTCATGAGTGGGCTTGCTGTTGGAGAAAGGACAGGCAGCGGAAGCTTTCCGCCGCCTGTCCGAAGGGGCGTTCAGCTCATCCCGGGCAGGTCGTGGATGAGCTTGTCGAGGGTAACGGGATAATGACGCACTCTGACCCCGGTTGCATTATAGATGCCGTTGGCGATGGCGGCGGCGACGCCGCACAGGCCGAGTTCGCCGACGCCCTTGGCCTTCATCGGCGATGACATCGGGTCGGTCTCGTCGAGGAAGATGACGTCCTGATGCGGGATATCGGCATGGACAGGCACCTCGTAGCCGGCAAGATCATGGTTGACGAAGAAGCCCCTTGTCGTATCGACGGCGAGTTCTTCCGTGAGCGCCCCGCCGACGCCCATGGTCATCGCGCCGATCACCTGGCTGCGCGCCGTGATCGGATTGAGAATGCGTCCCGCCGCGCAGACGGCCAGCATGCGCCGGACGCGTGTCTCGCCGGTCGCCATGTCGACGCCGACCTCGACGAAGTGGGCGCCGAAGGTCGATTGTTGGTGCGTCTTGTCGAGGTCGCCGTACTCGATGCTGTCCTCACCGACCAGCCCGCCCCCAGCGGCTTCGGTGAGCGGAACGGATCGGTTGCCCGAGCGGACTTGCTCGTCGGCAAAGACGACATCGGCTGAATTGAAGCCCAGCTTCTGCGCCACGGCCTCGCGCAGCTTCACGCATGCCGCATAGACGCCCGAGGTGGAGTTGTTGGCGCCCCATTGTCCGCCGGAACCGGCCGATATGGGAAAGGAGGAGTCTCCCAGCCGGACCTCGACCTTGTGCATGGGTAGCCCCATCATCTCGGCGGCCGTCTGGGCGATAATGGTGTAGGTTCCAGTGCCGATGTCGGTCATGTCGGTTTCGACGGTGACGACGCCGCGTTTATCGAGCCGGACGCGTGCGCCTGACTTCATCAGCAGGTTGTTGCGGAAACCGACGGCGACGCCCATTCCCATGAGCCAGCGCCCATCGCGACGGCTGCCGGGCCTGGCATTGCGGTCGTTCCATCCGAAGCGATCGGCCCCGGTTTGCAGGCATTCGATCAACCGACGTTGCGAGAAGGGACGCTCCGGGTTTTCCGGATCGACCTGCGTGTCGTTGAGGATGCGGAACTGGACCGGATCGAGACCGAGCTTTTCCGCCATCTCGTCCATGGCGATTTCAAGCGCCATCAGGCCCGGTGCCTCGCCCGGCGCGCGCATGGCGTTGCCTTCGGGAAGGTTGAGGATGGAAAGGCGCGTCGCCGTCATCCGGTTGGCGCCGGCATAGAGCAGCCGCGTCTGCTGCACGGCATTCTCAGGCCCGCCGCCCTCCAGATTGGCGGACCAGCCTTCATGGCCGATGGCAGTGATCTTGCCGTCCGGCGTTGCGCCGATCCGGATCCTCTGGATGGTTGCCGGTCGATGCGTGGTGTTGTTGAACATGAACGGCCGCGTCAGAGCGACCTTGACCGGCCGGCGGGCGGCACGCGCGCCGAGTGCGGCAAGGATTGCATCCGTACGGACGAACAGTTTGCCCCCAAAGCCGCCGCCGATGAAGGGCGAGATCAGGCGAACCTTATCCGGTGCGATGCCCAGCGTCGTCGCCACGTCGCCCTTGCTCCAGTTGATCATCTGGTTCGAGGTCCATAGCGTCAGGTCGTCGCCGTTCCACGCCGCGATCGAGGCATGCGGCTCCATCATCGCGTGCGCGTGGTCGGGTGTGGTGTAGGTTTCGTCCAGCTTGACGGGGGCGGCCGCGAAGGCGCCGGCAAAGTCGCCGACGGCGGTATCGGGCGTGCCCCGGTCCGGTGTCCCCGCTGTGTCCTTTGCCCCGGCAAGCAGGTAGGAGGCATTTTCGGCGGCGTAGCCTATGCGGACGAGCTGTGCCGCCGCGCGAGCCTGTTCGAAGGTCTCGGCGACGACGAGGGCAACGGCCTGATGGTAATGTTCGATATCAGGGCCGCCGAGCAATTTGGCGGTGTTGAAACGACCCTTGCCGAGCTTGCCGGCATTGGCCGCCGTCACGATGGTGATGACGCCGGGTGCCGCGCGCGCTTCGGCGAGATCGTAGGAGGTGATCCGCCCCTTGGCGATGGACGAGCCGACGACATAGCCATAGGCCTGATTGGGCACGACGTCGTGCTGTTCATAGGCGTAGCGGGCGGTGCCCGTCGTTTTCAGCTGTCCATCGATGCGCTCGATGGGCTGGCCGACCACTTTGAGCTGGTCGATCGGGTTTGTGGTGGCTGGTGTGTCGAATCTCATCTCTTATCCCCTTGCTTCGGCAAGAACGGCACCGAGCGTGCGCTCGACGAGCGTAACCTTGAAGGCGTTCTGTTCGGTGGGGTGTGCGCCCGCGAGCAGCGTATCCGTGAACGCTCTTGCGCCATTCGGAAGATCGGCTTCTGCGGCTTCCACGCGCCAGGGCTTGTGCGCGATGCCGCCGACGGCGACACGGCCGGTTACATCCGGCTGCACGATCGCCCCGATCGAAACCAGCGCGAAGGCATAGGAGGCGCGATCGCGGACCTTGCGGTAGATGTGCTTGCCGCCGATCGGTTTGGGGAGCGTCACGGCGGTGATCAGCTCGCCGGGCTCAAGCGCCGTCTCGACATGCGGGGTGTCTCCCGGCAGGCGATGGAAATCGGTGATCGGGATGTGGCGTGTGGCGCCATCGGGCCGCACCGTTTCGACGGTCGCGTCCAGCGCGCGCATGGCAATCGCCATGTCGCTTGGATGCGTGGCGATGCAGGCGTCGCTGACGCCGATCACCGCATGCTGGCGGCTGAAGCCGCCGATGGCCGCGCAGCCGCTGCCGGGCTGGCGTTTGTTGCACGGTTGGTTGGTGTCGTAAAAATAAGGACAGCGCGTACGCTGAAGGAGGTTGCCCGCGGTCGTCGCCTTGTTGCGCAATTGGCCGGAGGCACCTGCAAGCAGGGCGCGCGACAGGAGGCCGTAGTCGCGGCGGACCCGTTCGTCGGATGCCAGATCTGTGTTGCGCACCAGCGCACCGATCCGAAGCCCGCCCTCGGGCGTTGCCTCGATCTTGTCGAGCGCCAGGCCGTTGACGTCGATCAGATGCGTCGGCGTCTCGATCTGCAACTTCATCAGATCGAGCAGGTTGGTACCGCCGGCAATGAATTTGGCACCTTTGGTGCCTGCCGCGGCCTTTGCGGCTGCCTCCACCGAGGAGGCGCGTTCGTAGCTGAAGGCTTTCATGCTTGTCTCCCCGCAACTTCGCTGATGGCATCGAGAATGTTGGAATAGGCGCCGCACCGACAGATATTGCCGCTCATGCGCTCACGGATCTCGTCGGGGCTCACCCTCGCCTCGACGGTCAGGTCGCCGCTGACATGGCTCGGCACATTGGCCTTGATCTCTTCCAGCACCGCGACGGCCGAACAGATCTGGCCGGGTGTGCAGTAACCGCATTGAAAGCCGTCATGCTTGACAAAGGCTGCCTGCATCGGATGCAGGTCGCCGGGTCTGCCCAGCCCCTCGATGGTGGTGATGGTGTCGCCCTCATGCATGACGGCAAGTGTCAGGCAGGAGTTGATGCGCCGGCCGTCGACGATAACGGTGCAGGCTCCGCACTGGCCGTGATCGCAGCCTTTCTTGGTGCCGGTGAGGTGCAGATGTTCCCGCAGGGCGTCCAGCAGGCTGGTGCGTGTGTCGATATCGAGGTCGCGAACCTCGCCGTTCACGGTGAAGGAGACCTTGGAGGAGAAGGGCGCTTCGGGCTCGGCGGTCTGGGCGCTGGCCACAGACGGTGCGGCGGTGATCGCCACAGACGCGGCAGTCGCCACCAGCAGGTCGCGTCGGGAGATTTCCAGGTCGACAGGATTGTGCATATCAAGCTCCATGTCATGATGAGGTGAAGCGCATAAAGCGCGGCTCATGCGGCAAACGCTGTTGCAACAGCTTCGACACTTGTCGGGTGCAGCCGCTCGGCCCAGGGGACCCGAACGGACTACTTACCCAACTTAAGAGGTAGGGTGCGACAGGCTCGCGGATTAGGGATCGATTTTCGATAAGGCCTATGAACTGAGTTCATGAATGGACGGCACGTCGAAAAATTGGCCCGTACGGGACAAACTGAGAGGGAGATGTCGAAATCGGGTGGGGCCGAACGTCATTAGATCATAGTCGGTACGGCGGCTGCCGAGCCGAGGTTTATCTCGTGGACAGGGGAGTTGAGCGGATGAGCATTTCCTATCGTTGGGTGATCGTGGGCGCTGGTGCGCTGATGACCTGCGTGGCACTCGGCGCGATGTTTTCGCTGGCGATTTTCCAGGTGCCGATCGTGGCCGCCACCAATTGGTCGCATGCCGGCATCGCGAGCGCGATGACCCTCAATTTCCTGGTGATGGGGCTGGGCGGTTTCATGTGGGGAGCTGCGAGCGACCGCTTCGGGCCACGTATCGTCGTCTTGATCGGAGCGGTGCTGCTGGGGCTGGCGCTCGTGCTTGCGAGCCGGGCGACATCGCTCCTGCAGTTTCAACTGACCTACGGCATTCTCGTCGGCCTGGCCGCCAGCGCCTTCTTCGCGCCGATGATCGCGACCACGATCGCATGGTTCGATGAAAACCGCAGCCTCGCCGTGTCGCTTGTCTCCGCCGGCATGGGTGTCGCGCCGATGACGGTCTCGCCCTTCGCTCGCTGGCTGATTTCGGCCTATGACTGGCAGACGGCGATGATGCTGATCGGCATCCTTGCCTGGGTCCTGCTGGTGCCGGCGGCGCTGCTGGTGCGACGCCCACCCGAGAGTACCAACGATCCCGCCGTCGATGCGGCTTCTGACGGTCCTAGTGTGCCGCTCGGGCAGATATTCCGCTCGCCGCAGTTCCTTGTTCTCGGCGGCACTTTCTTTGCCTGCTGTGCCGCCCATTCGGGGCCAATCTTCCATATGGTGAGCTACGCGACGATCTGTGGCGTCGCGCCGATGGCGGCGGTCAGCATTTACAGCGTCGAAGGGCTGGCGGGGCTCGGAGGCCGGCTTCTCTATGGCTCGCTCGCCGACCGTATCGGCGTCAAGCCGGTCTTGGTTGCGGGGCTATTGGTGCAGGCCGTGGCGCTCGCGACCTATCTCCTTGTCAGCGAGCTCGGCGAATTCTATGCGCTCGCCGTCATCTTCGGCAGCGCTTATGGCGGGGTCATGCCGCTTTATGCGGTGCTGGCGCGCGAATATTTCGGGCCTCGCGTCATTGGCACCGTCTTCGGCGCGGCGACGATGCTGTCGAGCATCGGCATGGCCTTCGGCCCGCTGGCCGGCGGCTGGATCTTCGATACGTTCGGGAATTATTCCTGGCTGTTCATCGGGTCGTCCATGGTTGGGCTGGGGGCCGTGGCCATCGCGCTCGCCTTTCCGCCAATGCAGCGCCTCAGGCTTCGGGCGGCCTGATCGCGGCCCCCAACGGCCGGAAAGCATACGCGGAAGGTAGCCATTCAGCCGCTGCCGGAGGGCTCGACCCCGCTTCGGGGTAATCCTGTCGTCTTTTGGCACCTTACACACAATTTTAGACGGTGGGGCCAAGTTGCAGCCATTGCATTTTTCAATTTTTAGCCAACACTTCCCCTGCATCGGATGCATGACCTCTCGGGGAGGAAATCTGGAGGGCATCCATCGGCGCTGGTTTCCCGCGCCAGAAGGGCCGGGAGACCCACGCGCAATATGAGTGTTTGGGGGGCCATGACGCGGGCACTGTCCGTCATGTCCTAGGTGCAACTGGGAGGAATTAGGAATGGTAGCCACATCTGTGGATCAGACTTCTGGTCGAGGCATGACCAGGGAAGAGAAGAAGGTGATCTTTGCATCTTCGCTCGGAACTGTTTTCGAATGGTATGACTTCTATCTCTATGGTTCCCTGGCCGTCTTCATCGGCGCGACCTTTTTCAGCGATTATCCGGAGGCGACCCGTAATATTTTCGCATTGCTCGCTTTCGCGGCAGGCTTCCTGGTCCGGCCGTTCGGTGCGCTGGTCTTCGGACGGATCGGCGATCTCGTCGGTCGCAAATATACGTTTCTCGTCACCATCCTGATCATGGGCCTGTCGACCTTTCTGGTCGGTATCCTGCCCGGCTCGGCCAGCTGGGGCTTTGCCGCCCCGGTTATCCTGATTGCGCTACGCATGCTGCAGGGCCTGGCGCTTGGCGGCGAATATGGTGGTGCGGCGACCTATGTCGCCGAACATGCGCCCAACGACCGGCGCGGCTTTTACACGTCCTGGATCCAGACGACGGCAACGCTCGGTCTGTTCCTGTCGCTGATCGTCATTCTGGTGGTGCAGAACTGGCTCGGTAAGGAAGCCTTTGCTGCCTGGGGATGGCGCATTCCCTTCATCCTGTCCTTCGTTCTCCTCGGCATCTCCGTCTGGATCCGGCTATCGCTCAGTGAATCCCCGGCTTTCAAGAAGATGAAGGAAGAAGGCAAGGGCTCCAAGGCGCCGCTGTCGGAAGCCTTCGGACAATGGAAGAACGCCCGGATCGCGCTGCTCGCGCTTCTCGGTCTCACCGCCGGCCAGGCCGTCGTCTGGTATGCGGGCCAGTTCTATTCGCTGTTCTTCCTGCAGAACGTGCTGAAGGTCGACGGTCAGTCGGTCAATATCATGATCGCCATCGCGCTCCTGATCGGCAGCGGTTTCTTTGTGTTCTTCGGTTGGCTCTCCGACAAGATCGGCCGCAAGCCGATCATCATGGCCGGACTTGCGCTGGCGATCCTTACCTACTTCCCGCTGTTCAAGGCATTGACCCATGCGGCCAATCCGGCGCTTGCCCAGGCAGAGCAAACCGTCCGCGCCACCGTGACGGCGGCACCCGGCGACTGCACCTTCCAGTTCAACCCGGTCGGTACGGCGAAGTTCAACAACTCCTGCGATATTGCCACCTCGTTCCTGTCGAAGAGCTCGGTGCCCTACGCAGTCGTCGATGGTCCCGCCGGCCAACCGGCGACGGTCAAGGTCGGTGACACCACCGTGACCTCCTATGATGCGATTGCCGCTGGGGCGACCGCCGCGGCAAAGAGCGCCGCTTTCACGCATGACCTGAACCTTTCGCTGCAGAAGGCCGGCTTCCCGCTGGCGCGCGATCCAGCCAAGGTGCCGGACGCCAAGCTGGATGGCTTTATCGCCGCAAACCCAGAGCTCAACCTGAACGCGGCAACGGTCCGCGCCGGTGACAAGACGGTCACTCCGGTTGCCGATCTGATCAAGGCGAAGCTGCTCACGGCGGAACAGGCGGCGGGCGCGACCGACATGCCGGTCTATACGGTGGCGAACGGCGGCGCCTTCAAGATGGTTGCCGATCCCGCCGCGATCAACTGGCCGCTTACCATCGCCATTCTGACCATTCTCGTCATCTACGTGACCATGGTCTATGGCCCGATTGCCGCAATCCTGGTCGAGATGTTCCCGACCCGCATCCGCTATACCGGCATGTCCTTGCCCTATCATATCGGCAATGGCTGGTTCGGCGGCCTGCTGCCGGCAACGGTCTTTGCGATGAGTGCCGCCAAGGGCGATATCTACTACGGCCTCTGGTATCCGATCGCGATTGCCGCGATGACGCTGGTCATCGGTCTTATCTTCATCCGTGACACCAAGGGCGTCGATCTCAACGCCATCAAGTAACGACGGACGGAAAGCCCGGCGCGAGCGATCGCGCCGGGCTTTTTCTTTTTGTATTTCGATTTCCTGACGGCGCGGTCTCATGTTTGCCCATTCGCCGGGGGGCGAAGACGCGCCGGAACCGGATCCTGACGGTGCTGGATGGAGCCGGCGGCCGCCAGCGCGGTTGCGTCGTCACATTTCGAAATAACATTTCCCATAAATTGCACTGGTCAGAAACATTCAGACATAATTTGGGGCTAGTTATCATCTCGTCGTTTCAGAGCAGGAGCCATTGAAACGACACGGTTCACCCATAGCCGGTGCCGATCGATATCAATTTTGCTGCGGAGCCTCATCTTCAATGCCTTTCCCGTATTTCTGGCGGCAAAAACAGCTAAAGCATGTCGTCGTGACGACCTTTCATGAAAAGGGGTATCGCGACTACGGCAAGAAGTGCATCGAGACATTTCTCAAATATTGGCCCAAGGACATCTTGCTTGTGGTCTATGCAGAGAATGTGCATGTCGAGGAGAAGGATGACCGGCTCCAGGTTTTCGACCATAATGAGAGCCTGCCGCGCTTGCTCGAGTTCCGGAAAGACTTCGCGGAAAATCCGCTAGCCAACGGAATACGTCTGTCTACGAATAGCCCGGAACGTGACTTTCGGTGGGACGCCGTTCGCTTTTCCAACAAGGTCTTTGCCGTTACCGATGCGATCCAGCGATACCGGACCGAGGCGGATCAGTTGATATGGCTTGATGCCGATACGGTCACGCACAGCGAAATTCCGCGCAGCCTGATCGATAAAATTGCCCCGAGAGGCAATCAGCTCGCCGCCTATCTGAACCGTAAAATATATCCGGAATGCGGATGGGTCGGATACAATCTCCGCCACCGCGAAATATTGACCTTCGTCGAGCGCTTCGAAAGCACCTATTCGTCCGGCTATTTCCTGGCGCTGAAGGAAAGCCATGACAGTTTCGTCTTCTGGAAGATCGTCCAGCAGATGGAGCAGGATAAAGAGGCAAGCTTCAAGTTTCTGGGCTCGAACCGGACCAAGTCCCACGTTTTCATCAACAGCGTCCTTGGAGGTTACATGGATCACCTCAAGGGCGACAGGAAAGCTGCGGGGAAAAGCCGCAGGAGCGATTTGTCCTGGCGCCGGCGCGAGGCGTGGTGGAGCTGATCGAACGCGATACGGCTCAAGTTTAAACTTGTTTTTCCGCCACGCATCGTATGAGAAATCTCGTAGGTAAGAAGTAACTTACCCACGATCCCATGCTTGCAACGCGGGTCAATCGTCAGACATAGGCGGCCCGAGCGCCGAAATCCGTATTCTCGTCGAAATTCGTCGTGCCGATGCGGTCGCTTTCGCCAGACAGCGGCGATTGCGCATTGTTCTGCGACGAGCTGGAACCAGAGGCTGTGCTGGACTTTGCGGTTTGGCCGGCGGCACTCGACTGGCTGCTCGAGGATTTCTGCAGCTTGGCCAGTTTGGCCTCGAGCGCGGTCAGATCCTTTTGAAGCGTAGCTGCTTCGTCCGGGTCTTTCGTGCTGGCGAGTTCTGCCTTCTTCGCCGCGATTTCGACCTGTAACTTCGCGGCGTCGTCTGAAGTCGACGAGCTCGATGATGTAGTGGTGGACGATGTGCCAAACAGGGATGAGGCCGTGGAGGAGGATATTGCGGTAACCATTTTTGACGTTGCCCATTGTTGTGTCGTGCGGATGTACAATTGTGGCAGCGGCTAGATTAAGCGGACGTAAATGGCCCTTTGCGCACGACCCGGAGCCAATGGTAGAATAGCAGCATAGTGATCCGGAAATGCGGGCGGCTTTATTATGGTTTCCGACGATAAAATTCTATGAAATCATGATGATAAGGTTTCTGGTGGCAGAGTGCGCGATATCTCGCTTAGGAATGGCGGTCCGCCGCTAGAAATGTCGCGACAAGAAATTCCTTGGTAATACCTTTGTTCAGCAATGTTCGGAAATGTCTGCGGCGAGGTCTGGTGCCGATTTTCCGCGCAGGATTGCTGTCCCCGCCATGCCGTTAGTGTTTCGCCGGCAACACCCGCTGCCTGCCTGAGGCGAAGCAGCGGGTGTCGTTGGCTGTTTATTGGTCCGTCCCTGACGCGGCGGACCGGATGTCAGCCGTACAGGGCTTCACAAGCCACCCGCGCTTGCGGTGCTGCGCAAGAGCTTGCAGAGACTGACGAGACCGGCATCGAAATTGCCCGAAGCCGTCACCTGACGACAGGCTATGAGCATGCGCCTCTGCTCGGCGCTGGACATGGTGCGGAACGCCGCAAGCGTGCTTCTGCTTGATCCGATACCTTGGCCACTGCCCGATCCGGAGCCACCAAGGCCGCCATTTCCGCTGCCAACGCTACCGATGCCGCCAGATCCGCCAGACCCTCCAGAGGATCCGCCTGATCCACCCGAGCCGCCGGAACCACCTGTTCCGCCGCCTCCAGTCCCGCCGCCACCGCTGCCGGAGCCGTCACCGATACCAACGCCGACACCCACACTCGCGCCGCCGCCGCCGAGCGACACGCCGGCGCCGGCATTGACCCCGCCGGAACCGCCGATAGATGCTCCTACACCGGCATTGACGCCGCTGGTGGCATTTGCAGACGCGCCGAGACCGGCGTTAATACCATTGGCGCCACCAACCGATACTCCCGCTCCGGCGTTGACGCCGCGGCTGGTCGATGCCGACGCGCCGGCGCCGGCATTCACACCATTGCTGCCACCGACGGAAGCGCCCGCGCCCGCGTTGAGGCCGGCAGAATTCAAGCCAAGGCCTGCTCCTGCCTTGATGCCGCCGACGGAAACGCCAAGGCCCACGCCGAGCCCGCGTCCGCTTGTGGATTGACCTCCTCCGTGATCCGTACCGCCACCGGGCTCCGCATAGGCCGTCGAGGCCAATAGTAAGAATGCGGATGCGGCGACCGCTATCCGTGAAGATTGTATTCTCATGACTTGTCTCCGTTTCAGCTCAGGCCAGCAAAGCGGGCCAGTTTCTGATGCCGGAGCGCGCGCACCGTAGAGTTGGAATGAACGGGCGATTTTTATAAGCCTTTCCTCCCAAGACTAAATATTAGGATAGTCTTAATTTTTAACTCGGCAATAAGAATCTCGCGGATGGCTTGTATAGTGCTTACTGCGCTACAACGGTCCATGTCATGGACGAGACCGTGCTTGCTCCCTTCTTGCCTTCTGGCAGGTTGAGCAGGGATTGAGCTTGGTTGGATCGTGGTCCATCTTGGGATCGACGATCTGATTCAAAAAGGCATTGTAATGAGCGACAAACTGTTCTTGAAATTGCAGTCGATCGTGATGGAAAGCCCCTTGCTTTCTCCACTCCTTCATAAGTGGGCAGCAATAGCTCTTCCGGACGCCTGGCTTGTTGCCGGTGCTGTCGCGCAAACGGTCTGGAACCACGCTTTCGGTTTGCCTCTCGCCCATGGCATCAATGACATCGATATTGTCTACTTCGATGATGCCGATCTCTCTGAAGAGGCGGAGACGGCGCATTCAGTCCGGATCCGATCCATTTTCTCTGACTTGCCTGTTTGGATAGATGTGAAGAACGAGGCCAGGGTACATTTGTGGTACGAGACCAAGTTCGGATATGCGATCGATCCGTATAGATCGGTGAGAGACGCGATCATGACATTCCCAACAACTGCGACTGCCGTGGGGCTTCAGCCCAGCAACGACGGCATGGCGCTCTGCGCTCCCTACGGGCTTTCGGATCTGCTCGAAGCGATCGTTCGTCCGAACAAAAGACAGATCACACCCGAGATATATGCCGGGAAAGTCGATCGATGGGTGGCACTATGGCCAGGACTTACGATAATCGACTGGGAGAGCGGAGTGCCTGGCGAAGCGATCTTTTCCACGTAGTCGGCAGGCAGGCCTTTTTAGTGTCCGAAGGCCGGCGCGAATTGCAGCGTTCCGCTCGGGGCGGGGCCGCGAAGAACGAGCCGCTGGACGTATTTCGTATCCAGATCCTGATAGGTTAGCTGCCCGTCGCTTTCGAAGCCCGCGCGGCTGTAGATGTCAGGATTGCCGATGAGGGCGCACCCACTCGCGCCCATTTCGTCCAGAAGGTCCAGTCCCTTGGCAATAAGTGCCTTACCAATGCCCTGCCGTTGTCTCTCTGGCGCAACCGATATCGGGCCGAGCCCGAACCAGCCATTGTGCACGCCATCGATCGTTACCCGCGAAAACGCGACATGGCCCAGAATCTTGCCGTCTTCCTCGGCGACCAGCGAGATCGTCAGGTCGCCGGCCGCACGCAGCGCCCGGAGAATATCCGCCTCGGTATCGTCGCTGAACGGCATCGGCTTGAACGCGGTCCATGTCAGATCATGGATCGCGTCAACATCCCCAGGCATTTCGTGTCGGATCAGCATCTGCATCAACCCTTCGCCAAGCGAAACGCTTAAGCACGCTCCGCCCAGATCTTTGCGAGTTCGACGATCGTCTTGACCGCCCGTTCCATGTCCTGCCGGCTGACCCATTCGAGCGGCGAGTGGAAGGCATGGCCGCCGGCGAAGATATTGGCGCAGGGCAGGCCCATAAAGGACAGCCGCGAGCCGTCGGTGCCGCCGCGAATGCTGCCGCGCACGGGCGTCATGCCGGCACGCCGGACGGCCTCGATGGCATGATCGACGATCTGCGGATGCTGGTCGAGGATGGTCTTCATGTTACGGTATTGCTGCTTGACCTTGAAGGTGTAGGAGGAGCCGGGATAGCCCGCCATCACGTCCTTGACGATCGCCTCAAGCGTGACTTCCTTGATCGCCAGCCCCTCGTCGTTGAAGTCGCGGATGATGAAGCCGAGGGATGCCTTTTCCATCGAGCCGGTCACGCCGGTCGGATGAATGAAGCCGTCCCGGCCCGCCGTTGTTTCCGGCGCCGTATCCCTGGGCAGGCGGTCGATGATGGCCCCGGCGATCTTGATGGCGTTTTCCATCTTGTCCTTGGCGAAACCGGGATGGATGGCCACCCCCTGAATGGAAATCTCGACGCCATTGGCCGAGAAGGTCTCGTCCTCGACATGGCCGGCCGTTTCGCCATCCATGGTGTAGGCGAACGCGGCGCCGAGCTTTGCCAGATCGACCTTATCGACCCCGCGACCGATTTCCTCGTCGGTCGTGAACAGGAGCTTGATGGTTCCGTGCTTGATGTCGGGATTGTCGAGAAGGAATTGTGCTGCCGTAATGATCTCCGCAAGCCCCGCCTTGTCGTCGGCGCCGAGCAGCGTCGTGCCGTCGGAGGTGATGATGTCGTTGCCGATCTGATTGCCGAGCTCCGGATTGTCGCCGACGCGGATGATCTGCTGCGGGTCACCCGGAAGCTGGATGTCGCCACCGGCATAACCACGCAGGATCTGCGGTTTCACGTTCGTTCCCGTGAAGTCGGGTGCTGTGTCCATGTGCGAGCAGAAGCAGATGGTGGGGACCGGCTTGTCGACGTTGGACGGAATGGTCGCATAGACATAGCCGTGCTCGTCGAGATGCGCGTCAGTGAGACCGATCGCCAGCAAATCCTCTACCAGGATACGGCCGAGGTTCCTCTGCTTTTCGGTGGAGGGCTGCGTCGATGAGGTGGGATCGGATTGAGTGTCGATAACGACGTAGCGAAGGAAGCGGTCGGTGACGGTGTCGGTCATGAGCTCGGGTCCAATATGTGGGCGTCGGTTATCGACAGCTATAGCCTCCGACGGCGTCATCGTGAATCCATTTTCGCTTTGAGACTGCGTTTTGTTTGCATGGCAGGGCAGCCAGCGGCGCATCCGCCTCGTCAGAGCCTGAGCTCGATACTCGTCCAAATGTGGCCGGTTCGCGGCGCGCTGTAACATCTCTCAACATAACGAGACCCAACTCAATAATCAGGTCTGCCATACATTTGGGCACAGCGGCTCGAGGGCCGCGCCACAAATCATGGATGCCGGGCTGGCGGCCGGGCGTTCGTTCAAAATCGGCGATCCGATTTTCCAGCTTCCACACCTCTGAGACGGGATGGTCAGTTGCTTCTAACAGCCCTTCATAATCGCTCACGGATCGAGCCTTTTCTGCAGTCCGAAGCTGCGGAATGCGGACTTGCCTGCCTGGCGATGGTGGCGGGCTATCACGGCCATCGCGTGACGCTGTCGGAACTCCGGCGACGCCATGCGGTGTCCTCGAAGGGCACGACGCTGAAGAGCCTCATCTCCGTCGCCGACGATCTCGGCTTTACCAGCCGGCCCCTGAAGCTGGAGATGGAGGATATCGGCAAGCTGAAGATGCCCTGCATCCTGCACTGGGACATGTCGCACTATGTCGTGCTGAGCCGGGTGACACCAAGCCGGATCGAGGTGCATGATCCGGCGAGCGGCCAGCGGCGCCTGTCCCATGCGGAAGCATCCAGGCACTTTACCGGCGTAGCATTGGAACTGATGCCGGCCGCCACCTTCCGCAAGCGCAAGGTGGTCGAGCGGGTGCGTCTGGCCGACCTGTGGTCGAGGAGCGCCGGGTTCATTCCGAGCCTGTTGCAGATCCTGGTGCTCTCCGCCCTGCTGCAGTTCTTTGCCTTGCTGTCGCCGCTCGTCAACCAGATGATCGTCGACGAGGCGATATCCAAGGGTGATCTCAGTCTTTTGAACGTGATTGTCATCGGCGCCGGATTGCTGCTGCTGATCCAGAGCGCCACGACGCTGCTGCGCGGTTACGTGCAGATGCATTTCAGCACGCTTCTGACCTTCCAGATGCGCGGCAACCTGCTGCGCCATGCGCTGCGCCTGCCGGTGCCGTGGTTCGAAAAGCGGCGTCTCGGCGATATTCTGTCCCGTTTCAACTCCCTGCAGCCGGTGCAGGACCTTCTGACGGGCGGCCTCGTCTCCGGTGCCCTGGACGGGCTCATGGCGGTCATCACCCTGGCGGTGATGCTGATCTACGCACCCTATCTGGCAAGCGTGGTGCTGGTGTCGCTGGTGCTTGTGATCTGCATCCGGCTCGGCACCTTCCCCTGGCTGCGGAGCCTGACCAATGAGGGCATCCAGTACCAGGCCAAGGTGGATGGCGTTTTTCTCGAAACCATCCGGGGTGCGCGGGCCTTCAAGCTGTTCGGCCGCGAGGTTGAGCGCCACGGTGTCTGGCAGAACGCCTATGCCGACAGCATCAACAACAATGTGCGCCTGCAGAAAGTCAGCCTCAAGGGTTCGGCGGGTCTCTCCTTCCTGACGGGGGCGGAGATGCTGCTGGTGTTCTATCTGGGCGCCGGCGCCATCATCCGAGGCGAGATGACGCTCGGCATGCTGCTGGCGTTCCTCTCCTATCGCAGCCAGTTCAGCACCGCGGCGCTGTCGCTGGTCGATCAATATTTCAAATTCCGCATGACGGGTCTGCATCTGGAGCGGCTGGCCGATGCCGTGCATCAGGATCCAGAGCCGGACCTGGACGCAGAGGCGCGCAAGGATCGCCCGCTCGCCGGTGCACTCGACGTGCGTAACCTCTCCTTCCGCTATGCCGAGCGCGAGGCCTGGGTGCTGAAGGATGTGTCGCTGGCGATCAAGCCGGGGGAGTCCGTGGTGTTCGTCGGCCCTTCGGGCGGAGGCAAGTCCACGCTCCTGAAGCTGCTGATGGGCCTTTATCCACCGGGCGAGGGCGAAGTGCTAGTGGACGGTCTGCCGTTCAGTGCTCTGGGAATGCGGGCCTATCGCGCGCAGATCGGCGTGGTGATGCAGGACGACCAGCTTTTCGCGGGCACGATCGCCGACAACATCGCCTTCTTCGATCCCGATATGGATCTGGCGCGGGTCGAAGCGGTTGCCGGGCTTGTCGGCCTTCACGACGAAATCCTGCGCATGCCGATGGGCTATATGACCTTGGTGGGCGATCTCGGGTCCACCCTGTCGGGCGGTCAACAGCAGCGGGCGCTTTTGGCGCGGGCACTCTACCGCAACCCCTCAATCTTGTTCCTCGACGAGGGGACGGCCAATCTCGACGTCCTTGCCGAGCGCCGCGTCATGCAGGCGCTGAGCAGGCTCGGCATTACCCAGGTCATGGTCGCCCATCGCCCTGGAGCCATCGAGGGCGCCGCCCGCGCCTTCGCCGTGGAGAACGGCCATGTGCGCGAACTGATGCGCGATGTGCCGGCACAGCCTTTGCAGGTGGTGCCATGAGCGAGGCATTGTTCCGCACGGAAGCCATGGAACACCGCCGCCGGCTTCGCGGCGAGGTGATGATCGCGCAACCCATAAGCCATGGGATGATGACGGCGATCCTCGGCGTCTTCGTGGTCGTCGGTGCGACCTATCTCATGACCGGCACCTATGCCCGCAAGGAGACCGTGCAGGGCTACATTGCCCCGACCGGCGGCCTGGCGCAGCTCTATGCCACCAAGGGCGGGATCGTGACCAGGGTGCTCGTCCACGAAGGGGACGTGGTGACCCAGGGCCAGCCGATGGTGGAGCTGTCGCTGGAAACGACCGGTGCCGACGGTCAGATCGGCGAGAAACTGCGCTCCGAGACGCAAGCCCGTATCCAGGCGATCGACACGCAGATGACGGCGGCAAGAGCCCGCTTCGGCGAGGAGGGGCGGCGCCTTTCGGCCCGGGTCGAAGGGCTCGGCGACGAACTGGCGAGCCAGGAACAGCGCCTGGAATCGGAGCGCCGCCTGCAAGCCCTGCAAACCGACGATGCCGGCCGCTATGCCCAGCTTCAGATCAAGGGCAGCGGCACACGCTTCGAGCTGTCGCGCCGCCAGCAGCAGATCCTTGCGCAGGAAAGCGTGATCCACGAACTGGAGAGACAGAAGGAGCAGCGGCAGGGCGACCTCAACGATGCCCGGTCGCAACTGGCAGGCCTGCCGGCCGAGCGGGACGACAAGCTGGCGCAACTGCAAGGTCTTCGCAGCGAGCTGGAGCAATCCCTGGCGCAATTGCAGGTCAACCGCGCCTACGTCATGGTCGCGCCGGTGGCCGGCCGGGTCGCCGCACTTCAGGCGCAGCCGGGGCAGACGGCCGTGGCGCAGTCGCCGCTGGCGGCCCTGGTGCCGGCCGGCAGCAATCTCGAGGCCAACCTGCTGGTGCCGCCGCGCGCGGCCGGCCTGATCCAGCTGGGGCAGGACGTGCGGCTCAGGGTCGACGCCTTCCCGTATCAGCGCTTCGGCGTGGTGTCGGGCCATGTCGTGCAGGTGTCCCGCGCCACCTATCGCGAGGGTGAGCTTCTGGCTCCCATCGCGTTCAAAGATCCCGTCTACCGCGTGACCGTCAGCCTGGAGCGCACCAGCATCGCCGCCTACGGCGAAGAGCGCCCGCTGACCCCCGGTATGACCCTCATCGGCGATGTCATAACGGATCGCCGGCACTTCACCGACTGGGTATTGGACCCACTAAAGGCCATAGGCAGCCGGTGACAACAAGAAGAGGGGAGGACCATCCCGGTCAATCCCTCAAACCTAACCCAATAGGAGACTAACATGAGCAACATCACTGAAATCAATGCCGACATGCTCGATCTCGTCAGCGGCGGCGCTTCCACGGTCGCTTCGACGGTCACCATTGCCGCCAATGGCGCCGTCAGCGGCAGCTACACCTTCGGCAGCCGCTCGGGTACCTTCTCGGCAACGCTGCCGGCAGAGTTGGTGCAGAAGGCTGGGACGTTCTCGTTCAGCAACGCATCCGGCTCGTTCAGCTTTGACAGCTCGTTCGCCGGCTAATCCGGTCTAGTCGGATGTGAATTCCGGCAGCCGGTTTCCGGCTGCCGGTCTTTCTTGGAAGGCGGGCAAGCAACCGCCTGTTCGTTCGTGGAAATCAGCGCGTTATACTTCGCGTCAACTTCGTTGATAGCGTCCACATTGCCGGCCGAGCGGCCCGTCGTATCGAAGGTCTGGGCCAGGAAGGCGTCGGCGATCGACTTGGCAAGCTCCGTGCCGATGACGCGGGCACCCATGGTGATGATCTGCGCATTGTTGGAGAGCGCGGCGCGTTCCGCCGAATAGGTGTCGTGGGTCAGCGCCGCGCGGATGCCCGGTACCTTGTTGGCCGAGATGCAGACGCCGATGCCGGTGCCGCAGACGAGGATGGCCTTGTCGTAGGTGCCGTCGATAACGCCCGAGGCGACACGGTCGGCAAGGTTTGCGTAGAAAGCATCCGGGCCGGCTTCCGTGCGCGAAACTTCGCTCACCTCGTAACGGTCCTTCAGGTGGTCGGCGAGAACCTTTGCCAGGCCTTCGCCCGCGCTGTCTCCTGCGATAGCAAGTTTCATTTCGTGTCTCCTCTAAGTTTGGCGGCGCATTTGGCGAGGATGTCGAGGTAACCTTCGACGTTCCAGGCCGAACGGCCGATGAAAAGCCCGTCAATATGGGGGCATGAGATAAGTTCTTCGCAATTGTCCGGATTGACCGAGCCGCCGTAGAGGCAGGGGATCCGGCGACCAAGCACGTTTTCGGCGACCGCGATGATCTCGGCCTGGCGCGCATCGGCATAGGAAGGTTCAGCAGGAATTCCCTTTTCGCCGATGGCCCAGACGGGCTCATAGGCAAGCAGGATCTGCGCCTGCTTTTGCGGGCCGGAGAGCTTGGAGAGGGCGCCGGTAACCTGCTCGCTCAGGATTTCCGCGGCGCGGCCGCTTTCCCGGTCGCTCAGCGTCTCGCCGATGCAGATGAGGGGGATGAGGCCATGGCGAACGGCCGCCTCGGTCTTCAGGCCGACGGT
Source organism: Rhizobium sp. (assembly GCA_036383055.1). Taxonomy (GTDB): domain Bacteria; phylum Pseudomonadota; class Alphaproteobacteria; order Rhizobiales; family Rhizobiaceae; genus Rhizobium. The sequence goes on along the minus strand of DASVPC010000078.1, from coordinate 15,163 downwards.
CTCGTTGGTCTCGCCGAAATGTTCGCGGCGCTCGGAGTGGCCAAGCTCGACGATGTCGAGATTGCAATCCCTCAGCATCAGGGGAGAGATTTCGCCCGTCCATGCGCCCTGATCGGCCCAATGCATGTTTTGCGCGCCGACCTTGACGGAGGTATCCGACAGGATCGACTTGACCTCGCGAACGGCGGTGAAAGGCGGGATGATGAAACGCTGGATCGCAGGGTCGCGCAGGGCATCCGCGTCCCGCAACGCCTCGGCGAATCCGCGGGCTTCCGCCAGCGTCTTGTTCATTTTCCAGCTGGTGCCGATCCAGTAGCGCGGTGATGCTGTCATTTCAAATCCTAGGTCGAGGCAATGGTGAGAGTGATGCCGTCACGGCTCAATTGGTCGAGAATAGCGGCGTCGGGGGCACGGTCGGTGATGACGGCGTCAAAATCGGCAAGATCGGCCATCACATGCAGGGCGGTGTGGCCGATCCGCTGGTGGCTGACCAGCAGGCAGGTCTTGGCGGCCGACGCGATCATCGCCCGTTTCGTTCGCACGATATTGTCGTCCATATGATAGACTAGCCCGCCGGACACGGCCGGCGTCGAGACGAAGGCGATATCGGCGCGCAAGCGAAACAGCGCCTCTTCCGTCACCACGCCCAGAAAGGCATTGAACTTGGCGGAATAGATGCCGCCAAGCGCAATGAGGGTGATGCCGCTCTCGCTTTTCAGCCGGTCGATGATCGCTGCATTGTTGGTGATCAGCGTCAGGGGTCGCTTCTGCAGCAGCATTTCCCCGAGAACGGCTGCCATCGAGCCGTCATTGACCATGACCGTCATACCGGGCTCGACAAGCTCGAGGGCAGCGCGCGCCATGGCGAGCTTTTCCTCATGCCCCTGGCGTTCGCGGAAACGGAAATCACTTTCGAACTGCGTGCCCGCATCGATCGTCGCCCCGCCGCGAACCTTGCGCAGGACGCCGGCTTGTTCGAGATCGTCCAGATCGCGGTGGATAGTCATCTTCGACACGACAAAGCGCTCGGCCAGATCGTCGAGGTCGACAGTCTTGTGCTCGACGAGCAGATTGATGATCGATTGTTGACGCTCTTCCCGTTTCACCTTGCGCTCCGGTCCTGGGCAGGATTGAACGCATCAAACATAACATTTAAATCACATAATTCAACATAAGTATTGTTATGTTGAGATGAAATTATGTTCCCTGCTTGCGGTGAATTCAGCTCTTCAGCAGCGCTTGCGCGGTCCGTTCGTCGGTGATGAGACCATAAAGACAGTGGCTGTTGAGAACCGCGCGGATGGCGTCCACCTTCGGCAGTCCGCCGGACAGGGCGACAAGCTTTTCCTTCTTCGATCGCGGCAAAGAGGCGGAAAGGGTTCTGGCCGACAGCATCGTTTCCAGGATGCGTCCGTCGGCATCGAAGAAATGTCCGAGGATTTCGCCGGCGCCACCCATGGCGGCGATCTCCTTGATCTCGCGCGGCTCCACCATGCCCGACAGGACGAGCTGCGCGTCGATATCGACGGTGCCGAGGCCGACGAGCTTGAGTTCGGCATTGTTGGCAAGGTCGAAGACTTCCTTGACGCCGCGTTGCGCCAGCAGCACGTCGCGGTCTTCCCTTGTGTTGGCGAAGAACGGCACCGGCATGACATAAGCCTGTGTGCCCGTCTTTTCCGCGATGCGATGCATGACGTCATAAGGGTTGGCTGCATAGTTTCGCGTCAGCCCGCCGAGCAGCGAGACGAAGCGCACGCCCTTGGCATTGACGCGCGACATGTGATGAACGGTGGAAGACAGCGTTCGGCCGTGTCCGAGGCCGATGATCTTGTGCCTGCCGCTCTCGACTTCCCGCCGCAGGAAGCTGGCGCCGGCCTGTCCCAGGGCGCGAAACTCGAAGCCCTCTTCCCCGAGATCGGGCGCGACCTCGCAATATTGCAGGCCGAACCTTGCCGCGAGCTTCGTCTCGAGCTCGACGCATTCGACGATATCGCCATCGATCGTGACCTTGACGACGCCATCGGCAACCGCCCTTGCAATCAGACGGTGAGCCTTGACCGAGGGCACGCCCAGGCGCTTGGCGACTTCGGACTGTGTGAAGCCGCCGGCATAGTGTAGCCAGGCTGCGCGCACCGCAAGCGACTCATCCGCATCCGTCATCAATCGTCCTTTTCCGTTCGGTCATGCATTTACAGCAAGACAGCTTGATCGGCGCTTGCGGCTAGATATGCAAGTCGTCAATACCGGTATCGATGTGCGGCGCCCAGAAGGCGATGCTTTCGGCAATCTGCGAGACGACCTGGCGGTCGTTGGGCTCGCGCTCCTTGAACGACAATTCGAGGCAGATTTCATTGTCCCGCGCGCCGCCCCCGGCAAAGGCTGCGAGCAGCGGATCGGGCTGGATGCGGCCCTTGGCGTTGAACTCCGCCGTGAACGGCCGGTGTCCGCCCTTGTCCATCAGGCTTTGCTTGATGTGAATGATCGGGGAGATCTTCGGAACCGCACGCGCCCAGGCATAGGGGTCGTAGTCATCGGGATTGGCCGAGGTGACGTCGCCATGGTCGATATCGGCCATCATCCACATCGGCACGGCGAGATTGGCGGCCGTCAGGCGGGACTGCAGCTTGAGACATGCGTCGATGGTCTCGCCGAATTCGCGCCCGATGCTCATCGGCTCCCAGAAGACATAGGAAAGACCGGCGGACTTGGCGTGCTCGGCCACTTCCGCCCAGCAATCGATGACGATCTTGATCAGCTCCTCGCGCCGGACTGGGTCGTCATAATCCTTGTAGGTGAAGATGGCGAACTGCGTGCCAACCGAGTGTCCGCCGAGATCGGCGGTGATGTCGGCAAAGGTCTTGAACCAGTCGACATAGTAGCGGCGGACGTCGGCATCGGGGTGGCCGAAATGGTTCAGGCGTCCGTAAGGCCCGGTCATGCCGGATGTCACGCGAACGCCGGTGCGCTGAAGGGCTGCCTGCATCGTCCGGGTGAGACGGCGGATGACCGGCGCCTGCCAGCTCGGATTGATGAACTCATGCGTAAGCTGCAGGTCACGGATTTTCAGGTCCCGCGCCACCGTCTCGATCAGGTCGTCGGGGTCGGCGAAACGGTTCACCAGTGGATTGGTGTTGAGGGAAAGCGTCAACGGCATAAAGGTCTGCTCCTTGAAGGGCGGATGGTTCAGGCGGCGAGCGCCAGTTCGCTCTCGAACCAGGCCGAGAAATTCGCTTTTTCCTGCGCCGTCATATGCAGGCCTTCCTTGGTGCGCCGCATGAGAACGTCGTCCGCCGACTGTGCCCATTCCGAAGCGGCGAGATAGCGGGCCTCGGCCTCATAGAGATTGCCGCCGAAATACCGCCCGAGGTCGGCAAGCGACGTGGCGTTGCCAACCACCAGTTTGGTTCGTGCGCCGTAGAGGTGGCCGTAATGGTTCACGAGCTGGCGCGGCATCCACGGATAGGCGCTGCGCAGGCTGTCGGAAAAGGCGATGTAGTCGGCATTCGGAATGTCGCCGCCCGGCAGCGCCGCTGCGCGCGTCCAGTCGCCGCCCATCTTCGGGAAGAACTTGGCGAGCTTCTGCAAGGCGTGTTCGGACAGCTTGCGAAACGTGGTGATCTTGCCGCCAAAGACATTGAGGAGAGGGGCGCCGCTGGTCTCGTCGAGATCGAAGACATAGTCGCGGGTGACCGCCGAGGGATTGCCCTGGCCGTCATCGAACAGCGGGCGAACACCGGAGAAGCTTTCGATCACGTCGGAGCGGCGCAGCTTCTCCTTGAAGTACCGGTTCACGGCGGAAATCAGATAGTCGATCTCATGCTCGTCGGCCTTCACCTCCTCCGGCTTGCCCTCATAGGGAATGTCGGTCGTGCCGATCAGGGCCATATCGCCCTCATACGGGTTGATGAAGATGACGCGCTTGTCGTGGTTCTGGACCAGATAGGCCTGCTGACCGCTCCAGAATTTCGGAACGATGATGTGGCTGCCCTTGACGAGCCTGACATTGCGGCGGCTGTTGGAGCCGGCGACGCGGCCGATGATGTCGTTGACCCAGGGGCCGGCGGCATTGACCAGCCCGCGCGCCCGCACGGTGCGCAGCTCGCCGGAGCGTTGATCCTGCATCTGGACGACCCAACAGCCTTCGTCGCGTCGTGCGCTGATGCAGGCCGTCCGCGTCAGGATCTGCGCGCCCTTGCCGGCGGCGTCGAGCGCATTGAGCAGGACAAGCCTGGCATCATCGACCCAGCAGTCCGAATACTCGAAGCCCTTGGTATATTGGTTGAGGATCGGCGTGCCTTCCGGATCGCGGCGAAGGTCGAGCGAGCGGGTGCCGGGCAGCCGCTTGCGACCGCCGAGATGGTCGTAGAGGAAGAGGCCAAGGCGGACGAGCCAGGCCGGGCGGTCCGTCGGGCTGTGCGGCAAGACGAAGCGCATCGGCCAGATGATGTGGCTTGCGGAATTCAGCAGTACTTCGCGCTCGATCAGTGCTTCGCGGACCAGGCGGAATTCGTAATATTCGAGATAACGCAGGCCGCCATGCACCAGTTTGCCGGAGCGCGACGATGTTCCCTCGGCCAGATCGCCCTTTTCGCATAGCATGACGGAAAGGCCCCGACCCGCGGCATCGCGCGCGATCCCGGCGCCATTGATGCCGCCGCCGATCACGAAGAGATCCAAGATTTCGGATTCAGTCATTTCATGCTCCTTGGGATGCTTCCTGCATCGTCACGTCATTTGCTTCTGTGGGTGTTCGCTTGCCGCTTAGGGCGCGACGAGCGTGTCCCAGGCAGGCGCGATCGCCTGCCGAATTTGTACGTAGGCTGAGAACAACCGGTCGTAGCGGCGAGCCTGTTCGGCATCCGGCGCTTCGGCGTCGCCAAGCAGCGGCGTCACCCATTCGGCGATGCAGTCGTCCATGCTCGAATAGGCGCCGATGGCGACCGCCGCCATCATGGCGACGCCGGCCGCGCCCGCTTCCTCGCGGCGCGAGACCCGGACCGGCGCGTTGACGGCGGCCGACAGCGAGCCGCGCAGCGCACGCGAGCGTGCCGCACCCCCGGTGATCCGCAATTCGGCGGGCATGCTGCCCATGGCGGCGTAACAGTCGCGCGTTGCCATGCCGAGCCCCTCGACGACCGCTCGCACCATGTCCGCGAAACCATGTCGTGTCGAAAGGCCGGTGAAGCCGGCGCGCGCATGGGCGTTGACGAAGGGGCCGCGTTCCCCCGCCTCGGAAATATTGGGGTGATAGAGCAGGGCGCCCGGCTTACTCTCGGCAAACCATCCGTCGATCCGCGATATGAGATCGGAAGGCGCAACGGGCTTGCCCGCCTCCGACATGAGTTCGGCGGCGACCTGAAGGATCCAGTCGATATTGATCGTCGCGCCCATGTTCGTCTGAACCTGCGTGACGATGCCGGGGATGGGCAGGGCGATGACATAGCCCGTTCCCTCGGCATTGAGCTGGACATCGGGCACCGGCTTTGCGCGCATATGCACGCCCGTCGAGCCGATGGTCGAGCAGGCCGCGTTCTCGGCGCCGCTGCGCACACCGGCGCCGAGCGCGGTCATCACCATGTCGACATAACCGAGGCAGACCGGCGTGCCGGCCAGCAATCCGGTCGCCTTCGCCGCGTCGCGCGATAGCGGGTGGGTGATCTCCGTTCCCTCAATGATCTCGGGCAAGAGGGATCGCCGATGGTCGAGCCCTAGTGCGTCGATGACGACGGGGTCATATTGGCGGGTGCGGAAATTGCCGAAGGTGAAGCTTGCTTCCGAGGGGTCGGTGGCGCGAATGCCAGTCAGGTTCAGATAGAGCCAGTCTTTGCAATGCAGCGCCGTCTCGGCTCGATCGAGGGCCTCCGGCATGATGCGATCCATATGGGCGAGCTGTGTACCCTGCTGGCAGGTGTTGAGGCCGGTGCCGGTCGCCTCGAAGCGTGCACGGCTCTCAGGATGGCCGCCGAGACGGGTTACGGTCGCAGCAGCGCGGGCGTCGAGCCAAAGCCAGGCATCGCCGACCGGCGCGTTGCCGGAGCCGACAAGCCAGGTTCCATCCCCCTGACCCGTCACGGCGATGGCGGCGGTGCGGGCCGCGAGATCCGGCACCTTGTCGCTTAGGCCTCGCAGGGCGCTGACGCAGTCGGCCCAGGTTCGGCTGAGGGATTGCGTGGCGGAACCGTCTTCGCCCATCGCATAGTGATTGCGCACCGATGCCGAGGCGATCTGGCGGCCGGACAGCTCAAAAGCCACGGCTTTGAGCACCGAGGTTCCCGCGTCAATGCCGATGATGATCTTGTCGTTCTTAGGCATCGTGAGCCAGTCCTGCCGCGATGGGGCAAGCCGTCGCGTGCGATGCATCCATCAAAAACATTCTGCTCCTCCCTCCCGGATCGACATCGGACAGGCGTCCGGTCGAGATCGGGCGGACGTTCACCATGGTGCGATTGTCAGACCCCATGCGCCGGGCCTCCGTCATCCACGCCATTCTACCCCCACCGCTCACGCTCTCAGAGCGCTCTTCATTCCGGGCAGTCGAGCCGTCCCGATTCATGCGCTCAGATCATGTTTAAATTATAACATAGAGATATCACATATGTGTAATATTTTTCTAGCAATGTAATTTTTTTCATATAAAATAGGCGCTGTCAACCTCGGGGAGGCAGGTGGGTCGTTGCCGGCGCAAGACGTGCGGCCGCGATCGCTAGACTATCGCGATCAAGATGTAGCCGATTGCTCGGTCCGCAACCGATTTTTTAAAATCATGAATATTCAATATCTTAATGGAGAATAATTTTACGCGATTTTCGATTCGCAAGACTGCCTTTCTCGAGGTTGGCGCCCGCAATGGTTGCTGACTGGAATTTTGGGAAGTGCTCTCCTGCGGAGTCGGCGGCCGCAAAATGAAATTCCGGAGCGATGGCGGCCTGTTGACAGGGCTGATAAATTATAACATAGATTTCGACGTTAATAACGCACTTATATCATTATCCGTATGGATTAGGTGATAAACGGCGACGGCGGGTGGCGGAGGAAACGAGCGCCCGCACTGAGGAGGCTCCTATGAACACTCTCTTCCCAGGCCAGGGTTTGGTCTTGCGCCGGCAGCGCTTCGGGCAGCCTTTATGCGTCTCCACGCGCGGGGCTTGGCCCGGTCTCCGATAGAGCGCCATCGGGATCGCATCCGCGGTGTCCTCCTTTCTTTCCAGCAAACGGGCAATCCGGCCAGCAGCGCCGAAGGTCTTTCGAATATGAATACACAGACTGAATACCCAGCTTTCAAATCCGGCGGCACGAGGCTCACGATACTGGCGAGTGTCGCGGCGGCTGTGATTATCATCGGCGCGATTGCCGCCGATACGAAGGTGGTGAAGATCGGTTCCGCGCATGACGTGCGCGAGCAAGCCTTCTCGCCTGAAACCTTTGGCGCCCAGGAATTCCCGAAGGTCCAGGCGGATGTCGAGAAGCGCGCGGTCGATGCCGCGACTTTGTCGAGCGCCATCGTTGCCGACAAGAAGGCGGCGGGTGACAAATACGGCGTGGCGACGAGCACCGGCGCGGTCATGCCCGTCTCTCTTTCCGGCATCTTCGGTGTCCGCAAGGCCAACTATAGCGAGATCAAGGTCGACGGGCTTCCGGCCGACGTCACCGTCCGCGTCCAGACCGGCCCGGCGATCAACGGCACCGACCTGCGCGACGCCACCGGCACGATCCAATTCGGCCAGTTCACCAATCAGATCGAATATCAGGATGCTGGCTCGGCGATCAATAACGAGATGAAGAAGGCGGTTCTCTCAGGCTTCGATGCCGAGACGCTGACGGGCAAGACTGCGACCGTCGTCGGCGTCTTCAAGCTTATCAACCCGAAGAACTGGCTCGTCACTCCCGTCAAGGTCGACGTCAAATGATTGAGGCGGCGCAGAAGCAGGGCGCAAATGGCGAGGTCGTTCTTGCCGCCCGTAACATCAGCAAGTCCTATGGCAATGTTCATGCCCTGAAGGGCGTGAATTTCGACATCCATCGCGGTCAGGTCACCACTTTGTTCGGCGAGAATGGGGCGGGCAAGTCGACGCTGATGAAGATCCTGTCTGGTGTCGTCCAGCCGACCGGTGGCGAGATCGTCCTCGATGGCAGCCCGATTGCCTTTTATTCTTCCACGCATGCGCGGGCCTGCGGAGTTTCCATTATCCATCAGGAATTGAGCCTCGCACCCAATCTCAGCGTCCGCGACAACATCTTCATGGGCCGCGAGATCATCAAGGGCGGCGTCGTCGATTTCGCGGAGGAGGAGCGCCAGACGCGCGTCCTCATGGAGGAGCTGGAAGAACACATCGACCCGCTGACTCTGGTGGAGGATCTGCGCCTCGGCCAGCAGCAGATCGTCGAGATCGCCCGCGCCCTGTCGGTCAATTCGCGCATCCTGATTATGGACGAGCCGACCTCGGCGCTGAGTGCCACGGAGGTGGAGGTTCTCTTCAAGGTCATCCGCGACTTGACGGGCCGCGGCGTGTCCATTGTTTACATCTCTCATCACCTCGAAGAGGCGTTGCAGATCACCAATCACGCCGTCGTGCTGCGCGACGGCGCTATGACCGCCTATGCCGAGCGCAAGGACATCGATCTCGAATGGATCGTGCGCAACATGGTCGGCGACAATTTCGATCTCGGAAGCCCGCCGACCGGCCACACCATCGGCGATGTCGCGCTGACCATCGACAATCTGACCGTTCCCGGCCCCTCGGGTGCTGCCTATAACGCGGTCGATCATATGTCGCTGCAGGTCCGCGCCGGTGAAATCGTCTGCATCTATGGTCTGATGGGCGCCGGGCGCACCGAGCTGCTCGAATGTGTCGCCGGGCGGTTGCGATCGAGCGGCGGCCGGGTGCTGCTCGGCGGTCGTGATGTTGCGCGTCTCAGCATCGCTGGCCGCATCGCCAATGGCCTCGTTCTGGTACCCGAGGATCGTCAGCGCGACGGCCTCGTTCAGACCATGACGGTCGGCTCCAACCTGTCGCTCGCCAGCATCGGCGCCTTCACCAAAGGGCTTTTCACCTCCGGCGGTCGCGAACGGGAACTGGTGGGTGAGTCGATCCGCAAGGTCCACATCAAGACCGATGGCGGCGATGCGGGGATCGGTTCGCTTTCCGGCGGCAACCAGCAAAAGGTCGTCATCGGCAAGATGCTCGCTACCGACCCCAAGGTCATCCTGCTCGACGAACCGAGCCGCGGCATCGATATCGGCGCCAAGGCGGAAGTGTTCAAGCTGCTCGCCGAGCGCGCCAAGCAAGGCCTGGCGGTGATCTATTCGACGTCGGAAGTCGCCGAATGCCTCAGCATCGCCCATCGCATCATCGTCATGCACCGCGGCAAAATATCAGCCGAATTCGGTCCCGACGTCACCAAAGAGAAGATCATGGCCGCCTCTGGCGAAGCAGTGGTCGCGCACTAGCCGCATTCATGGAGCACTGATTATGTCAGTCACGAATATCACGGAAAAGAAATCAATCTCGAACGGCCAGCGGCGGAATTTCAGTCTCGTGCGGTTGATTCTGGAAGGGCGCGCCTTCTTCGCGCTGATCGTCATCATCGCGGTCTTCTCCTTCCTGTCGCCCTATTATTTCTCGCTCAGCAACTTCCTGACCATGGCCTCGCATGTCGCGATCTTCGGCATCCTCGCGATCGGCATGCTGCTGGTGATCCTGAACGGCGGCATCGATCTCTCGGTCGGCTCAACGCTCGGCCTTGCCGGCTGCATCGCCGGCTTCCTGATGCAGGGCGTCACGCTGTCGAGCTTCGGCGTCATTTTGTATCCGCCGGTCTGGGCCGTCGTCGTCATCACTTGCGCCATCGGCGCCATCGTCGGCGCGGTGAACGGCGTGCTCATCGCTTACCTGAAGGTTCCGGCCTTCGTCGCCTCGCTCGGCGTGCTCTACGTTGCGCGCGGCATCGCGCTGTTGATGACCAATGGCCTCACCTACAACAATCTTGGTGGTCGTCCGGAGCTTGGCAATACCGGCTTCGACTGGCTGGGCTTCAACCGCCTGGCCGGCATCCCGATCGGCGTCATCGTGCTGGCGGCCCTGGCGATCATCTGCGGCCTGGTCTTGAGCAAGACAGCCTTCGGCCGCTGGCTCTATGCCTCCGGCGGCAACGAGCGCGCGGCTGATCTTTCGGGCGTACCGGTCAAGCGGGTCAAGATCCTCGTCTACGTATTTTCCGGCGTCTGCGCCGCGATCGCCGGCCTGGTCCTGTCCTCGCAGCTCACCTCGGCCGGCCCGACCGCCGGCACCACTTACGAATTGACGGCAATCGCGGCCGTCGTCATCGGCGGCGCGGCGCTCACAGGCGGACGCGGCACGGTGCGTGGCACCATGCTCGGCGCCTTCGTCATCGGCTTCCTTTCGGACGGTCTCGTGATCATCGGCGTGTCGGCCTATTGGCAGACCGTCTTCACCGGTGCCGTGATCGTTCTGGCGGTCCTCATGAACAGCATTCAATACGGACGTCGGGTCAAGGCGAGCTGACGACCGAACTGAACTTCTCCACGACGGCGGACCTGGTTCGAACAGCCAGCCGATTGCGGAAAGCACCACCGGTTCGCCGGTAACATCAGAGCTCATCAAAAAGGGAGAGAGACTATGTTTAAGAAAGGCATGCGCTTAATTCTGGCGGCTGTTGCTGTCGCCCCGATCTTCGCAAGCTCCGCATGGGCTGCCGGCCAGATGACGATCATCGTCAACGATCCGTCCAACCCCTACTGGCTGACGGAAGGCAATGTCGCCAAGGCGACTGCTGAAAAACTCGGCTATACCGCCTCGGTCAGCGCCCATAAGGGCGATACCAACACCGAGAGCAACCTGATCGATACCGCGATCACCAACAAGTCGGTTGCCATCATTCTTGATCCGGCTAATGCCGACGGCTCGGTCGGCGCGGTGAAAAAGGCCGTGGCTGCCGGCATCCCGGTCTTCCTGGTCAATGCGGAAATCAACCAGGAAGGTCTCGCCAAGGCGCAGCTCGTCTCCAACAATGCCCAGGGTGCGGCAATCGGTGCGCAGCAATGGGTCGAAGCCGTTGGCGACAAGGGCAAGTATGCCGAATTGTTCGGCGCTCCCTCCGACAACAACGCGGCAACCCGTTCCAACGGTTATGAAACGGTGCTGACGCAGTATCCGGATCTGCAGAAGGCCGCAAAGGAAGTTGCCAACTGGGACCGTACCCAGGGCCACAACAAGATGCAGTCCATGCTACAGGCCCATCCGGACATCATTGGCGTGATCTCCGGCAATGACGAAATGGCGCTCGGCGCGATCGCAGCCCTGAAGGAAGCCGGCAAGCTTGCCAACATCAAGGTCGGCGGCTTCGACGGTTCTCCGGATGCGGTCGCCGCCATCAAGGCCGGCGAACTTCAGTACACCGTTCTGCAGCCGGTTGCCGTCTTCTCGGCAGAAGCCGTCAAGCAGGCCGATAGCTTCATTAAGACGGGCAAGACCGGTGCTTCGAGCGAAAAGCAGCTCTTCGATTGCCTGCTGATCACGAAAGACAATGTCGACAAGTACACGGGTCCGTTCGTTCTGGCGCAGTAAATGACAAAGGGGGACGCCGAAAACGGCGTCCCCCATCATTTGCCGTTTCATGGATGTAGCAAAGGATTGTTCCATCTCCACTTTTTGCCTTCGCTCGGCATTCGCAGTACGAAGCTGATACCCCCAGAGTCAGCATCAGAGGCCACAGTGACACAGAAGACGAATATCGGAGCATTCCTGTCCGACGAACTGCCAAGCGACAGCCGGCACAGCCGCCAGCTCGCCCGCCGGCAGATGATCGCCGAAGCCGTCATGGCGGAGGGCTCCATGCGTATCGAGGACCTCACCGATCGCTTCGGCATCAGCCTGATGACGGCGCACCGCGACGTCGACGAACTGGTGAGCCGTGGCCTTTTCCGAAAGACGCGCGGTATCGTCACGGCGGCAGCCACCAGCTTGATCGAGTCAAGCGATGTCTACCGCGCGAACCGCCAGTCGGCGGAAAAGAAGATGATTGCCGCGGCCGCGATGCAATTCGTCGAGCCGGGGCAGGCGATCTTCCTCGACGATTCCACCACCGTGCTGCAGATGGCGACGCATCTGCCGGCCAAGGTTCCGCTGACCGCGATCACCAATTCGCTGACACTGATGAACGCGCTGAAGGACATGCATGACGTCACGCTCCTGGCCCTTGGCGGGCAGTATTACAATTGGTGCAACGCCTTCATGGGGCGCATGACGATCAGTGAGATCAACCGGCTGAGGGCGGACGTCGCCTTCATCTCCATGTCCGCCATCACCGATGACATCGTCTTCCATCAGTCGCCGGAGATCGTCGATATCAAGCGGGCGATGTTCGATAGCGTCGCCAAACGCATTCTTCTCACCGATCACACGAAATTCGAGCGGCGCGCTTTGCACAGCTTCGCGGCCTTGAGCGAGTTCGATGTGGTCATCGTCGATGAGAAGACGCCGGCCGATCATCTCGATCGGATGCGAAACAAGAATATCAATGTGGTCGTCGCCAGGGGCGACGGAGATCGGTCATGAGGGCGCAGCCTGAGCGGCCCTTCCATCAGTCGGAGTAATCAGCATGCCGAGTCTGCTCGGAATCGATAGCGGTCTCACCGTCACCAAGGCCGTCATTTTCGATGTCGACGGCACGCAGCTTGCCGTGGCACGGCGTCGGGTGACGCAATTCATGCCCAAGGCCCGCCATATCGAGCGGGACATGGATGAACTCTGGACCGCGACGGCCGACGCGATCGCGGAGGCGATTAGCCTCAGCGGGCGCCCGGCGAGCGACATCCAGGCGATTGCGGCAACGGCTCATGGCGACGGTATCTATCTGCTCGACCGATCGGATAAGCCGCTCGGCCGCGCCATCCTGTCGCTCGACAGCCGGGCAGGCGCCATCGTCGACCGCTGGCTGGAAAGCCCGGTCGCCGACGAGGCCCTCAACCTCACCGGCCAGCTTCCGCATGTCTCGGCGCCGTCGGCGCTTCTCGCCTGGATCAAAGAGAAGGAGCCGACCCGTTTCGAGCGCATCGGCCATATCCTGAGCTGCAAGGACTGGCTGCGGTTCTGCCTGACCGGCGTGATCGGCACCGACCGGACGGAGGCAAGCACCTCCTTCACCAACGTCAAGGGCCAGGGCTATTCTGAGGATGCGCTGAAGCTTTTCGGGCTCGATGAACTTAAGGATGCGCTTCCGCTCGCATCGCGCTCCGACGAAGTCGTCGGCCATGTCACCAGTGCTGTTGCAAGCCGCACGGGCCTTGCCGAGGGGACGCCGGTGGTTGCCGGGCTTCACGATGTCACGGCATCGGCCCTGGGTGCAGGCGGCTATGCGTCCGGCGTGGTCGCAGTGATTGCCGGGACCTATTCGATCAACGAGACGCTGTCTTCCGAACCCCGCGTCGACAAGCGGTGGTTCTGCCGCAATGCGATTGCGCCCGGCCAGTGGAACAACATGTCGATCTCGCCGGCATCGACGGCGAATTACGACTGGTTTCTCGACACGCTCTGTGCTGGCGAGCGCGCCGGCACAGAGGCCGCGGGACAGTCGATCCATGCGCTGCTCGCGCCCGAGATCGAGGCGGCTTTCAAGCGTCCCTCGACGGCGCTCTTTCACCCCTATCTCTTCGGCTCCCCCTATGGCGCCTCGGCGAGTGCCGGCTTCTTCGGCCTTGGTGGCTGGCATGATCGCGGCGATATGCTGCGTGCGGTGCTGGAGGGCATTGCCTTCAATCACAAGATCCATGTCGATGCGCTGGGCGACGGTTTTTCCTTCAGCGAGGCGAGGCTTGCCGGCGGTATTTCCCGCAACCCCGTCGTCGTCCAGATGTTTGCCGATGTGCTCGGACTGCCGGTGACGGTCACCGAAACGGACGAGGCGGCGGCCTGGGGTGCGGCGCTCTGCGCCGGCGCCGGCATTGGTCTCTACGCCGATCCGCAGAGCGACCCCCGCGATGTCGGCGCGATTGCGAAGACCTGTCATCCCGATGTGGGCCGCAGCGCCGATTATCGGCGCCGATACGACGTCTTCCGGGACATTGCCGATGCGATGACGCCGCTTTGGCCCAAGATCGGCAGCCTCATGCCGGCGGAATCCCAAGACTAGACATGCAGCAGGACAACAATGCCATGACCGATACCGTCGCCGACCTCGAACAGCGCTTTTCGAAACTGCAGGACGGGGACATCGATGTCGTCATCCTCGGCGCGGGCATCAATGGCGCCGGACTGTTTCGCGACCTCTCCGTCCAGGGCGTCAATTGTCTCATCGTCGACAAGTCCGATTTTGGCTCAGGCACCAGCGCCGCGCCGTCGCGGCTCATTCACGGCGGCCTGAAATACCTCGAGACGGGTGAGTTCGGACTGGTGGCGCAGTCGACGCTGGAGCGCAATCTGCTTCTGAAGAACGCGCCGCATTGCGTCGAGGCCTTGCCGACATTCGTGCCGATCTTCTCGTGGACGCGCGGTATCTGGGCGGCACTCCGGACGCTGACGGGTTCGACCACCGCGCCGAGAAGCCGCGGCGCCATCCTTATCAAGATCGGACTTGCCCTTTACGATTTCTTCGGCTCCCGCAGCCGCGTCATGCCGCGCCACAGGTTCATACTGAAGAGGCGGGCGCTCACGGAAATGCCGCATGTCACGCCGAAGATCGTCGCCGGCGGCATCTACTACGACGCCAAGATCAGCCGGCCGGAACGGCTCGTCTACGAGCTGGTCAAGGATGGGCTGGAAGCGAACGGCAATGCGCTGGCGGCGAATTCCACGACGCTGATCTCGTCATCGGAGGGAACGCTTACCTTCCGGCGCTCCGACGACAGCACCTTTTCCGTGACGCCAAAGCTCGTCGTCAACGCCGCCGGCCCTTGGATCGACCACGTCAATGAAGCGCTCGGCGCACCATCGCACCTGATCGGGGGCACGAAGGGCTCGCATATCCTGCTCGATCATCCCGAGCTCGTGCGCGGCCTGAATGGCCACATGATCTATTTCGAAGCCGATGACGGGCGTATTTGCCTTGTCTACGGCTATCTCGGCCTTGCGCTGGTCGGTTCGACGGACATTCCGAGCGCCGACCCCGACAATGTTCGCTGCGAAGAACCGGAACTTGAATATTTCCT
>DASVPC010000077.1:0-10142 GCA_036383055.1 Rhizobium sp. | reverse complement strand
CGCCAAGGCGATCGCGCTCTATATCGCGCATAACGGGCGGAGCGCTTCGCCGAAATATATTCTCGGCGAAAGCTATGGCGGGCTGCGCTCGGCAAAGGTCGCCACCAGCCTGCGGCGGGAGCAGGGCATCCTGCTTTCCGGCATCGTCATGCTGTCGCCGCTGATCGAGGGGCGGCTTGTCTTTGGGTCGAACGATCTGGCGTTCGGCGCGGCGCTTGAATTGCCGTCGCTGGCCGCCGCCGAATTGGAGCGGCTGAATGCCTTCAGCGAGCAGGGGGTTCGGGATGCCGAGACCTTTGCGCTTAACGAATATCTGCCGGCTCTGGCAGGTCCGCCGCCGACCGGTGATGCCGGCCGCGCTTTCTATGGGCGTGTGGCCAAGTTGACCGGCATCCCCGAAGATGTCGTTACCCGCAACCAGGGCTTTCTGGGCGGGGTCTATCGGAAACACTCCGATGGCGCCGGCGCCGATGTCGTCAGTATGTACGACGCTTCGTTTCTGGCACCCGATCCCTATCCGCAGTCGGATGAGGAGCATGGCGGCGATCCGATCCTGGATGGTTTCGTGCGAGCCTATGGCGGTGCTTTTTCGAGCTACGCGCGCGACGAACTCGGCTTCCACACCGACATGACCTATACGCTGCTGTCGAGTTCCGTGAACGAGCAATGGAACTGGGGCGGCCGTAAAGGCGGCTCACGGCTCAGTGCCAGCGCGACGGACGACATCAAGGAGATGCTGTCGCTGGTACCGTCCTCCCGGCTGCTGGTAGCGCAGGGCTATAGCGACATCATCATTCCCTTCGGCGTCAACAAATACGTGCTCGACCATATGCCGCCAGCCTTTGCCGATCGCGTCGCGTTGAAGCTCTATCGCGGCGGGCATATGTTCTATACGCGGCCGACGTCGCGCGAGCAGTTTACCGCGGATGCCGAGGCATTCTTCACGGCGACGCCGCCCGCGACGCAGTCGAATTAGATAGGGTTAGCCGTCCGGGGCCTGATGCTCTCAGGCGTTTCGGGCAACCATGCCGACGATGGTTTCGAAGAGCTCGGCTTGCGCTTCCGCGGCGGTAATGTCTCCGGTCGCCGCGGCATAGGACAGGGCCTCGGCCGCGCCGAGCATGGCCCATAGACCGGGGGAAGCGATGGTGCCGGCCTTTGCAAACGGGGCGAGGGCGATCCGGCATTTCTCGATGAACACCGTCTCATAGTCACGCTTGATTTTTTCGAGCTCGGGTGAGCCGGCCAGTGCTGCGATCACGCCGGGTATTTCACGCCCCTGAAGCAGTACGCAATCGACATAGGCTGTTGCAATGACCGATGCCCTGTCGGTCAGGGTCGGCTTGGCTGCCTGCAGTGCGGCGTCCATGGACGTCGTCTGCCGCGCGTCAAAGTCCTGATAAAGAGCGGCCAGCAGGCCTGGGCGCGTGCTGAAATGATCATAGACCACGGGTTTGGTAATGTTGGCCTGCTCGGCAAGGCAGCCGAGCGTCAGGGCTTCCGTACCTTCGTCGCGGATCACGCGCCATGCGACGGTCAGAAGCTGGCGATGCCGCTCCTCTCTCGTCAACCGACGGCGCGGCGGCGAGTTGGAGGCCTGTTCCCTATCTTCGGTGCTTGACATTCTTATATACCAAAAGTAACTTACTAAAAGTATATAAGCTATTCTTTCAACCCGCAATCCGTTCGCAGGAGTTTTTGTCATGCACGCGCTTATCGTTGTCGCGCATCCCGATCAAAAGTCGCTCAACCACAGTGTCGCGGCGCATGTTGCCGAGGGTGTGTCCCTGGCCGGCGAAGGCGATACTTTCGAAATCGCCGATCTTGCGGCAGAGGCTTTCGATCCGCGATTCACTGCAGCCGATATCGCTCTTCATCTTCGGCAGGCGCCGCCCGCCGCAGATGTCGCCGCCGAACAGGCGAGGATCGATCGCGCCGATGCCCTCGTGCTGGTTTATCCCGTCTACTGGTGGTCGATGCCGGGGCTTCTCAAGGGATGGATCGATCGGGTGTTCACCAACGGCTGGGCCTATGACGAAGGTCCGGGCGGAAAATCGGAGAAGAAGCTTGGCGATCTCAAGGTTCATCTGGTCGCCATCGGCGGGGCAAGCCTGCGCACCTATGCGCGGCACGGCTATTTCGGCGCGATGAAGACACAGATCGACCACGGGATCTTCGACTATTGCGGCGCGCGCGTCGTCACATCCGAGCTTCTGCTCGGATCGGAGGCGCAGGAGGTGGCGTCTCATCTGAACGAGGCGCTCGCCGTCGGCCGCAATCTATTCGGTGCGCCAAAGCGAACCGAGGCGGCTGACGCGGCATGAACGGGTAGCGGCTAATCGTGCTGTATCTGAAACAGATGCTTGATGCGGGCGCTTAGCGAGCTGATGGGAGCGCCGTTGACCAGCATGTTGCTGGCACTGAAGAGATGGTGTTCGGCCTCGATGCGTTTGGAGAGGATAGCCCCGAGTTCCTCGGCGAGGGAGGGGCGATCGCGCAGCAGCGGTGCCAGGCAATCCTCGCCGATCTCGTAGGTGACGACGAAGGTCAGTGCCTTGATCGTGCCGACTTCGCCGGTGTCCATCAGCAGGCCGGCTTCGCCGAAATAGTCGCCGGGGGCGAGCCGTGTCAGTTCGATTTGCCGCTGCGCCTCCTTGCGGGTGATGCTGACGACGCCGGAGCGCACGATCGTTAGCGCCCGCAGCCGCGTTCCCTGCTCGGCGATGACGGTGTCCTTGCGATAGGTGTGGCGCTGCATATGCGATGCGAGATGCTCCTTCTCGTCTTCGGTCAGCGACGAGAACAGCGGGATATTGTTGAGCAGCCGCCAGGGCGTGCCCGGATGCTGGGCGATGCTCGCCGCCGCTTCGGCTCGCTCTTCCGATGGCATCATGATCGCGCCGGGAGAGCCGGCAAGCTTCAGGCCGCCGGCTTTCGAATGGCGGTAGATGAGATCGTAGACTTCGTTCTTGGCGGCAGTGGTCTGCGATATGTCGCGGATGCGGAAGGTCAGTTGCAGTTCGACAGCCTGGGCGTCGATCGAATTGACCATCACGCTGGGTTCGGGTGTCTTCTGGATCGCGTTGCAGCTGATCAGAACATTGCGCATCACCTCGGCGATGACGTTCGGCTGCGTGGTCGGCTGGACGCGCACGGTGATGGTGACGCCGTGGCTCTCGTCCGGGCTGGAGAGATTGGTGATCCGCGTCTTGGCAAGGGTGCTGTTCGGAATGACGACGAGGTCGTTGGTGCCGTTGAGCAGATGCGTGGCCCGCCAGTTGGTCTCGACGACGCGGCCCTGGATGTCATTGTCCAGCACCACCCAGTCACCGATGGAATAGGGCCGGCCGAGGTTGAGCGCCAGGCCGGAGAAGACATCGCTGAGCGTGCTTTGCAGCGCCAGGCCGAGAATGATGGCGAAGACACCGGAGGTGGCGATCAATGTGCCGATCGGGACGCTGAAGACATCGGCGATGACCGAGAGGATGGCGCCGAGATAGATGATTCCGACGACCACGTCTTGCAGCAGCCGGCCCTCGCGCGGCTTGCGTTCGAAGATCAGAAACAGCCGGACGAAGGCAACCAGCACCCATGCGCCGTTGACCCACCAGACGATCTTGGCGAAGCCGGTGAAGACGCGCAATGTCACCGTTTCCTGCGGCGGGCTCTGCTCATAGGGCACGATGCCGTGATAGAGCAGAAGTGCTGTGAGGCTGACGAAAAAGGCAATCTGCCCGATCAGCCGGCCGGCGCGCCGGTGGCGAAGCAGGACGCGGCTGACGAATGTGCCGATGACCACCAGGATGCAGAACTGGACGATGGGATCGGCGAGAAGAGCAATGGACATGAGGACTTTGCCGCAATCAGTCATTCGGATGGCCGGTAAATTGGCACGAACTCCGCCGCAATACCATATAGGGATGGTGTGCTCGTTTCACCGCCCTTTTAGCCTTGATCCCCGAATGGGGTCGGAGGATAAGGCCGTTGCCGTCTTATCTCCGGGATAAGACTTGATATTTAGATGACGATTATCATCTTACATCTGTCATTTCATCCTGCTATCTGCTCTTGACGGGCGCACCTCCCAGCGCCCCGGTATCATCAAGGAATATCCATGACACAGTCTTTTGTGATTAGCGGCGATCTGCTGATCGGCGCGGAGGCGACCGGCGAAAACAAGTCCGCGCGCGCCATCAACCCGGCGACCGGTGCAAATCTGGAACCGGCCTTCGCGATTGCCAGCGAGGCGGAGGTCGCCCGCGCCTGTGCGCTTGCGGGCCAGGCATTCGATATCTATCGCGCCACCAGCCCGGAAGCCCGCGCGACGTTCCTGGAGACGATCGCTACCAACATTCTGGAGATCGGTGACGCGCTGATCGAACGCGCCACGGAAGAGACGGGCCTGCCGGTTGCCCGCCTGCAGGGCGAGCGCGCCCGCACCGTCGGCCAGCTCCGCTTGTTCGCGCAAGTGGTCCGCTCCGGCGAATGGCTCGACCTGCGCGTCGATCCGGCGCTGCCGGAACGCAAGCCGCTGCCGCGCCCGGATCTGCGTCTGCGCCAGGTCGCGCTCGGCCCCGTCGCCGTCTTCGGCGCCAGCAATTTCCCGCTCGCCTTCTCGGTTGCCGGCGGTGATACGGCCTCCGCGCTGGCGGCCGGCTGCCCGGTTGTCGTCAAGGGCCACCTCGCCCATCCGGGGACCGGCGAGCTTGTCGGCCGTGCTATCCGCGCTGCCGTTGCCGCCTGTGGCCTGCCGGAAGGCACCTTCTCGCTGCTGACCGGCGCCAACGAGACCGGCGCCGCGCTGGTGCGCGATCCGCGCATCAAGGCTGTCGGCTTCACCGGCTCACGTGGCGGTGGCCTCGCGCTCGGCGCGATCGCAGCCGCACGGCCGGAACCCATCCCGGTCTATGCCGAGATGAGCAGCGTCAACCCTGTCTTCCTGTTTCCGGCAGCCCTTGCCGCCCGCGCAGAGGCGATCGGCACGGGCTTCATCGATTCGCTGACGCTCGGCGCCGGCCAGTTCTGCACCAATCCCGGCCTGGTCTTCGCTATCGACGGCCCCGATCTCGACCGTTTCGTCGATGCCGCCAGCGCGGCACTCACCGGCCGTGCGCCTGCGCCGATGCTGACGCCGGGCATCCATGCCGCTTTCGACACTGGCGTTGCCGCTCTTGCCGGCCATGAGGCAGTGAAGACGGTTGCTCACGGAGCGCCGGCCGAAGGCGTCAACCGCAGCCCCGGCATCTTCTTCGAAACCGATGTCGAACATTTCCTTGCCGACGAGCGGCTCGGTCACGAGGTCTTCGGCGCGGCGAGCCTGCTGGTGCGCTGCAAGGATATCGACCAGATGATCGCCGTTGCCGAAAAGCTCGAGGGCCAGCTCACCGCGACATTGCAGCTCGATACCGGCGACCACACGATCGCCGCCAAGCTGCTGCCGGTGCTGGAGCGCAAGGCCGGACGCATCCTCGCCAATGGCTGGCCGACTGGCGTCGAAGTCAGCCACGCCATGGTGCATGGCGGTCCGTTCCCGGCGACATCGGACAGCCGTACCACCTCGGTCGGCACCCTTGCCATCCGTCGCTTCCTGCGTCCGGTCTCCTATCAGGATATTCCGGAAGGTCTGCTGCCTAGGGAGTTGCGGGATGAAGGCGTCAAGGGCCTGCCGCATCTGCTGGATGGTGTGCGCGGCGGCTATTGATCGGCCTCCATCCGCCCTCGCCCTTCGAGGGCCCTGCGGGCCACCTCAGGGTGAGGGCTGACTTTTTCGGTCTGCGGTAAAGGGCAGCTTCAGCATCGGTGCTTCAGGGGGGCGGCTCTCTCCGCCCTCATCCTGAGGTGGGAGAGACTGAACTCGTCGAAGGAGCGACCCTCGAAGGACGAGGGTCGGCCACCGTGTTGGCTTCGCTTAAGGCAGTCCCGCGACCTGAAGTCGATTGGGAACCTCAAACCACCGCGTAAACAATCCCCGTAAATGAGCCGGCATGATGCAGCAGCTCTCGCTCGCCCGAGCCGTCGAGGCCCGCGGAGTAGAGATTGCCGCCGATGTCGGTGAAGAACATGCGGTTGTTCGGCAGGTCGAGCGACAGGCCGATGCCTTCGTCGAGACCCTCGAGGACGACTTCGGAGGTTGCCGCGAGATCGTCCATCTCGGCGCAGTTGACGGTATTCCCGCGTGGAAGATTGCCGCGGTCGGTCCAGTAGACGGTGCGGGTGGCGAGATCGAGTTCGAGGTCGATCGGCTCCGGCAGCTTGTCGAGCAGGACTTCGATATCGCTGCGGCTCGTTGCCGTCTCGCCTTTGGGAATGTTGATGCCGGCGCGGAAGATGCGGCCGAGGCCGGCGTCCGGCGGTCCCTTCTGCGTCCAGTAGATCTGCCCGAGTGGCAGGTCGAGGGCGATGCCGACGCACCAGCGTTCGATATCGGCGCTGTCTTGCGGGCTGTTGCCGTTCTGCACCAGGGTTTCGATGTCGGAGCCGTCGATATTGGCGCGCATGACACGCATGCCTTCACGATCGCACCAATAGAGCTTGCCATTGTCGTAGTCGATCTGGATCTGCTTCGGCGTCACCAATGTGCTGCCGGGCGCAATCAGCGTGACATGGTTGCGGCCGTCGAGATCGATGCGCTCGATCGAGCCGTCATGGGCATTGTAGTCGGTGCCCATTTCCGTCCAGTAGAGCCAGCCGTTTTCGCTGTCGACAAGAATGCCGTCCGGGCTGCGGCCCGGCCGCTGGATGATGAGCTGGAGGTCGGTGCCGTCGATGGCGGAGGAGAGAATTCGGCCGTCATTGATGTCGAGGAAGAACAGCCGTTCGGTGTTTTCGGAAGAGGTGGCAGGCGTCCGTGCTTCTGCTTCAGACATGAGAGCATCCTTTCAAAGGGGCGGATCTGCGGATCACAGCAAGGCAATGATGGCATCGCTTGATGACAGCATCATTCGTCTTCGTGGTCTTATTGAGGATCTGCTGCGGTGCAGCGAAGATCAAGCGCCTAGATGTCGCGGGTCACGCTTCGCCCAATGCGATCGATGTCATGTCGAAGGCGGCCGGTATCTGCGATTCCCGCCAGCGCCCCGGCGTGAGGCCGACCGATTGCGAGAAGACGCGTGTCAAATGGCTCTGGTCTGAGAAGCCGCACATCAGTGCGATTTCGGCAAGCGGCGTTCCCTTACGCATCAGCTCCTTGGCGCGGTCGACGCGGCGCTGCATCAGCCAGCGATGCGGCGGGATGCCGGTGCTGCGCGCAAAGGCGCGGGCAAAATGGCTGGTGGAAAGGCCGCAGTTGCTGGCAAGCTGCGCCAGGGACACATCCCGGTCCAGCCGGGCATTGATCGTATCGTGGGCACGGCGTAGCTGCCATGGCGTCAAGCCGCCGATAACGGCGGATCGCGCTACCGGCACACGGCCATAATGTTGAGCGATATGCATGTTGAAGGCCTTGCCGATAGGGTCGATCAGCAAAGAGCTCGTCTCGTGAGGATGCGCGATGGCGCAGGTCAGGCGGGATAACAGGTTTTCGAGGGCGGTATCACCCGCAGCGCAGCCGGGCGTAAGCGCGAGTTCGGCAATCCGGTCGAGGCTGTGGCGTGACAGATAGAGGCTGATCGTTTCCTTGTCGTCCGTCTCCACAGGTGGGTCGAGGATGAGGCGGGCAAGCGTGATCATGCCGTAAGGAAAGGGAATGACCGGAACGATGCATTCGCCAAGTACGATCCTGTCAAGCGCCGGCTCCTGATGCTGCAGGCCAAGCACGAAAGCGGGCGCCTCGGGACAGTCGATGTCGATTCCGTTTCTGCAGAGGATAGCGCGAAGCGAGCCCGCCGATGCGCTCAGCCTGAAATAATCCTTGGTCTGCGCATCTTGCAGCATCGTTGCCACGCCCCAAGCCAACAATAGCCGGCCCCTTTGGGACCGATGCCACTGACGATTACCAATTTTCACGCCACTATCCTAGATAGTGCAAAGCGAAAGCCGCCAGTCGCGTTAAAATATGATATAAATATACTATTGCTAATATGGAAATAATGCCAGTGCCTGTCATGAAGGGAATGCTGATCGCAAATCCCATTCCGAACTCATTCAAATAGCTGTCATCGAACTGCTATAAATCCCCGCCATTCCCATGGCCTGCCGGCCTTCGTCGGCGAGCCTGAAGCCGGAGATGCATGAGATCATGTCGACGCTCCAGCAAGTCGCCTTTCGCGCCGGCTGCTCGATTGCGACCGCAAGCCGGGTGCTGAATCACAACGGCCCGGTCAGCGACGAGATGGTGCGCCGCGTGCGCCGGGCAGCGGCCGAGCTCGGCTATCGCGCCAGCGGTCGCGCCATAACCTTTGCCCGCCGCCGGCCGGCGATCGGCGTGCTCATCCCCAGCATCACCAATCCGGTCTTTGCCGCTTCGCTTTCCAGTATCCAGCACCGGGCGCTGCATGCCGGCCATAGCGTGCTGATCGCACAGTCGAACTACGATCCGGCGCAGGAGGCGGATGCCGTCGCCTCGCTGCTGCACCAGCGGCCGACCGGGCTCATCCTCACCGTCTGCGATCCCGAGCGCAGCCTGGCTCTCTCCTCGGCGCTGCCACCGACGGTACTGCTCAACAACCTGCCGACGGCGCGCTTTCCCGCTGCGGTCACGCCCGACAATTTCGGCGCCGGCCGCGAGCTGACCGAGCATCTGCTCGATCAAGGCCATAGCCGTATCCTGTTCATCTCAGGTCATTTCGGCGCGTCGGATCGTGCCAGGCTGCGCTATCTGGGGCATGTCAAGGCGATGGCGGAGGTTGGTCATGCTCCGTTCGCGGCACGGCAAATTCCGTTCATCGACAGTTTCGAGCAGCTCGATCTTGGCGATGACATATTGCGGCTGAAACCGACGGCGATCATCGCTTCCAATGATCTGCTGGCCCTCGGGGTCATGGGGTCGCTGAGACGGCAGGGTTTTTCGGTTCCCCGCGACATCTCCGTCGCCGGTTTTGATGGCATCGCCATCGGCAGGCTGATGGACCAGCCATTGACGACGGTGGAAATGCCGGATGCGACCATGGGGGCGGCTGCGGCCTCGCTGCTGCTTGACATGGCGGAGAATGCCGCGCCGACCCGGCACTTGATCGTACCCTACCGGCTGCGGCCGGGCGGAACTGTCCGCAATCTCAACGCCTAGAGAATTTCCGCTTTTCTTCGAATCGCGAAAACGCTCTATCCCTTTGTTTTACGCAATTCCGGACGGAAAACCGCTACGCACAATTCCTGGAATTGCTCTAGTCCTGACGCATTCTCGGACATGGAAACGCCGCCTCGGGGAAAAGAGGCGGCGCGTCTGCTGTTCAATCAAGCTTAGCTGCGCGGCAGCATGCCTGCGACGTCGGCAGCGGCGTCATCGAGTGCTTCCTTCGGCTCGGCCGAGCCGTCGACGATGCGCGACAGGTTGTCGACGATGGTCTGGGTGACCTTGACGCCATTGGCGCCGGGGAAGGCGTACCAGGGGATCATGACCGACATCTGGCTAAGGCCGGCCTGGAACAGCGTGTTCTTTTTGTAGAAGTCGCCGAGATACTCGGCCGACTTGGCGGCGAGCTCGTTGTTCGGAACATAGCCGGTGCCGGGAACGACGACCGATGCGCCATAGGGGCCGGCGGCGAACTTGGCGAACTTCCAGGCGGCTGCTTCCTTGACCGGATCATGCGTCAGGATGACGACGGCGTTGCCGCCGGTCGGCAGGCGGCCGTTGACCGGATCGATCAGCGGGATCTTGGCGGTGCGCAGGTCGAACTTGGCGCCGACATTTTTGACCGTATTGACGAGTGCGCCGGTGGTCTGGAACTCGAAGCCGACCTTGCCGGCGGCAAAAGCCTGTTCGCCGGCGGCCTTGGTGAAGACCGGCATGCCGCCTTCCTTGACGAAGCGCTGGATCAGTTCGACGGCCTTCTGTCCTTCAGGACCATTGAAGGCAACCTTGCTTTCATCGTCGCTCAGCATCTTGCCGCCGGCGCCGAAGAGGAGGGCGGAGAACATCCAGTCGTCGCCCTGCCAGCGGAAGTCCATGCCGTCGACGCCGTTGCCGAGCGCTTTGATCTTGGCCGAAAGCGCGATGACTTCGTCCCAGGTCTTCGGCGGGTTGTCCGGGTTGCCGCCGGCAGCCT
>DASVPC010000076.1:0-15735 GCA_036383055.1 Rhizobium sp. | reverse complement strand
CGTCTGGCAGTCCGAATCCTTCATCGACCTCCGGCATTTCGGCGTGGACAACGTCAAGCTGCCCAATCTTGACCGATTGCGGGAGCAGGCGGCGCAATGGGGGCGGATGACCAGCGTCTTCGAGGGCGGCTACACGCTGCGTACCGAATTCGCAGTCTTAAGCGGCCTGCTGCCTGAAAACGTTCATATCGACGCCAGCTATCCCTATCTGCGCGCCAGCCACTACAAGGATGTCGTCTGGCCGGCGCGACTGAAGAAAGACGGCTGGAAGACGCACTTCATCCACCCCTACGACAAGACCTTCTTTCTGCGCCACAAGGCGATGCCGCAACTCGGCTTCGATCGGATGATGATGCTGGACGAATTTGATCACAGGCCTGATCGCGATGGACCCTATGTCAGCGATCTCTCCCTGACGAAAAGCGTGATTCGCGCGATCGACGAGGATGGAGCAGCGAAAAACTTCATGTTCGTCGCCTCCATGGCGAATCATGGCCCTTGGGAGCCTGGCCGCTGCGGCGATCTGACGGATCCTGTGGATATCTATAGCGAATTGCTGATGCGCGCTGATCATGCGCTCGGCAATCTCGCCCATCACCTCGACAGGCTCGACCGTCCCGTCTGGTTGCTGTTCTATGGCGATCATGCGCCGTTGCTGAAGGCATTCGCCGATCCCTTTCCGGATCCGCGCACGGATTACATCGTCGTTCCGCTCGGCCGAGCGCGGGCGCATTCGCAAAGGCCGATGCCGGCACAGGAAGAGGCGCCCTGGAACCTCATCGGCACCTTGCTGCGTTATGCCGGCCTCAGCACCGAGGTTCCGGAGTGATGGCTCGCGGGCAGGGGGCCGGCGAGCAGGGGGCTGCGGCACGCGTCTTTCTTTTTCTGCAAGGGCCGTCATCGCCGCTTTTCGTCGAAATTGCGAAGGGGCTGGAGGTGGCAGGCTGCCGCTGTATCCGCATCAATCTCAATCCCGGCGACTGGATGTTCTGGCACGGCCGCGGCACCGTCAACTACCGCGGCGGTTTTGCTGGCTGGCGCGACTACGTTCGCCGCCGAATCGAGGAAGAGAGAATCACGGACGTGATTCTTCTCGGTGAAGAGCGCCCCTATCATCAGGTGGCGATCGAGGAGGCGCGGCGGCATGGCGCCGAGATCAATATCGTCGAGATGGGATATCTACGGCCGGATTGGGTGACGCTCGAGCGCGACGGAATGTCGTCCAATTCTCGTTTTCCCGTTGATCCGCAACATATCTTGCAACAAGCAGAGGGGCTGCCCGAGCCGGACTGGACGCGCCGCTTCAGCCACAGCTTCCTTGCCGAGGCGGCTTATGATCTGCTCTATAATCTCCCGAATGCCTTCCTGTGGTTCCTCTATCCCGGCTATCGACGTCATGCGCTCTACCATCCGCTGGTGGAATATGCGGGCTGGCTCCGCCGCCTGCCGTCGGGCGGCAAGCGCGGGTGGGAGGCCGATCTGACGATCGAAGGTCTGATTGCCGATCGGACGCGATTCTTCGTCTACCCCTTGCAGCTTCAGACGGATTACCAGCTGCGCTCGCATTCTCCCTTCCATCGGCAGCAGGACGCCATAAGGCAGATCATACGATCCTTCGCCACGCATGCGGCGCCCGATACGCATCTGGTGGTCAAACTTCATCCGCTCGACAATGGGCTCGTCGATTGGAAGCGCTATATCGACGGCGTCTGTGCCGCTCATGCCGTTTCGGCGCGCGTCCACTTCATCGACGGCGGCAATCTCGAAAAATTGATCACGGCGAGCGATGGCATGGTGACGGTCAATTCCACCGCAGCACTGTCCGCCCTGCAGGCCGACAGGCCGGTAAAGACCCTCGGAGCGGCCATCTACGATATCGAGGGCCTAACTGATCAGAAGCCGCTGGACCTCTTCTGGGAGCATCCCACGGCACCATCGGCCGATATCCGCAGCGCATTTCTGAAATTGCTGGCCGCCTCCATCCAGGTGCGCGGAAATTTCTACTCCCGTGCCGGCGCACGCGCCGCGGCGGCTGCGATCGCGGAGCGGCTTCTGGCCCGGACCGTCAACTTGCCAGGCGCCTATATCGACCCGCCGCGGCGGCAAAAGCCTGTGAAGATCGATATTTCCTAGATGCCTATTGGGTAAAAGACACCATCAGCCTCGGAAAGCAGCACCGCTCGCTCCGATCATATGTGAGTCGCCGTTGAGCCTACCGACCCTGAAATTGACATAACGGCAGCTTACATAAGGAATCGCTGTAAAATCCAACGCGTCGATTCGCGTTGAGACGAAGAACGAATATGCGGTTTGCCGGGAGCGAGCGTCATGGACAGCGGTAAGATGCAACGTTTTATGCTGAAGGAGCTGCTGGCGATCATCGCCGCTCTCGTGCTTGTTTCAGCGGTGCTTTTGACGATCGTCATCACGGGCAATTATTGAGCCACACGCTGGGGCGTGCTCGATTCTATCTGCCTGAGATAAGAGGGCGCGCGCTCTTCAATATGAGAACAGTTGCCAGGCGATCGGCACCATAACCACTTTATCTAATCATCTTCAGTTATGGGGAAATGGTGGGCGATGAGAGACTCGAACTCCCGACATCCTCGGTGTAAACGAGGCGCTCTACCAACTGAGCTAATCGCCCTTCAGCGAAGCGGTGCAATTGCCCGCCGCGTTTCGGTGGCCGTGATCTATGCGGAACAACGAAAAACCGCAAGAGTGTTTGTGAAGATTTTTTGATTTTTTTGCTGGTGCGGTGTCGGCGCAAGTTATCAACAATATGTTCTTTCTCGAAAGCAGGCCGGGAGAGGGCGGGGTATATGGGCTGTTTATGAAATGCGTGGCGCGCGAACCTGCCATGCGCAATCGACGGAACCGAACCGCGTCGTCGCTGCCTCTGAAAACAATTCGCGATCTGTCACGGATTTGTATTCAAACCTGCTTGACACCCAAACACGAACCCCGTAGTTAGCCGCTCATCGAACGGCCAAGGCCGCTTTGATGGGTGCGAAAGCATCCGGAACGCTTTGAAATGAATGCGGGTGTAGCTCAGTTGGTTAGAGTGCCGGCCTGTCACGCCGGAGGTCGCGGGTTCGAGCCCCGTCACTCGCGCCATTTCAAAGAATGAATTCCGGGCTTTTGCCGGGCCGCAAGGTCAAACAATGCGCGGGTGTAGCTCAGTCGGTTAGAGTGCCGGCCTGTCACGCCGGAGGTCGCGGGTTCGAGCCCCGTCACTCGCGCCATTTCGCTTCAAGTAACTACAATCAATCATCTATTTGCTGCGAGTGCGAAAGGCCCTTTTCGCCTTTGCGCCGATTTGTCGCGATATCGTTGCAACACATTGATAAGTCCGCTTCGCTAGTGCTTGAAGCGAGACATTCAAAAGGCTTGCGCCCGCGCTCCGGCTGCGCTAACCACGGCTTTGTTGCAACGCTCTTTCGCTTGGCTTGGGCATTTGCTCAAAGGCGCCGCCCCGGCGCTCATGGCAAGCAGGGATGGACATGATGACTGGACTGCTCAGTTCCTATATTCCGATAGCGATTTTCATTGGTATTGCCGTAGTGATCGGCTTGGCGTTGTTGATCACGCCGTTTGCCGTCGCCTTCAAGGCGCCCGATTCGGAAAAGCTCTCGGCCTATGAGTGCGGCTTTAACGCATTCGATGACGCCCGCATGAAGTTCGATATCCGGTTCTACCTAGTGTCGATCCTCTTCATCATCTTTGACCTGGAAGTCGCCTTCCTCTTCCCCTGGGCCGTATCCTTTAGTGCGATCGGCTGGTTCGGGTTCTGGTCGATGATGGTGTTCCTCGCGGTGCTGACCATCGGCTTTATTTATGAATGGAAAAAGGGAGCCCTGGAATGGGAGTAGCCCAAAGCAACACGACGCTCGTTGCGCCGCAGCCGAAGGGGATCATCGATCCTGCGACCGGCAAGCCGGTTGGCAGCAACGATCCGTTCTTCGGCGAGATCAACAATGAGCTTGCCGACAAGGGTTTCCTGGTCACCTCGACCGATGAGTTGATCAATTGGGCTCGTACCGGTTCGCTGATGTGGATGACCTTCGGTCTCGCATGCTGCGCCGTCGAAATGATGCAGGTTTCCATGCCGCGTTACGACGTCGAGCGCTTCGGTTTCGCGCCGCGCGCCTCGCCGCGCCAGTCGGACGTCATGATCGTCGCCGGCACGCTGACCAACAAGATGGCACCGGCGCTGCGCAAGGTCTATGACCAGATGCCGGAGCCGCGTTACGTCATCTCGATGGGCTCCTGCGCCAATGGCGGCGGCTACTATCATTATTCCTATTCGGTTGTGCGCGGTTGCGATCGCATCGTGCCGATCGATATCTACATACCGGGCTGTCCTCCCACGGCGGAGGCGCTGCTTTACGGCGTGCTTCTGCTGCAGAAGAAAATCCGGCGCACCGGCACGATCGAACGGTAAGGCAGGGGACAAGGTATCATGAGTGAAGCCCTGAACGAGCTCGCCACCTATCTTACGGAAGTTCGTGGCGCCCTGATTTCGCATAGCGAGATCAAGTATGGCGAACTGAACGTAACGACATCAGCCGACAACGTGATCGCGCTTTTGACCTTCCTGCGTGATGACGCCAAGTGCGGCTTCGTCAACATGACGGATATTTGCGGCGTCGACTGGCCACAGCGCCCCGATCGCTTCGACGTTGTCTATCATCTGCTGTCGCCGAAGAAGAATCTGCGCATCCGCGTCAAGGTTCCCGTCGCCGAAGATCAGCCTGTTCCTTCGGCTTGCGGCGTCTATCCCGGCGCCGACTGGTTCGAGCGCGAAACCTGGGACATGTACGGCGTACTCTTCACCGGCCATCCGGATCTGCGCCGCCTCCTGACCGACTACGGTTTCGAAGGCCATCCGCTGCGCAAGGATTTCCCGACCACCGGTTTCGTCGAGGTTCGCTACGACGACGCCGCCAAGCGCGTCGTCTACGAGCCGGTCGAGCTGAAGCAGGAATTCCGCAACTTCGACTTCCTCTCTCCCTGGGAAGGCACGGATTACGTGTTGCCGGGCGATGAGAAAGCAAAGGCATAATTTGATGGTGTGTGGCGGGCTTTCGGCCAGCCATTCTCTAGAATACCTGAAAACGCGAGCCCGTCGCCATGACAGAACATAACGTCCGCAACTTCAACATCAATTTCGGTCCGCAGCACCCGGCTGCGCACGGCGTTTTGCGTCTTGTCCTCGAATTGGACGGCGAAATTGTGGAACGCGTCGATCCGCATATCGGCCTGCTGCATCGCGGCACGGAAAAGCTGATCGAAACGAAGACCTATCTGCAGGCCGTTCCTTACTTCGATCGCCTCGACTACGTCGCGCCGATGAATCAGGAGCACGCCTATGCGCTGTCCGTCGAAAAGCTGCTCGGCATCGAAATCCCGATCCGTGGCCAGCTGATCCGCGTGCTCTACTCGGAAATCGGCCGCATCCTGTCGCATCTCTTGAACGTCACCACGCAGGCCATGGACGTTGGCGCGCTGACGCCGCCGCTCTGGGGCTTCGAAGAGCGCGAAAAACTGATGGTGTTCTACGAGCGCGCCTCGGGCTCGCGCATGCACGCCGCTTATGTTCGTCCGGGCGGCGTTCACCAGGATCTGCCCGAAAAGCTGGTTCAGGATATCGGCGATTGGTGCGATCCCTTCCTGAAGGCGCTCGACGATATCGACGACCTTCTGACCGGCAACCGCATTTTCAAGCAGCGTAACGTCGACATCGGCGTCGTCTCGCTGGAAGACTGTTGGGCCTGGGGTTTCTCCGGCGTCATGGTCCGCGGCTCTGGTGCCGCTTGGGACCTGCGCCGCTCGCAGCCCTATGAATGCTATTCGGATCTCGAATTCGACATTCCGATCGGCAAGAACGGCGACTGCTACGACCGTTATCTGATCCGCATGATCGAGATGCGCGAATCCGTCCGCATCATGAAGCAGTGTGTCAACCGTCTGCTCGGCGATGCCAAGACCGGTCCGGTCTCTTCGCTTGATGGCAAGGTGGTGCCGCCGAAGCGTGGCGAGATGAAGCGCTCGATGGAAGCACTGATCCATCACTTCAAGCTCTATACCGAAGGCTACCATGTGCCGGCTGGCGAGGTTTATGCCGCCGTTGAAGCGCCGAAAGGCGAGTTCGGCGTCTACCTCGTCTCCGACGGTTCGAACAAGCCATATCGCTGCAAGATCCGTGCTCCGGGTTACGCGCATCTGCAGGCGATGGACTTCATGTGCCGCGGCCATCAGCTAGCCGACGTCGCGGCCGTGCTCGGTTCGCTCGACATCGTGTTCGGCGAGGTGGATCGCTGATGCAGCAATGGCCGGTCATCGTTGCCGCGCTGCTTGTCGCTTCGGGCGCTTCCGCCCAGCAAGTTGGCAAGACGCAGACGTTGCCCAGCATCTCTCTGCAAGATTCGAATGCGAAAAGCTCGAATGTTGCAAAGGGTGACAATGCAGTCCCGCCGGGCAAGGAATCGACCATGGCCGATCTCGTGTCTCAGGGCTATGAAATCAAGGCCGCTGTGCCGAACGGCGGAAAGTTTGTTGTGTTTATGCAAAAAGACCAGTCGGCCTATGCCTGCGAATTCTTGTCCCTGACAGACACGCGGTGTGGGTCCATAAACTGAGATAAGGCGTGAAAGATGTCCGTTCGTCGACTAGCCGAAGATCAATTCCAGCCAGCAGCCTTCGCCTTTAACAAGGAGAATGCGGTCTGGGCGGAAAAGACGATCAAGAAATATCCAGAGGGTCGCCAGCAATCTGCGATCATCCCGCTGATGATGCGTGCGCAAGAGCAGGAAGGCTGGGTCACCAGGGCGGCTATCGAGACGATCGCCGACATGCTGGATATGGCCCATATCCGTGCGCTTGAAGTCGCGACCTTCTACACGCAGTTCCAGCTCAACCCCGTCGGCACCAAAGCGCATATCCAGGTGTGCGGCACGACGCCCTGCATGCTGCGCGGCGCCGAAGGACTGGTGAAGGTCTGCAAGAGCAAGATCAACGGCCACGCTTTCGAACGCAATGCCGATGGTACGCTCTCCTGGGAAGAAGTCGAATGTCAGGGCGCCTGCGTCAATGCACCGATGGTCGTGATCGGCAAGGATACCTATGAGGATCTGACGCCTGAACGTCTCGAAGAGATCATCGATGCATTTTCGGCAGGCGAGGGCAGCAAAGTTCCGACCGGTCCGCAGATCGATCGTGTTTTCTCTGCGCCGGAAGGCGGCCTGACGTCGCTGACGACGGAAGCGCCGAAGGCAAAGAGCTCTGCTGTTGCTAAGACAACAGCCAAGGCTGCTCCGGTTGCTGCTCCAGCCCCGCAGCCAGAGGCGGCCCCCGCGAAAAGCAGTGCAGCGGAAGGCAAGCCGGCATTGACCGACAAGAACCGTCCTGCCGGCATCGAAAAGCCCGCGACCCCGGACGACCTGAAGCTGATTGCCGGCGTCGGTCCGAAGATCGAAGCCATCCTGCACGAATTGGGTATCTTCACTTTCGCACAGGTGGCCAGCTGGCATGAGGCCGAGCGTCATTGGGTCGACGGCTACCTGAACTTCAAGGGCCGGATCGAGCGTGACGAATGGGTGAAGCAGGCCGAGGCACTCGCTAAGGGTGGCGAAGCGGAATATATCAAGGTCTTCGGCAAGAAGCCGCGGTAAGAGGTGAAGC
Organism: Rhizobium sp.; assembly: GCA_036383055.1. Taxonomy (GTDB): domain Bacteria; phylum Pseudomonadota; class Alphaproteobacteria; order Rhizobiales; family Rhizobiaceae; genus Rhizobium. The sequence continues at coordinate 8,052 of DASVPC010000076.1, read as the reverse complement.
ATGTTACAAGATCAAGATCGCATCTTTACCAATATCTACGGCCATAAGGACAAGTCCCTGAAAGGCGCGATGTCGCGTGGCCATTGGGACGGTACCAAGCAGATCCTCGAAAAGGGTCGTGACTGGATCATCAACGAGATGAAGGCGTCCGGCCTTCGCGGTCGCGGCGGCGCGGGCTTCCCGACCGGCCTCAAGTGGTCCTTCATGCCGAAGGAAAACGACGGCCGTCCGCACTACCTCGTCGTCAATGCCGACGAGTCGGAGCCGGGTACCTGCAAGGACCGCGATATCATGCGCCACGATCCGCATACGCTGATCGAGGGCTGCGTCATCGCCGGTTTCGCCATGGGTGCCAACACCGCCTATATCTATGTTCGCGGCGAGTACATGCGCGAACGTGAAGCGCTGCAGGCGGCGATCGACGAATGCTACGATGCCGGACTTCTCGGTAAAAACAATAAGTTGGGCTGGGATTATGATGTGTACGTTCATCATGGTGCCGGCGCTTACATCTGTGGCGAGGAAACCGCGCTGCTCGAAAGCCTGGAAGGCAAGAAGGGCCAGCCGCGCCTGAAGCCGCCATTCCCGGCGAATATGGGTCTCTACGGCTGCCCGACCACCGTAAACAACGTCGAGTCGATCGCCGTTGCCCCGACGATCCTGCGTCGCGGCGCCGGCTGGTTCTCCTCCTTCGGCCGTCCGAACAATGTCGGCACGAAGCTGTTCATGCTGTCCGGTCACGTCAATCGTCCGTGCACGGTCGAAGAAACGATGGGCATCACCTTCCGTGAGCTGGTCGACAAGCATGGCGGCGGTATTCGTGGCGGCTGGGACAATCTGCTCGCCGTCATTCCCGGCGGTGCATCGTGCCCGATCGTACCGGCGGCTGACATTATCGACTGCCCGATGGATTTCGACGGCCTGCGTGAAGTAAAGTCGTCCTTCGGCACCGCAGCGGCAATCGTCATGGATAAGTCGACCGACGTTATCAAGGCGATCGCCCGCATCTCGGCCTTCTTCAAGCATGAGAGTTGCGGCCAGTGTACGCCGTGCCGTGAAGGCACCGGCTGGATGTGGCGCGTGCTCGAGCGCATGGCCAAGGGCAATGCGCAGAAGCGCGAGATCGACATGCTCTTCCAGGTGACGAAGCAGATCGAAGGCCATACCATCTGTGCGCTCGGCGACGCCGCCGCATGGCCGGTACAGGGTCTGATCCGCAATTTCCGCCCGGAAATCGAAAAGCGCATCGACCAGTACACGGCCAATGCGACGAGCCACGGTGCAGTGCTGGAAGCAGCCGAGTAGGGATGACGATGGCGAAGACCACAGATACCAGGCAGGACAGCGGAGCGGCCGATGCATCGGCTGATCTCGGCCGTATTGCCGCGGATATGCTGCGGAACGCGCCTGTCATGCCGATCCATCCGTTGATGGCGCATCCCGCCGCGGCCTTCGCTGCAGCGGCCGCCATCGGCTTCGGTTTCACGTCGCAGATCGCCGGTGCGTTCTTCGGCGCGCTGCAGGGCGCAGTCGAAGCGACGAACAAGCGTGCTGCCTTGCCGGCCGAAGAAAAGCCGGTGGCAAAGAAGGACGGGGCAGGGGAAGCGAAGCCGGTAAAAGTATCGCTCGCTGCCAAGCCTGCCGCTGCAAAGCCGGCGGTCGCGAAAAAGGTCGAGCCGAAGCCGGCCGCAGTGAAAGCTGCGCCAGCAAAGGTACCGGCCAAGGCCAAAGCCAAGGTAGTTGTCGCAGCGCCGGTCGCGGTTGCTGCAAAGCCGGTGGCAGCTCCAGTGCGCAGCCGCAAGGCGGCTGTGAAGACTGATGACCTGAAGCGGATTTCGGGTATCGGCCCGAAGCTGGAGCAGGTTCTGAACGGACGCGGCATTTTGAGGGTTGCCGATATCGCCGCCTGGAGCGACGCGGATGTCGCGCGGATCGACGCGGAGCTTGGCTTTGACGGGCGCATCCGCCGCGACGATTGGGTCGGTCAGGCAAAGGCGCTCCAGCCGAAAGGCCGGGCCTGAGAGTTTTCCAAGGCTGATCCAGCCGTGGAGCGAGAATGAGTGGTGGACATGGTGCGGGTGCTGCCCGCGATAGTTCGCCGGAATGCGGATCTTGTGGGGGACAAGGTTCGGCAAAGGTGATTGTGAGCAAGACTGGTGCCACGCGGCTCAAATGCCGTGCCGGTGGCGAATGAGTGTTGCGGTCATGAAATTGTCTGTGGCCAGGTTCGGCGGCAGACGTGACATAGGACTGAGTGGACGATGGCAAAACTGAAGATTGACGGCAAAGAGATCGAAGTCCCGGATCACTACACGCTTATCCAGGCGTGCGAGGAAGCCGGCGCCGAAGTCCCGCGCTTCTGCTTCCATGAACGACTGTCGGTGGCCGGCAATTGCCGCATGTGCCTCGTCGAAGTGAAGGGTGGCCCTCCGAAGCCGCAGGCATCCTGCGCCATGGGCGTGCGCGATATCCGCGGCGGCCCGAACGGCGAGCTTCCGGAAGTCTTCACCAACACGCCGATGGTCAAGAAGGCCCGCGAAGGCGTGATGGAATTCCTGCTGATCAACCATCCGCTGGATTGCCCGATCTGCGACCAGGGCGGCGAATGCGATCTGCAGGACCAGGCCATGGCCTTCGGTATCGACTCGTCGCGCTATCAGGAAGACAAGCGCGCCGTCGAAGACAAGTATATCGGCCCGCTCGTCAGCACCGTGATGAACCGCTGCATCCACTGCACGCGATGCGTCCGCTTCACGACGGAAGTCGCCGGTATTTCTGAACTCGGCCTCATCGGTCGTGGCGAAGATGCCGAGATCACCACCTATCTCGAGCAGGCGATGACCTCCGAGCTACAGGGCAACGTCGTCGATCTTTGCCCGGTCGGCGCTCTGACCTCGAAGCCCTTCGCGTTTACGGCCCGTCCATGGGAACTGAACAAGACGGAATCGGTCGACGTCATGGACGCGCTTGGCTCGGCCATCCGCGTCGACACCCGCGGCCGCGAAGTCATGCGCGTGCTGCCGCGCGTCAACGAGCAGATCAATGAAGAATGGATCTCCGACAAGACCCGTTTCATCTGGGACGGCCTGAAGACGCAGCGTCTCGACAAGCCTTACGTCCGCAAGGACGGCCGACTGCAGCCGGCAACCTGGGGTGACGCCTTCGCTGCCATCAAGTCCGCGGTTGCCGCCACCAGCGGCGACAAGATCGGCGCGATTGCCGGCGACCTCGCTTCCGTCGAGGAAATGTACGCTCTCTCCGAGCTGCTGAAATCGCTGGGATCGGAAAATCTCGACTGTCGCCAGGACGGGACGGCGCTTGATCCGTCGCTTGGCCGCGCAAGCTACATCTTCAATCCGAGCATCGAAGGCATCGAAGCCGCCGATGCGCTGCTGATCGTCGGCGCCAATCCGCGCTTCGAAGCAGCGGTGCTGAACTCGCGCATCCGCAAGCGTTGGCGCCGTGGCAAGTTCCCGATCGGCGTGATCGGCGAACATGCCGACCTGCGTTACTCCTACGATTATCTCGGCGCCGGCCCCGAGACGCTTGCCGATCTGGTCAGCGGTTCGCACAGCTTCGCCGAAGTTCTGAAGACCGCGCAGAAGCCGATGATCATCATCGGCCAGGGCGCGCTCATCCGCGAAGATGGCGCCAAGGTGCTGGCAAATGCCGCCAAGCTCGCCGCAGCTGTTGGCGTGGTCAAGGATGACTGGAACGGTTTTGCCGTGCTGCACACCGCAGCGTCCCGCGTCGGCGGTCTGGATCTCGGCTTCGTGCCGGGCGCAAAGGGTGTCAACGCTGCTCAGATGCTTGCCTCGATGGACGTTCTCTTCCTGCTCGGCGCCGATGAGCTCGACTTCAGCCGCAAGGGCTCGAAGTTCACCGTGTACATCGGCTCGCATGGTGATAACGGCGCGCACAATGCCGACGTCATCCTGCCGGCAGCCACCTACACCGAAAAGTCGGGCACCTGGGTCAACACCGAGGGCCGTGTACAGGTCGGCAACCGCGCAGGCTTCGCCCCGGGCGATGCTCGCGAGGACTGGGCTGTCATCCGCGCCCTTTCCGACGTACTCGGCAAGAAGCTTCCCTTTGATTCGCTGAGAGAATTGCGCGTCAAGCTCTATGCCGCTTTCCCGCATTTCGCCGGTATTGACGAGATCACCGAAGTCGATAGCGCTCAAATTGTCGCACTTGCGAAAAAAGCCGGCGCGATGGGCAAATCCGCGTTTGCTTCGCCGATCAAAGACTTCTATTTGACGAACCCGATAGCACGCGCCTCGGCTGTCATGGCTGAGTGCTCGGCATTGGCCCGCAACAATTTCCAGGCTGCGGCAGAGTAAGGGCAGAGGACCATGGATTCATTCGTTTCGACCTATCTCTGGCCGGCGCTGATTATGATTGGTCAGTCCCTGCTGCTTCTGGTCTGCCTGCTGGTCTTCATCGCCTATATCCTTCTTGCAGACCGCAAGATCTGGGCGGCCGTTCAGCTTCGCCGTGGCCCGAACGTCGTTGGCCCTTTCGGCCTGTTTCAGTCCTTCGCCGACCTTTTGAAATTCATGGTCAAGGAACCGATCATTCCGGCCGGCGCCAACAAGGCAGTCTTTCTGCTGGCGCCGCTGGTTTCCGTGGTGCTGGCACTCTCCACCTGGGCCGTTGTGCCGGTGGCGAACGGCTGGGTCGTCGCCAACATCAATGTCGGCATTCTCTACATTCTGGCGATCTCGTCGCTCGAAGTGTACGGCATCATCATGGGCGGTTGGGCTTCGAACTCGAAGTACCCTTTCCTCGGCGCGCTGCGCTCCGCCGCGCAGATGGTGTCCTACGAAGTCTCAATCGGCCTGGTCATCGTCACCGTGCTGCTCTGCGTCGGTTCGCTCAACCTGACGGATATCGTCATGTCGCAGCAGACCGGCCTCGGCACCAAGCTCGGCCTGCCGGCCTCGTTCCTCGACTGGCACTGGCTGTCGCTGTTCCCGATGTTCATCGTGTTCTTCATTTCGGCTCTGGCTGAAACGAACCGTCCGCCCTTCGATCTTCCGGAAGCGGAATCGGAACTGGTTGCCGGCTTCATGGTCGAATACGGTTCCGCGCCGTACATGATGTTCATGCTTGGCGAATATGCCGCCGTCGTTCTGATGTGCTCGTTGACCACGATCCTTTTCCTCGGTGGCTGGTTGCCTCCGGTCGATATATGGATCCTGAGCTGGGTTCCGGGCATCATCTGGTTCATGCTGAAGGCCTGCTTCGTCTTCTTCATGTTCGCGATGGTCAAGGCTTTCGTGCCGCGCTACCGCTACGACCAACTCATGCGCCTTGGCTGGAAGATATTCCTGCCGCTGTCGCTCGCCATGGTCGTTATCGTTGCATTCGTGCTGAAGCTGATGGGGTGGGCATGATGATGTCGATCCTCGCTTCAAGCAGATTTGGAGGTTGAAGATGGCCGGATTTTCCAATGCCGTCAGCTCGGTGTTCCTCAAGGAGTTCGTCGGCGCATTTTTTCTGTCGATGCGTTACTTCTTCAAACAGAAGGCGACGATCAACTATCCCTTCGAAAAGGGACCGGTCAGCGCGCGCTTCCGTGGCGAACACGCCCTGCGCCGTTATCCGAACGGCGAAGAGCGCTGCATCGCCTGCAAGCTTTGCGAGGCGATCTGTCCTGCCCAGGCTATCACCATCGAAGCCGGGCCGCGCCGTAATGACGGCACTCGCCGCACGGTGCGTTACGACATCGACATGGTGAAGTGCATCTATTGCGGCTTCTGCCAGGAAGCCTGCCCGGTCGACGCCATCGTCGAAGGGCCGAACTTCGAATTCGCCACGGAAACCCGCGAAGAGCTTTATTTCGACAAGGCGCGGCTTCTGGAGAATGGCGACCGCTGGGAACGCGAAATCGCGCGCAACATCGCGATCGACTCGCCGTACCGCTAAGCGGAACTTTGAATATGCCGTGACGGGCGGCTGAGATTGTCGCCGTCGCGGTTGAATAGAGACCGGGGCTTTGTGTCGGACATGTGTCCGGCCAAGTCCCATCGGGCAGGGACACTCCCGGCTGCCCGGGGGAAGACGAAAAAGGCACCAACATGGGTCTGCAGGCTCTTTTTTTCTATATCTTCGCCTTTGTCGCGGTGGCGTCGGCGTTCATGGTTATCTCGGCGCGGAATCCGGTCCACTCGGTCCTGTTCCTCATCCTGGTCTTTTTTAATGCCGCTGGCCTCTTCCTCCTCTTGGGGGCGGAATTCCTGGCGATGATCCTGCTGGTCGTCTATGTCGGCGCGGTTGCGGTTCTCTTCCTCTTCGTCGTCATGATGCTCGACATCGACTTCTCGGAGCTGAGGGCAGGCATTCTGGAATATGCGCCGATCGGCGCGCTGATCGGCATCATCCTTGCCGCCGAACTGATCGTCGTCGTCGGTGGCAGCGTGATTTCGCCCGAGATCGCCAAGTCGGTCGCCATGCCGATCCCGGCTTTGACGGAGCGGACGAACACCGCAGCACTCGGCGACGTGCTTTATACCAATTACGTTTATTTCTTCGAGATCGCCGGCCTTGTGCTGCTGGTCGCGATGATCGGCGCCATCGTTCTGACGCTGAGGCATCGCACGCACATCAAGCGCCAGAATATTTCCCAACAGGTCGCCCGCACGCCCGCGACCGCCGTCGAGGTGGTCAAGGTCAAGCCGGGGCAGGGCGTCTGAGGCGAGGCACGAGGGTCAAAGGAACAAGAACATGGTCATCGGACTTTCCCACTACCTCACGGTCAGCGCCATCCTTTTCGTGCTCGGCGTCTTCGGTATCTTCCTGAACCGCAAGAACGTGATCATCATCCTGATGTCGGTCGAGCTTATCCTGCTCGCGGTCAACATCAACATGGTCGCCTTCTCGTCGTTCTTGAACGACATCGTCGGCCAGGTCTTCGCTCTGTTCATTCTGACCGTCGCTGCCGCGGAAGCGGCCATCGGTCTGGCAATTCTCGTCGTCTTCTACCGTAACCGCGGCTCCATCGCCGTCGAAGACGTCAACGTGATGAAGGGCTGATAAAGCTATGTTCTTATATAAGGCTATCGTCTTTCTTCCCCTGATTGGCGCTGTTATCGCCGGCCTGTTCGGCCGCGGCATCGGTGCCAAGGCGTCGGAATACGTCACCACCGGCTTGATGATCATCGCCGCGATCCTGTCCTGGGTCGCCTTCTTTACCGTGGCGCTTGGCCACGTCGAAGGTCCGATCAAGGTCGACGTGCTGCGCTGGATCCAGTCCGGCGGCATCGATGCAGCCTGGACGCTGCGCATCGACACGCTGACCTCAGTTATGCTGATCGTCGTGAACTCGGTTTCGACCCTCGTTCACGTCTATTCGATCGGATACATGCACCACGATCCGCATCGTCCGCGCTTCTTTGCCTATCTCTCGCTCTTCACCTTCGCCATGCTGATGCTGGTGACCTCCGATAACCTCGCCCAGATGTTCTTCGGCTGGGAAGGCGTTGGTCTCGCCTCCTATCTGCTCATCGGCTTCTGGTTCAAGAAGCCATCGGCGTCTGCGGCCGCGATGAAGGCCTTCATCGTCAACCGCGTCGGCGACTTCGGTTTCGTGCTCGGCATTGCCGGCGTCTTCGTCCTCTTCGGCTCGATCAACTTCGACGTCATCTTCGGCAATGCCCAGGCATTTGCCGCGGGGCAGGGTGGTCAGCCGGGCGATATCGTACTCAACCTCTTCGGCCTGCATCTGGATCGTGGCCACGCACTGACCGGCGTTTGCCTGCTGCTGTTCATGGGCGCAATGGGCAAGTCGGCGCAGTTCCTGCTGCACACCTGGCTGCCGGACGCGATGGAAGGCCCGACCCCGGTGTCGGCGCTCATCCATGCTGCGACCATGGTCACCGCCGGCGTCTTCCTTGTCGCCCGCATGTCGCCGATCTTCGAACTCTCGCCAGATGCGCTGACCGTTGTCACCATCATCGGCGCGATCACCGCCTTCTTCGCGGCGACCGTCGGCCTCGTGCAGAACGACATCAAGCGCGTCATCGCCTATTCGACCTGTTCGCAGCTCGG
>DASVPC010000075.1:0-3352 GCA_036383055.1 Rhizobium sp. | reverse complement strand
CGCGTGGCGCGATCAGCGACGACAGCGTCACCCTATCCGCTTTCACCGGACCGGCAGTGCCGCTCGACAATGTCGAAATGATCCGCGCGCCGCTGGCCGGCACGGTGCTCTTCCATCGCACTATTGGCGAGCGTGTCGAGGAGGGCGATCTACTGGCGACGATCATCACCGCCCCCGGCATGCCGAACGGGACGATCGACGTTCAGGCGCCGCAGGCAGGCCTCATCGTCACCCGCGTCTCCGACCGTCTGGTCCGCCGCCGTGGCGACCTGATGAAGATCGGCTGCGACAGGCCGAGTGCCGCCGCCCGTAAGCCCGGAACGCTGGAAGACTGAGGCACTTCAACGGTCGTCAATGACCTTGCACCGCATGGTGAAGGCGATAGCGGTCGCCTGACGAAGAAGTTCGCCGACACTACGGATCATGTCGAGCGCTGCGGCGAGACGCGGCCGGTCAAGCCGTGCCGTCTCCTCGGGGAATGTGCGATTTCCTGCCATGGTCATGCCTCCGATCGAATTGATGCAGGCGATGTTTCCCGAGCATCCTTTGCGGAACAGAGAGCCGCTCCGTCGGATGCAAAATATATGTATGCAGTGTGCATATAAATGAAATGAATGTCAATCCGAATGAATCACACGCCTCAGTTCATGAAGGTGATCGGACAACGCAGCTGATCGCAGACCCCCTGGTCGCAGACGCGGCAGACCACATCCTGGTCCGCCCCGAGATCGACCAATGCCGGAAGAAGCTTTTCCGCCAGCCGGCCCAGCGCTTGCGTCTCTTCCGCATCCAGCTTTGCGAAAGCGCGGCGGATGACGGCGCGGCGGGCGGCAAGGCTCTTATGGAAGAGAGCGCTGCCGGCCTCGGTCAATTGCAGCGACCTGGCGCGCTTGTCGCCTTCGACACCGCCGGCACGCAGCACAAGGTTTTCGGCGACAAGCTGGTCGACGAGGCGGACGGTGGCGGAATGGGAGAGCGCAATCATCTGGCGCAATGTCTCGATCGTCAGTCCCGGCTCGGTGCCGATCTGGATAATGGCCGCAATCGCGCTGGGACCGAGGCCGATTTCCTCGGCAAAGGCCTTTTCCATCTTGTCGACCAGAGCCAGGCTCAGCGCGCCAAAGATGTTCTCCAGCCGCAATGTCTCTCTATCGACGGTCATGCCACGCTTCCGGACCACAAACATGCATGATGCATATTTATAAGCGTTTCGATCTGGAGCGCAACGGGACGGCGAACTGTTACCTCCTCCTCCAGACTTTCGTCCACCTCGGCTTGCGTGCTAAGCGATAGTCTATAGCAAGAGACGGAACGGATATGACGATCACCATTTACGGCATCAAGAATTGCGACACGATGAAGAAGGCCCGGATCTGGCTGGAAAGCCACGGCATCGCCTATGATTTTCATGATTACAAGGCCGCTGGCATCGACAGGGACCATCTGGAGCGCTGGACGATGGAAGCCGGATGGGAGATCGTGCTCAACCGCGCCGGCACCACCTTCAGGGCCTTGCCCGAGGCGGATCGTGCCGACCTCACCAAAGACAGGGCCATCGCCCTGATGCTGGCCCAGCCGTCGATGATCAAGCGTCCGGTGCTGGAAGCCGATGGCAAATTGCTGATCGGTTTCAAGCCGGAGATTTATGCAGACGCATTCAAGGTCGGTGCGTGAGGGCTGAGCCATGTCCAAAACCACCCGCGCCACGCAAGTGCTGACCCAGGCGAAGGTCTCCTTCACGACTCATGCCTATGACTACGATCCGAATGCCGAGCGGGTCGGCATGCAGGCGGCGGAAGCTTTGGGCGAGGAGCCGCATCGGGTGTTGAAGACGCTGATGGCGGAGGTGGATGGCAAGCCGGTTTGCGTGGTCGTGCCTTCCGACCACGAAGTCAGCATGAAGAAGCTCGCAGCCGCTTTCGGCGGAAAATCGGCGAACATGATGAAGCCCGCCGATGCCGAGCGGCTGACGGGCTATCATGTCGGCGGCATCAGCCCCTTCGGCCAGAAGAAGATCGTGCCGACAGCGATCGAGGCGCAGGCGATGACCGAAGCCCATGTCTATATCAACGGCGGCCAGCGTGGCCTGCAAGTGCGGCTGAGCCCACAGGACGCGCTTAAGGTCTTGAAGGCGAATGCCGCGCCGCTGATTGCCTGATCATACGCTTCGACAAACGAACCACCTTCATTTCCGCCGTAAACCGGTCTAAGTCTGAGGACCATTTTCCGATTCCCAGCACGCAGGTTTTGCCATGACGTCAACCTCCAACCATCATCCCGTCGATACCGCCAAGCTGGAAAAACTTGCCGAAGTGGCCGTGAAGGTCGGGTTGCGGCTACAGGCTGGCCAGGATCTGCTCATCACCGCGCCGGTCGCGGCGATACCGCTGGTGCGGCTGATCACGCGCGAGGCCTACAAGGCCGGCGCGGGGCTCGTCTCCACCTTCTACTCGGACGAGGAGACGACACTCGCCCGCTACGAATACGGCCATGACGAAAGCTTCGATCGCGCGGCGAGCTGGCTCTATGACGGCATGGGCAAGGCCTTCGCCAACAATACCGCGCGGCTCGCCATTTCCGGCGACAACCCGATGCTTCTCTCCGGCCAGGACCCGGCCAAGGTGGCGCGCGCCAACCGTGCCAATTCGGCCGCCTATAAGCCGGCATTGGAAAAAATCTCCAATTTCGACATCAACTGGAACATCGTCTCTTACCCCAATCCCTCCTGGGCCAAGCTGGTCTTCCCGGACGATCCGGAAGCGATTGCCGTTGCCAAGCTTGCCAAGGCGATCTTCTCGGCTTCGCGCGTCGATGTCGAAGACCCGATCGCGGCCTGGGCCGAGCACAATGCCAATCTGCGCAAGCGCTCGGCATGGATGAACGGCCAGCGTTTTGCCGCCCTGCACTTCCAGGGGCCGGGCACGAACCTCACGGTCGGCCTTGCCGACGGCCACGAATGGCATGGCGGCGCGTCCGTCGCCAAGAACGGTATCACCTGCAACCCCAACATTCCGACGGAAGAGGTCTTCACGACGCCGCATGCGCTGCGCGTCGAAGGCCATGTCTCCTCGACCAAGCCGCTATCGCATCAGGGAACGCTGATCGACAATATCCAGGTTCGTTTCGAAGGCGGCCGCATTGTCGAAGCCAAGGCAACGCGCGGCGAGGAAGTGCTGAACAAGGTGCTCGACACCGACGAAGGCGCGCGTCAGCTCGGCGAAGTGGCGCTGGTACCGCATTCCTCGCCGATCTCAGCCAGCGGCATCCTGTTCTACAACACGCTGTTCGACGAAAACGCCTCGTGCCACATCGCGCTCGGCCAGTGCTACTCCAAGTGCTTCGTCGATGGCGC
>DASVPC010000074.1:0-5933 GCA_036383055.1 Rhizobium sp. | reverse complement strand
CCTTCGGTCGAGTCCATGGCGATCGTGCGGACTTCGTTTTCGCCCAGATGCTGAGCGACTTCGAGAACCAGGCGATTGCCGTTGTTGTCGGTTTCGAGCGCGTTCAAAATCGCCGGCAGTTCGCCTTCGAAAGCAACGTCGACGACGGCGCCGATAACCTGGGTGACTTTGCCGACAGAGCGGGTAGCTGCCTCAGCCATTTTCTTACCCTCTTTTCCTAACTCAGAGCGCTTCCGCGCCCGAAATGATTTCAATCAGTTCCTTGGTGATCTGCGCCTGGCGCTGACGGTTGTAGCTCAGCGTCAGCTTGTTGATCATCTCACCAGCATTGCGCGTCGCATTGTCCATCGCGCTCATCTTGGCGCCCATTTCACCAGCGACATTCTCAAGGAGTGCGCGGAAAATCTGGACGGAGATGTTGCGCGGGATCAGATCCTCGAGGATCGAAGCCGCATCCGGCTCGTATTCGTAGACGGCGCCCTTGTGAGCGGCGTCTTCTTCGACAACGGCGGGAGCCGAAGCCGGGATCAGCTGCAATCCGGTCGGCACCTGGCTGATGACCGACTTGAATTCGGAATAGAACAGCGTGCAGACGTCAAACTCGCCGGCTTCGAACATCTCGATGATGCGCTTGCCGATGGCATCGGCGTTTTCATAGCCGATACGCTTGACGTCGCGCAGTTCCTTGCGCTCGACGATCAGAGAAGCATACTCACGACGGAGAATGTCGTAGCCCTTCTTGCCAACCGTGAAGATCTTCACGGTCTTGCCTTCGGCCAGCAGCTTGCGAACGTGGTCGCGGGCAAAGCGCGCGATCTGTGAGTTGAAGCCGCCGCAAAGGCCGCGTTCAGCCGTGCAAACCACGAGCAGATGTACGTCGCTCTTGCCGGTACCCGTCATCAAAAGCGGCGCACCGTCAGCATCGCTGACGGCAGCCGTGATGTTGGCAAGAACGGCGCCCATGCGCTGCGAATAGGGCCGTGCGGCCTCAGCCGCCTCCTGGGCACGCCGAAGCTTCGCCGCGGCGACCATTTTCATCGCCTTGGTAATCTTCTGCGTCGCCTTGACGGAGGCGATCCGGTTTTTCAGATCCTTTAGTGAAGGCATCCGGTATCCGTCCTAGAAGTGAGGTCCGATCAGGCGAAAGACTTGGCGTAGCTGTCGAGAGCAGCCGTAAGCTTGCCCTTGGTCGCGTCGCTGATGGCCTTTTCGGTGCGGATCGTGTCGAGGAGCTCCTTGCCTTCCGACCGGAGGTAGGAAAGCAGGCCCTGCTCGAATTTGCCGATCTGCGGAACGGCGATCTTGTCGAGGTAGCCGTTGACGCCGGCGAAGATCACCGCAACCTGCTCTTCCACCTTCAGCGGCGAGAACTGCGGCTGCTTCAGGAGTTCGGTCAGACGGGCACCACGGTTCAGCAGGCGCTGCGTTGCGGCATCAAGGTCCGAACCGAACTGAGCGAAGGCGGCCATTTCGCGATACTGGGCGAGTTCGCCCTTGATCGAGCCGGCAACCTGCTTCATCGCCTTGATCTGCGCGGACGAACCGACGCGCGAAACCGACAGACCGACGTTAACGGCCGGACGAATGCCCTGATAGAACAGGTCGGTTTCGAGGAAGATCTGGCCGTCGGTGATCGAGATCACGTTGGTCGGAATGAAGGCCGAAACGTCGTTGCCCTGCGTTTCGATGACCGGAAGAGCGGTGAGCGAACCAGCGCCCAGCTCGTCGTTCATCTTTGCAGCGCGCTCGAGGAGACGCGAATGCAGGTAGAAAACGTCGCCCGGATAGGCTTCGCGGCCCGGCGGGCGGCGCAGCAGCAGCGACATCTGGCGGTAGGAAACAGCCTGCTTCGACAGATCGTCATAGCCGATCAGGGCGTGCATGCCGTTGTCACGGAAATATTCGCCCATGGCGCAACCGGCGAACGGTGCCAAGAACTGCATCGGAGCCGGATCAGACGCCGTTGCCGCGATGATGATCGAGTACTTCAGCGCGCCGCGCTCTTCGAGCACCTTGACGAACTGAGCAACAGTCGAACGCTTCTGGCCGACAGCGACGTAGACGCAGTACAGCTTTTCGCTGTCCGGGCCAGCCTCGTGGATGGCCTTCTGGTTCAGGATCGTGTCGAGAATGATCGCGGTCTTGCCGGTCTGGCGGTCACCGATGACCAGCTCGCGCTGGCCGCGGCCGACCGGGATCAGCGCATCGATGGCCTTGAGGCCGGTCGACATCGGCTCATGCACCGACTTGCGCGGAATGATGCCCGGAGCCTTGACGTCGACGCGCGAACGGCGGGTCGCATTGATCGGGCCTTTGCCGTCGATCGGGTTGCCCAGCGCGTCAACGACGCGGCCGAGCAGCTCCGGACCGACCGGAACGTCGACGATCGCGCCGGTACGCTTGACGGTGTCGCCTTCCTTGATGTCGCGGTCGGAGCCGAAGATGACCACGCCGACATTGTCGGATTCGAGGTTCAAGGCCATCCCACGGATGCCGCCGGGGAACTCGACCATTTCGCCGGCCTGGACATTGTCCAGACCGTAGACACGGGCGATACCGTCACCGACGGAAAGAACCTGGCCGACTTCGGAGACTTCGGCTTCTTGGCCGAAATTTTTAATCTGATCTTTCAGAATTGCGGAAATTTCCGCGGCGCGGATATCCATCAGCCGACCTCTTTCAATGCAAGCTTAAGGGTAGAGAGTTTGGTGCGAAGGGACGTATCGATCTGGCGCGAACCAACCTTGACGATCAGGCCACCAAGGATCGACGGATCAACGGTAACTGCAATCGCCACGTCCTTGCCGGTGACGCCCTTCAGCGCCGCCTTCAGTTCATCTTCCTGCGCCTTCGTCAGCGCATGGGCCGAGGTGATCTCGGCGGAAACTTCGCCGCGATGCTGCGCGGCAATGATACGGAAAGCCTTGATCATACCCGGCAGCGCAAAAAGGCGCCGGTTACTGGCCACGACCTTGAGGAAATTCGTAAAATAAGCGCCGAAACCTGCCTTCGTCGCCAGCGCCTGAACGGCACCAACCTGCTCTTCCGAAGAAAAGACCGGGCTGGAGATGAAGCGCTTCAGATCATCGCTGTCATCCAGCATGGCTTGAAACCGATCGAGATCGGCGGTCACGGCCGGAACAGCACCCTCCTCAAGGGCCAGCTCGAACAATGACGAGGCATATCGCTCTGCAACACCAGAAATATGCTGGGATGTGTCTGCCACGGGCACAAAATTCCCTGATTTCAACCCAAGAGTTCAGCGTCCGGGGCACGGAAGCCACATGCTCTTGAATTCGTTTTGATTTCCCCCAGAAATCAACAGGAGCTTCCTCCTGCCGCATCCGAAATTCGGGGTTCGTCTAACATAGGATATTGAGACTCGCAACACGCGTATTCGCCGAATACGCCATTCGAGTGAATTTATGATGGCAAAAGTTCAGAACCATGGGGATAGAGCGGGCATTGACAGCCGAAGCATGGCCGATTTTGGCTCAAATGTAACCAAACCCGTAAAGAAGGGGTAGAGCAGCCAATGCAACCTGAACAACCAGAAGCAGCAGGTTGAGCCAGACGCTTCCCCGGTCGGACATGATCGAAAGAATCCGGCCGAAGGCGGCGATCGCAAAGGATGCCCCGAGCGCCAGATAGATCATCGGCTGGGCAAGCAATATGGCGACCGCCCCGAAGCCGAGATAGAAACCGCCGGCCGAGCGCGCCTCGGCATAGGCTTCCGTCCGCCCTTCGCGTACCTGCAGCCGCAGAAAGCGATAGGTGTAGCCCGGCGCAAACATCACGATAAGACCGATGAACGCCGTAAACGCTGCCGAGCAATAGGCAAGCCGCTCGCCCAGGTCAGTCGGAAAATAGAACTCCATCGATCGTCCCCAAATCAGCCCAAATCAAATCAACCATATGAACAGATCGACATATGGCATGATCCGGCGGAACAGGGGAAGACGTGGCGGCAACACTGTGGACAGGAATCACAAAAAGCTCTGCGGATCGATATCCAGCTGCACATGCACGGACCCGCGCTCCTTCGGCGCCTGCGCCAGCATGGCCCGGAGGAACCCCTGCATATCGGAATTACGCTTGCCGTGTACCAGCAGACGGAAGCGGTGGCGGCCGCGCACCAGCGCAAGCGGCGCTTCCGCCGGTCCGAGGACGGAGATGCCCTGCACCTGCGGAGCCGCACTGCGCATGCCGCGAGCATGGGTTTCGGCGTCCTGACGGGTTTCGGCGGAAACAATGATCGAGGCGAGCCGTCCGAAGGGCGGCAGCACCGCCCTCTCCCGCTCGGAAATCTCGCGCTCGTAAAAGGCGCTGGCGTCGCCGGAGACGATCGCCTGCATGACCGGATGCTGCGGCTGGTAGGTTTGCAGCAGGCCGTGGCTCTTGAGGCCGGTTCGCCCGGCGCGTCCCGTCACCTGCGAGAGAAGCTGGAACGTCCGCTCAGCGGCGCGCGGATCGCCATTGGCAAGGCCGAGGTCGGCATCGATGATGCCGACCAGCGTCATCAGCGGGAAATTATGTCCCTTGGCGACCAGCTGCGTGCCGATGACGATATCCGCCTCGCCCTTGGCAATGGCCTCGAGCTCCAGGCGCAGCCGCTTGACGCCGCCCATGATGTCGGAGGAGAGCACGATCGTCCGTGCATCGGGAAAATGCCGCTCCACCTCCTCGGCGATGCGCTCGACGCCCGGCCCGCAGGCGACGAGATGGTCGAACGTGCCGCATTCCGGGCAAGCCTCGGGCGTCCGTTCGGCATAGCCGCATTGATGGCATTGGATCTGGCCGCGAAACCGGTGTTCCACCAGCCAGCTCGAACATTGCGGGCACTGAAAGCGATGGCCGCAGACCCGGCAGAGCGTCAGCGGCGCATAGCCGCGCCTGTTGAGGAACAGCAGCGACTGCTGGCCCTTCTCCACCGTCTTGCCGATGGCGCGGATCAGCAGCGGCGACAGAAAGCCGCCGCGCTCCGGCGCATGTCGGCGCATGTCGACCAGATGCAGGTCCGGCATTGCCGCATCGCCGAATCGGGTCGGCAGATGGATGGTGCTGTAGCGCCCACTCTGGCCGTTGACCTGGCTCTCGACCGAGGGCGTCGCCGACACCAGCACGACCGGGAAATCAGCAATGCGCCCGCGCACGACTGCCATATCGCGGGCATTATAATAGACACGGTCTTCCTGCTTGTAGGCCGGATCATGTTCTTCGTCGACGATGATCAGGCCGAGATCCTCGAAGGGCAAGAATAGCGCCGAGCGCGCGCCGGCAACCACGCGCACTTCGCCGGTCACGGCCTGCCGCCAGACCTTTTCACGCGTGCGCGGCGCCAGATCCGAATGCCATTCGGCGGGCTTGGCGCCGAAACGATCCTGAAACCGCTCGAGAAAACTCGCCGTCAGCGCGATTTCCGGCAGAAGGATCAACACCTGCTTGCCACGCTTCAGCGTCTCGGCGATCGCCTCGAAATAGACCTCGGTCTTGCCCGAGCCGGTAACGCCATCGATGAGGGAGACGGAAAACTCCTGTTTGCGCACCTCCGCCAGGATCTCGTCGGCTGCTTCGCGCTGCGGGCCTTCGAGCCGCGAGGCGGCAAAATCCGGATCCGGCCTGGCAACGAGGGGCGGAGGCGGCAGGAACACGGTCTCGAAGGCGCCCTGCGTGATCAACCCGTCGATAACGCTGGTCGAAACGCCCGCAGCATGCGCCAGCCCGCTGCGAGTCCACGAGAGGCCGTCCTTCGCCATCTCCATCACCCGCACACGCGCCGGCGTCAGCCGCTCCGGCGCACCACCGGCAAAGCGCAGCCCCTCGACCATCGGCTCGGGATCGAAGGCGGCCGGCACCCTCAGCGCCATGCGGGCAACAAGGCCGGGCGGCGACAGCGTGTAGGCCGCGACCCAATCGATGAAGTCACGCATCTC
>DASVPC010000073.1:0-3368 GCA_036383055.1 Rhizobium sp. | reverse complement strand
ACGTCTTCAGCGATGATGAGGAGCGGCTTGCCGGTCTGAACGACAGCTTCGAGAACCGGAAGCATGGCCTGCAGGTTCGAGAGCTTCTTCTCGTGGAGCAGGATGAACGCGTCTTCGAGGTCGGCGATCATCTTTTCCGGGTTGGTCACGAAGTAGGGGCTGAGGTAGCCGCGGTCGAACTGCATGCCTTCGACGACTTCGAGTTCGGTTTCGGCGGTCTTGGCTTCTTCAACCGTGATGACGCCTTCGTTGCCGACCTTCTGCATGGCTTCAGCAATATCGAGACCGATCTGCTTTTCGCCGTTTGCGGAGATCGTGCCGACCTGTGCGACTTCTTCCGAAGTGTTGATCTTCTTGGCCTTGGCCTGGAGATCCTTGACGACTTCAGCAACAGCGAGATCGATACCGCGCTTCAGGTCCATCGGGTTCATGCCGGCTGCAACTGCCTTGGCGCCTTCGCGAACGATGGCCTGGGCGAGAACGGTTGCGGTCGTGGTGCCGTCGCCGGCGATGTCGTTGGTCTTCGAAGCAACTTCGCGGACCATCTGGGCGCCCATGTTTTCGAACTTGTCTTCGAGTTCGATTTCCTTGGCGACGGTGACGCCGTCCTTGGTGATGCGCGGTGCGCCGAAGGACTTGTCGATAACGACGTTACGACCCTTCGGGCCGAGCGTTACCTTGACGGCATCGGCGAGGATGTCGACGCCACGAAGCATCTTTTCGCGGGCGTTGCGGCCGAATTTTACTTCTTTAGCTGCCATGTCTAAAACTCCTGAATTCGCATTGACCGGGTTTATGGCCCGTCAGCTGTATCGGAAAAGGGAAAATCGGCTGGATTAGCCGATGATGCCCATGATGTCGGCTTCCTTCATGATGAGAAGGTCTTCGCCGTCAAGCTTGACTTCAGTGCCCGACCACTTGCCGAACAGAATGCGGTCACCGGCCTTGACGTCCAGCGGGATAACCTTGCCGGACTCGTCACGAGCGCCGGAGCCGACGGCGACGATTTCGCCTTCCTGCGGCTTTTCCTTGGCGGTATCGGGAATGATGATACCACCCTTGGTCTTTGCTTCGGACTCGACGCGACGAACGACGACGCGGTCATGAAGGGGGCGGAAATTGGTGCTTGCCATTGTCTAATCCCTCGATCAAATGACTTCACGGATCAGCGGGGGATCCGTATGGGGCTTGTTAGCACTCAGCCTCGGCGAGTGCTAGCGACGGAGATTTAGGGTTGGGCTCCAAACGAGTCAAGGACGCTCGTGACGAATTTTTCAGCAAAAAGTAAAGGCAGAGAGCAGTGACGGGCGCGGCCGGAGTTTCGACGATGGGCGACATAGCGCCTAAACCGGTCTTTTCTGAGGCTATACGCGTCTGGGCGCGCATCGGCGTTCTGAGCTTCGGCGGCCCCGCAGGGCAGATCGCGCTGATGCATCGCGTTCTGGTCGAAGAGAAGCGCTGGATCGATGAGGAGCGCTTCCTGCATGCGCTGAGCTACTGCATGTTACTGCCGGGACCGGAGGCGCAGCAGCTTGCCACCTATATCGGCTGGCTACTGCATGGTTGGCGCGGCGGCCTGGTTGCGGGGCTCCTGTTCATCGTGCCGGGCTTTGTCGTCATCCTGGCGCTGTCGGCTTTTTATGCTCTATTCCACGACACCAGCCTGCTGGCGACCGTCTTCTTCGGCATCAAGGCCGGCGTGCTGGCGATCGTGTTGCAGGCGCTGATGCGGCTGAGTGGCCGAGCGTTGAAGACGCGATTTCATGTCGGCGTTGCGGTCGCTAGCTTCCTTCTGCTCTTCGTCTTCGACCTGCCGTTTCCGCTAGTGGTGCTTCTGGCCGGTCTTGCGGGCTACGGCCGGGTGCTTCACCGCGCCTATCATGATGACAAATGGCGGCCGCGATTGCCTCGGTTTGCCCTTGCTGGCCTCGGCAAGAACGCTCTGCGAAGCGTCGGCGTGCGAAAAACCCTTCTCACTCTTCTATGCTGGCTGGCGATCTGGCAGGCGCCGCTCTTGCTGATCCACGGTTTGGACGGCCCCAAGGATATCATCGCCGAAACGCTGAGCGGCGAAACCAATGTCTTCGGCGCGATCTTTTCTTTCTTCTCCCGCATGGCGGTCGTCACCTTCGGCGGTGCCTATGCGGTGCTGGCCTATGTGGCACAGACGGCGGTGCAGCATTATGCCTGGTTGCGACCGGGCGAGATGCTGGACGGGCTCGCACTGGCGGAGACGACGCCGGGGCCGCTCGTGCTGGTTCTCTGTTTCGTCGGCTTTATGGCCGGCTTTCGCAATCCCTTCGGTTTCGACCCGCTGACGGCGGGCTTCCTCGGCGCCAGCCTCGCGGCCTGGGCAACGTTTGCGCCGAGCTTTCTCTTCATCTTTGCCGGTGCGCCCTATATCGAGCGGCTGCGCGGTCATGCGGGCCTGTCGGCCGCTCTTGCGGCAATCACCGCGGCGATCGTCGGCGTCATGGCCAATCTGTCGCTTTGGTTCGGTCTGCATGTGCTCTTTGCCGATGTCGGCCGGCTGGTTCTTTGGAGCCGCCGCGTCGGAGGCCAGGGTAGCGACTATGTCAATGTCCCGATCGCCGGCATCGCCTGGCCGGCCTGGGCGACGCTTGATGTCTCGGCGCTACTGCTTTTCACGCTCGCCGTCGTGCTGGTCTTCCGCCAGAAGGCAGGCGTGGCGACTGTGCTCGGCATCTCCGCTTTGGCCGGCTGCCTGCTCCGCCTTGCCGGCTGAAGCGCTCACGGTTGGTGTGCAACGCAAAAACCTGCGTTCCGCTCTTGTAATTTGCCGGCCGGTTTGCGATGTCAGCCCCTGATTTCTTTGAATGCGAGGATTGCATGGGCAAGCGTATCGAAAGCTTTCGCGAGATCGGCGGACATTATGATGTCGCGCTCTGCGATGTCTGGGGTGTGCTGCACAATGGCGTCTCCGCCTATCCGGACGCGCCGGCAGCGCTCGAGGCGGCACGTAGCGCCGGCCTGACCGTCGTCCTCATCACCAATTCCCCCCGCGTGGCACCCAAGGTGGTCGAGCAGTTGCGCCAGATCGGCATTCCCGACAGCGCCTATGACCGCATCGTCACCTCCGGTGACGTCACCCGCCGTCTGATCGTTGAGGGCCCGAAGAAGGTCTTCCTGCTTGGACCAGAGCGCGATACGGGCATTCTCGAGGGGCTGGACGTGGTTCGCGTCGAGGCGGAGGAGGCCGAGGCCATCGTCTGCACCGGCTTCTTTGACGACGAAACCGAGACGCCCGACGATTACACCGATATGCTGACGGCCTGGGCGGCCCGCAAGGTGCCGCTGATCTGCGCCAATCCCGATCTCGTGGTCGAGCGCGGCCACCGCATGATCCC
>DASVPC010000072.1:0-10321 GCA_036383055.1 Rhizobium sp. | reverse complement strand
GCGTTCGGGGCATACTTCTTGATGCCGGCGCCGACCTGCTCCATGACCTTGAGGTTGATGCCGAGAAGATCGTCGCGGCTCATGCCCGGCTTGCGGGCGACGCCGGCGGTGACGATGCAGACGTCAGCGCCTTCGATCGCGGAATAGTCACTGGCGCCGGTCAGGTTGGCGTCGAAGCCTTCGACCGGCGAAGACTGGGCGATGTCGAGACCCTTGCCCTGGGGAATGCCGTCCGCGATGTCGAACAGGACGATGTCGCCCAGTTCTTTCAGGCCGGCGAGATGCGCCAGCGTGCCACCAATCATGCCAGAACCAATAAGTGCGATCTTGTTGCGCGCCATTTCGGGGTATCCTTTGCGATCAAAATCCGTGGCGGGATACCCACAAGGCATCCACCATTGCCGCCAATCGCATAGACCCAACGGCCGAAATTGGCAATTGATTATTTTGAGAGCAGGGATTTCAATCGGTTAGATCGATAATGTCTTACGTAAACGTAAGACATTCTGTCACCGAATTGTTACTCGGCAGCCCGTTTCGCGGGAGTCTGAGCCAGATATTCGGCACTGCGCATCTCGAAAAGCCGCGAAGCCGTGCGGTCGAATTCGAAGCCTTCCGTGCCGCGCCTTTCGACCAGCAGATCCTCCGGCATCGCCGCCGCTGAAACATAAAGCCGGATGGCGTGATCGTAAAGCGTGTCGATGAGGATGATGAAACGCTTGGTCTGGTTGCGCTTTTCCGGTCCAAGCTTCGGCACGCGGTCGAGAAAGATCGTATCGAACCGCTTGGCGATAGCCAGGAAGTCGGCCGCACCCAGCGGCGCATCACAGAGATCGGCAAAGGAAAAGCGCGCCATGCGATCGGCGGCGAGCGGCACATGAATAGACCGCCCCTTCATCGGAATCTCCAAGGGCTGCGCCTTGCGGCCATGCAGCGCCTGCACCCAGGACGCTTCCATCGCCATGTCGGTGCGCTCGTCGATCGGGATCAGATAGACCGGCTGGCTATTCAGCTTCTCCATCCGGTAATCGGTCGGTGAATCCAGCGTGACGACCTCGACATGACGCTTCAGGAGCTCGATGAAAGGCAGGAACAGGCCGCGATTGAGGCCGTCGCGATAGAGATTATCAGGCTCGACATTCGAGGTGGCGACCAGCACACAGCCGAGCGAGAACAGCTCGGAGAACAGCCGCGACAGGATCATCGCGTCGGCAATGTCGGTCACGGTGAATTCGTCGAAGCATAGCAGTTCGGCCTCGCCATAGAGGTCGGCCGCGACCGGCAGCACCGGATCGGCCTGCTTGGTCTCGCCATTCTTGAATTTCAGCCGGTGGGCGGCGATGCGATTGTGTACGTCGGCCATGAATTCATGGAAATGCGCCCGGCGCTTCTTCTTGGCAGGCGCCATGGCGAAGAACATATCCATCAGCATAGTCTTGCCACGCCCGACGCTGCCATGGATGTAGAGACCGCGAACGATCTCGACAGGCTTCTTGCGCGCGAACATCCAGCCGAGAGCGCTCGACTTGGTCGCCGGACGCTTCTGCTTGAGGTTGGCAAGTACACGATCGAGGGATTTCGCCACATCCATCTGCGCCGAATCCACCTGAAGCGATCCGGAGGCCGTCAGCGCCTTCAGCTGTTCGCCGACGCTGATGGAATAATCGGGCATGGGCTGCATGGGGAAATATCCGCCTGTGCAAATAGAGGGAAGCGGCCGGACAGTCCACCCCCTTCAAGAGAGCTTTATCGGCTGAGGCTAAGGGGCTGGCCGGACGCGGTCGAACCATCGTAGCGCGAATCGGCCGTCTTGTAGACCGACCCGATCTGGGTGCCGTCACGGTTCTTGAGAATGACCTGCTTGCCGGACACTTCCCAGGAGCCCATCGACGTCAGCTCGCCGGCGCAACCGCGCGTGCCGCCGCGCGACCCGCTGCCGAGATTGGTGAGCGTCAGGAACATGTCGCAGCTCGCCCCGCCATTGCTGACCTTCCAGCTGCCGACCATGGATTCCTTGGTCACGTCCTGCGCGGACGCGGCCATGGCCTGCTGTTGCTGGGGATTGACCGCGCTCGGCGCGTTCGTCGGCGCCGCCGGAAACTGCGAACCGGTGCCGCTGTTCGTCGGCGGAAGCTGGCTGGACTGGACAGAAGGAACGGGCTGAGCCTGCAGGGGTGGTGGGCGCGAATAGGACGTATCGTCGTTGTTGTATGCTGTACGCTGGCAACCGGCGAGCGACAGACCTATCGCCGCAGCCGTCACTGCATATCTCAATTGCATCATCATACTCCTAATCGTCCACCGCTGGCATTGGGAAACCAAACACCCATAAAATTGGAACTAACGTATTTCATTTTGGTTAATCAAGTCGATACAGGCATAAATCGCCGGACGCCATAGCTGTGCAAGAATCCGGTGATTTCAAGGCCTAACGGCGCCGAACCTCATCCCGATAGAAGTCATTGGTCAATTCTCGCATCCTTCCATCGCACTTTCGTGATGGCGGAACCTGCCTTGAAAAGCAGCGAGGCGAAGCTAGATAAGCCGGCAAAAAACGCGGTGAGCCGCAACCGGTTTCGGCAGCGGCTCCCGTAATTTCGCGTTCAGATCCTCGTCATCCGATGGCCTAAACAAATGATCGCCGGCGGTCAGACCCGCCGTTCGACCATCATCTTCTTGATTTCCGCGATCGCCTTGGCCGGGTTCAGGCCCTTCGGGCAGGTCTGGGCGCAGTTCATGATCGTGTGGCAGCGATAGAGGCGGAACGGATCCTCGAGATTGTCGAGACGCTCGCCCTTGGCCTCATCGCGGCTGTCGATCAGCCAGCGGTAGGCCTGCAGCAGAACGGCCGGACCGAGATAACGGTCGCCGTTCCACCAATAGCTCGGACAGGAGGTCGAGCAGCAGGCGCAGAGGATGCATTCGTACAGGCCGTCGAGCTTGAGGCGGTCCTCATGGCTCTGTTTCCATTCCTTGGCAGGCGGCGGCGATACGGTCTTGAGCCAGGGCTCGATCGAACGATGCTGGGCGTAGAAATTCGTCAGATCCGGCACCAGGTCCTTGACGACGGGCAAATGCGGCAACGGATAGATCTTCACCGTGCCCTTGATCTCGTCCAAGCCCTTGGTGCAGGCGAGCGTGTTGGTGCCGTCGATGTTCATCGCGCCCGAGCCGCAGATGCCTTCGCGACAGGAACGGCGCAGCGTCAGCGTCGGGTCGATGTTGTTCTTGATGTAGAGCAAACCGTCGAGCACCATCGGGCCGCAATCATCGACATCGATGTAATAGGTGTCGATGCTCGGGTTCAGGCCGTCATCCGGGCTCCAGCGATAGACGCGGAATTCGCGGGTGTTCTTGGCACCCGCCGGCTTCGGCCAGACCTTGCCTTCACGCATCTGAGAGTTCTTGGGGAGAGCGAGTTCAACCATGGTCAGTTCCTCTCAGATCAATAGACGCGTGCCTTGGGCTCGATCTTGTGCGGATCGATACCTTCGGCGATCAGTTCGGTATGGACGGGACGATAGTCGAGCTTGACGTCGCCGGCTTCGTTGACCCAGGCAAGCGTGTGCTTGCGCCAATTCTCGTCGTCGCGGCCACCGAACTTGCCTTCGGTAAAGTCCTCGCGGGCATGCGAGCCGCGGCTCTCCTTGCGGGCCTCGGCACCGTAGATCGTCGCGATGGCGTTGGTCATCAGATTGTGCAGTTCCAGCGTCTCAACGAGGTCGGAATTCCAGATCATCGAGCGGTCGGTGACCTTGATGTCCGGCAGTTCCTTCCAGATCGCGGAGAGACGGCGGCAGCCGGATTCCAGCGATTCCTGGGTGCGGAACACGGCGGCATCTTCCTGCATGGCGCGCTGCATCTTTTCGCGCAGTACCGCCGTCGGCGTGCTGCCGCTGGCATGACGCAGGCGGTCGAAGCGATCCATGATCTTGTCGCAGGCAGCAACATTGACCGATGGGACCGGGCTGTTGCGGTCGATGACTTCACCGGCACGAATGGCAGCGGCACGGCCGAAGACCACGAGGTCGATCAACGAATTGGAGCCCAGACGATTGGCGCCGTGCACCGACGCGCACCCGGCTTCGCCGACAGCCATAAGGCCCGGCAACACGCGCTCGGGATTGTTGCTATCGGCATTCAGCACTTCGCCCCAATAATTGGTCGGAATGCCGCCCATGTTGTAGTGGACGGTCGGCAGCACCGGGATCGGCTCGCGGGTTACGTCGACGCCGGCGAAGATGCGGGCGCTCTCGGAAATACCCGGCAGGCGCTCGTGCAGCACGGCTGGATCGAGATGGTCGAGATGCAGGAAGATGTGGTCCTTGTTCTTGCCGACCCCACGACCCTCGCGGATCTCCAGCGTCATGCAGCGCGAAACGACGTCACGCGAGGCAAGGTCCTTCGCCGAAGGAGCATAGCGCTCCATGAAGCGCTCGCCTTCGGAATTGACGAGATACCCACCTTCGCCGCGCGCACCTTCGGTGATGAGACATCCCGAACCGTAAATGCCGGTCGGATGGAACTGCACGAATTCCATGTCCTCCAGCGGCAGTCCGGCGCGGGCCACCATGCCGCCGCCGTCGCCGGTGCAGGTATGGGCCGAGGTTGCGGAGAAATAGGCCCGGCCGTAGCCACCGGTCGCCAGCACCACCATCTTGGCGGCGAAGCGATGGATCGTGCCGTCATCCAGGCACCAGGCGACAACGCCGGTGCAGCGGCTGCCGTCATCCGACATGATCAGGTCGAGCGCGAAATACTCGATGAAGAATTCGGCATTGTTGCGCAGCGACTGGCCGTAGAGCGTGTGCAGGATGGCATGGCCGGTACGGTCGGCGGCAGCGCAGGTGCGCTGCACCGGCGGTCCCTCGCCGAAATTCTGCATGTGGCCGCCGAATGGGCGCTGATAGATTTTGCCTTCCTCGTTGCGCGAGAAGGGCACGCCGTAATGCTCAAGCTCGTAGACGGCTTTCGGCGCTTCCATGACCATGTATTGCATGGCGTCGACGTCGCCGAGCCAGTCGGACCCCTTGACGGTATCGTAGAGATGCCATTGCCAGCTGTCCGGCGTCATGTTCTGCAGCGAGGCGGCGATGCCGCCCTGGGCCGCGACGGTGTGCGAACGGGTCGGAAATACCTTGGTGATGCAGGCGGTGCGGAAGCCCTGTTCGGCCATGCCGAGCGTGGCGCGCAGGCCAGCGCCGCCGGCGCCGACGACGATCACGTCATAGGAGTGATCGACATACTTGTAGGCTTTGCCATTCTGAGCGGGTGAGTTCGGTGCCATGATGCAATTATCCTACGAACGCGATCTTCAGAATGGCGAAGAGACAGAGCCCCGCCATCACGATCGCGAAGAATGTGTTGAGCATGAGAAGGACGATCTTGCCGAATTCGCCGTGGACATAGTCCTCGATGATAACCTGCATGCCGAGCTTCATGTGAATGATGCCGGAGATCACCATCAGGCCCATGATGACGGCGACGAAGGGATTCGACAGAGCATGCACGACCTCCGCATAGGGAGCGCCGGCGTAGATGATCAGGAAAATGATGAAGAAGATGAAGAGCGGGACGTTGGCGACGGCGGTCAGGCGCTGGCGCCAGAAATGGTCGGTGCCTTCCTTGGCGGAGCCGAGGCCGCGGACTTTGCCCAAAGGGGTACGCATATCCATGAGAAATATCCTTTAAAGCCATGATCCCGTCCGAAGGACCGCAAAGCGGCTTCGGACAGGATCATGCCGATCAAACCAGCCGGATGGCGATGCCGATGATCCAGACCAGCGCGGTCAGACAGAGCGAACCAATGAGCGTCGCCTTGGCCAGCTTGGTCGAGAATTCCTTACCGAAGCCGTAGCCGAGGTCCCACATGAAATGGCGCAGACCACCGAGCATGTGGTGGAGCAGCGCCCATGTGTAACCGAACAGTACGAGCCGACCGATGATCGTTCCCATAATCCAGTTGACCAGTTCGAAATAGCCCTGGCCCGTCGCCGCGGCGATCAGCCACCAGGCAACCAGCACCGTGCCGAAATAGAGCGCGCCACCGGTGATGCGGTGAACGATCGACATGATCATGGTGGGAATAGGCTTGTAGATTTGCAGATGCGGCGACAAGGGCCGGTTTTGTGTGACGTTCGCCATCAGAACCTCGCGGCGTTACGATACGCTTCTTTCCCGGATGTCTCCGGGGCAACGCACACGCGCAGGAAAATCCTGTGTGCGTTGCATCAATTGCGACCATTAATCACGGAAAGGCACGGCGACAAGCACAATTGCTGTCTGCCTCGAATTTAATCGATTCGGATCGCTCGACATCTTTGGCGCGTGGGTGAAAGTCATATCCTCCGATTGGAGCCTCGATGTGATTTCCCCGTCTGCCAAGTGGACTTAACCACCCGCTTGCGGCATTCTGCTCTTCACACTTTATTAAGAATTTAGCGGGCGAGGAAAACGCATGCGGCAGCATCCTTTCAAGGCAACGGCGCTCGTTTTGGCGGCAGCCGTCGTTCTATCATCAGTATCGGCCTTGGCGGGCGATTATCGCCGGGAACATCGGCCGTTCCACCATTCCGGCTCCCATCGGTTGCAGGAAATCTCCTGGTCGCAGCGATCGGCACAGCCGCAGCCGGACAAAATCGTCCTGATGGACCGGCAATATGCGGCGGATATCGGCACCTATGCCGGAACCGCAGATGTCTACCAGGCCAATGACGGAACCTACGTCCTCGGTTATGGCGGCTATGGCCGATACCCCGGCAAACCCGCGACGCAGCTGAGACCGCGCGCCCAGGTGATCGATATCAAGCTTGCCCGCAATGCCTGCTCCTACGAAGCCGGCGTCTGCGTGATTCGGCCGTAAGGATCGTTAGAGCAGCTCCAGGAAAAGTGCGCAGCGATTTTCCCTCCGGAATTGCGTCAAAACAATGGGATAGAGCGGCGAAACGCTCTAGCCGGCGAGAAACCGCCAGACCGTCGTCTTCTTGACTTCGCTATCCTCCAGCGCCCGCGTCACCGGTACCTGATAGCTGGCCTGCTCCTCCAGCCGATCCCTGGGCAAGTAGGCGCGGCCTGGATCGCCGACCAGAACCAGTAGGCCCTCCCCCGCCAGCCGCCGAAACCAGGGGATGAGGCGATCGGCAAAATCACGATCGTAAAAGACATCCCCGGCAAGAATGACATCGACATCGATTGCCTCATCCACGAGATTGTCGCCGGTGAAATCGAGCGCGACCTCGTTTTCCACGGCGTTCAATCGCACTGCCGTTTCCGCCCAGGGATCGATATCGACGGCGAGCACCCAGCTTGCGCCCGCAAGTTTCGCCGCAATCGCCACCAGCCCCGAGCCGCTGGCGAAATCGACAACGCGTTTGCCGGCGACCTCGTCAGGACGATCGAGGATATAGCGCGCAAGCCCCTGCCCACCGGCCCAGGCGAAAGCCCAGAAGGGCGGCGGCAGGCCGATCTCCTCCAGCTCCTCCTCCGTCTTCAGCCAAAGATCATGGGCTTCGCTGGCCAGATGCAGCCGGATCTCCGGTGTATGCGGCGGCGCCATGACGCTGGTGTTCGCACGGATGAATGTCTCCGGATCGGTCTTCAAGGCGCCCTCGGGTCGGAAGTGTCAAACAGGCGGATTGTCGAGCTCGCCCATGCGGCAGACTTCGAGGTATTCTTCGTCGGTGACCGGTTGCACCGAAAGCCGCATCGAGGTCACCAGCGACATCTGCGACAGCTTCGGATTGGCCTTGATATCCTTCAGCGTTACCGGCTTTGGCATATCGCGCACGGCGCGGATATCGACGCAATCCCAGCGCGGATCGTCCTTGGCCGTCGCGTCGGGATGCGACAGCGCACAGACCTCGACGATGCCGACGATCTCCAGCCCATCATTGGAATGATAGAAGAAGCCCTTGTCGCCGATCTGCATCGCCCGCATGTTGTTGCGGGCGAGATAGTTGCGAACGCCGGTCCAGGCCGTACCCTCGCTCCCGGCATCCTTCTGCTGCTGCCAGGACCAGGAAGACGGCTCGGATTTATACAGCCAATGCGCCATGCCTCATGCCTCCGGATTGTTGAAGACCCAGTTGAAAGGCTTGACCTCGACGCTCTCGAACAGGCCGGCCTTGGCATAGGGATCGGAATCGGCAATCGCCTTGGCTGCCTCGATCGTATCGGCATTGACGATGACCAGGCTGCCATTCGGCTTGCCGTCGGCATCGAGAAACGGACCCGCCATCTTCAGCGTGCCCTCGGCATTGAGCTTGTTCAAATGCTCGACATGGGCGGGACGCGTATCCATGCGGACATTCAGGTGACCGGGCTTGTCCTTGCAGACAAAGGCAAACAGCATTGTTTTATTCTCCTATGGAAATCAGCAGACTATCGAGGATGATGGATAAAGCCTCGCTCGCTACAGGTCATCTTGTTTCTGTGCGAAGCGGATTGATGATGTCTAGACCCCAAAAGTCGGCCTCATTATGCGTGACGATAACGCATTCATTCGCGATCGCGACGGAGGCAATCAACATATCCATCGGATCGCGCTGTCGCCCCGCTGCCCGCCCGTCCGCCATGAGTTGCGCCCAAATCAAGGCAGCATCCTCCCCGAAAGGAAAAATACGTCCGGCAAAATACGCCAGTGGTCCCTGCATGCTGAGAAACCAAGTTTCGAGGTCATCGCGTTTACGCCCTAGCGGCATGATCAGGATACCGCGACGAATCTCGGCGATCGTCGATGCCGCGATAAAGAGATCATCATCTGTTTGGGCTTGAAGCCATCTGATAAGACCGGGTGACGGCTCTGGTTTGATCGTGTTGCTGATAATATTCGTATCGAGCAAATAACGGGTCAAAGATCGATCTCGCGCACTTTGCCGCGAACCCGCTCAAGATCGATATCTGCTCCAACGAGAGGCGAGCTACGCAGCCAAGCGTAAACACCGCCTTTCTTCGGCGGTTCTCCTGAGACGGTTTTAGTCATGACGTCACGGATGCGAGCCGATTCAGCTCCCCCTTCGGCCAAACGCCGTGCCAGCGAGCGAATGAGAGCACGGTCGCCATCAAGTCCGAGCACCTCGAAGCGAGCCAAGCCACGCTCTTCGAGACGAGAACGGTAATTCTGAATCGCGCGTTTTTGTGAGCTACTCATCGTGGCCTCCGATTATATCCAGTAATATATCCAGCGCGCCAGCGATATTCAAGCTATTCCGTCGTGATCGGCCGCGTCATCAATTGCTCGATGGCGGTGGGGATATCCAGTTTGCCGTCGATGATGGCCGAAACGGCTTCGGTGATTGGCATATCGACACCGAGCCCCTGCGCCAGCTTCGCCGCGATCGAGGCGGCGTAAGCGCCTTCGACCAGCTCTCCATGTGCGGGATCGACCGTCTGGCCCTGGCCGAGCGCGATGCCGAAGCGCAGATTGCGGGACTGGTGGCTGGTGGCGGTCAAGACGAGATCGCCAAGGCCGGAAAGCCCGCGTACTGTCTCAGCCTTGCCGCCCTTGGCAAAGACGAAGCGGGACATTTCGGCAAGGCCACGGCTGATCAGTGCCGCGCGCGCCGAATCGCCGATCCCGCGCCCTTCGACGATGCCGCAGGCGATCGCCAGAACATTCTTCAACGCGCCGCCGAGCTGCACGCCGACACGATCGGAAGAGGCATAGAGGCGGAAGGTACGACCGGAAATCGCCTGCGCCAGCCGTTCCGCCACCGCCATATCAGCCGCCGCGATCGCCATGGCCGTCGGCAGGCCCTTGGCGATATCGGCGGCAAAGCCCGGCCCGGAGAGGACGGCAATCGCATGATGCGGCAATTCGCGTTCAAGCATGTCGGTCAGAAGATCGCCGGAGACCTTGTCGATACCCTTGGCGCAGGTGACGACAACGGCGTCAGGCGCGAGATAGGGACCGTAAAGACGGGCCGCGTCAGCCTGTGCCTGCGACGGCATGGCAAACAGCACGATGTCGGCATCCGAAATCGAATCCGGCTCGGCGGAGAATTGCAGCGAATCCGGCAGTTCGATGCCGGGCAAAGCAGCATCATTTATCCGGTCGGTCTTGAGATCGGCCATCAGTGCGGCCTTGCGCCCGACCAGCGTCACCCGGCTCTTGCCCGTCAGGGCGATGACGGCTGCGAGCGCCGTGCCGAAAGCGCCGGCGCCGATGACCGCGATCCGTTCGTTGCCGCTCATGCCTTCGCTCCTCGTTTGCCATGGCCCAGAAGCGTTTCCGCCTTCTGATCGAGCGGCCAGCGCGAGCGTGGCTGCACGTCAAGACCGTCAGGCGCGGCCCCCGTCGCCATGCGCTCCAGCCCGGCCCAGG
>DASVPC010000071.1:0-5396 GCA_036383055.1 Rhizobium sp. | reverse complement strand
GACCAGCGCCGGCAGCGTTTGCAGGATCCAGATGCCGCCCAGCAATTGCAGATCGAGCGCGAACTGCGTCGGTAGGAAGATGATGACGAGAAGCGCACCGACCTTGACGACGAGCGAGGTCATCTTGGCGACCTTTGCCTCGCCGGCATCGGAAACCTGCGGATCGATATAGGCCTTCCAGAAGTTGCGGGTGAAGAGGTTGGCTGCGCCAATGCTCATCACCGCCGCCGGCACCAACGCGCCGATGGCGATGGCAGCGAAGGCGAAACCGGCAAACCAGCTGGAGAACAGCGACTGGAACAGCGCCGGCACGACATCGTTCGGGCTATCCAGCTTCAGATTGGCCGCGTGACCCATATAGCCGAGCAGAGCCAGCAGGCCGAGCAGCAGCGTATAGGCCGGCAGCATCACCGCATTCTTGCGGATGGTGTTGCCGCTGTTGGAGGCGAAGATACCGGTCAGCGTGTGCGGATACATGAAAGCCGCTAGCGCCGAGCCGAGCGCCAGCGTCGCATAGGCGACATACTGGTTGCCGCCAAGCACCAGGCTGCCAGCCCCCTTGGCCTGGAAAGCCGCATCGGCGGAAGCAAAGACGTTGGCGTAGCCGCCAAGCTTGGCCGGGATGAGCGCAATGGCCGCGATCACCACGATATAGATCATGATGTCCTTGACGAAGGCGATCAGCGCCGGGGCGCGAAGGCCCGCCGAATAGGTATAGAGCGCCAGGATGATGAAGGCGACGGCAAGCGGGAATTCGCCATGAAGCCCCAGTGCCTTGAACACCGCCGTCATGCCGACGAGCTGCAGGGCGATATAGGGCATGGTGGCGATGACGCCGGTCGCGGCAACCGCCAGTTCGAGCGCCCGCGAACCATATTGGCCATGCACGACATCGCCAGCCGTGACGTAGCCATGATCCTTCGCGCGCCTCCAGAGAAGCGGCATCACCATGAAGACGAAGGGATAGACGACGATCGTATAGGGCAGCGCAAAGAAACCGTAGGCGCCGACCGTGTAGACCAGGGCCGGAACAGCGATCACGGTATAGGCGGTGTAAAAATCGCCGCCGACGAGAAACCAGGTGATCCAGGTGCCGAAGCTGCGGCCGCCAAGGCCCCATTCGTCGATATGGGCTAGGGTCTTCGGCCTGCGCCAGCGCGCGGCGACAAAGCCCATGACGGTTACCAGCACCATGAAAAAGATGAAGACGGCGAGTGCCGTCGGGTCGATATCAGTCATCATGGCGCATGCTCCGGTAGGCGATCCAGGTCAGGAAAGCGGTGATCGGCACCCAGGCAAGCTGGTACCAATAAAAGAAGGGGAAACCGAAGAGAACCGGATCGTGCCGGTTGTAGAAGGGGACCCAGAGCAGGCCGATATAGGGAATGACGAGCAGCCAGCAGGCCGCCGTCCCAAAGCGTTTATCCATTTCCGATACCTCCCAAGCGGTGCGCAGGCGCCGCCTCGTTGCAGTTGTCAGAGTGGAAGGCGGTGCGTCGGGCCGTGATCGCAGTATGGAATAGTAGCGGGCCGAAGCCAATGAGCTTCTGGCTATGCGGAAACGGACTGACGGATGTAAATTCCTCCCAGCGGCCGCCATCGGCCAGCCGCTGCTGAAGTCCTAGGGCGAGCCTGCCGCTTGAACAAGATGGCCGCACACGCGAAGTACCAAGGCCTACCCATAAGTGGGTAGGCGGGCGCTAAACCGCTCTCGTCGCGATCCCGTGGTCAAGGGCGTAACGGATCAGCCCGGCCGTCGTTGCGATGCCGAGCTTTCTCTTCAAATTCTTGCGATGCGTTTCGGCCGTCGCAGGCGTAATCCCGAGTTCCTCGGCAATCTCGCGATTGCTCCTGCCGGTGACGATCAAACCCAGAATGTGCCGCTCGCGCGGCGTCAGAGGGTCGGCTTCCATTCGCATCTCGTCGGCCATCAATATGTCGCGAACACCTGACGAAAAATAAGTTCCGCCACCCGCGACAGTCTCGATCGCGCAGACGACTTCGTCGGTCGACACGTCCTTGAGAATATATCCGACGGCACCGTGCATGATCGACGACGAGATATATTCGCGGCTATCGTGCATGGATAGCATCACGATCCGCGTATCCGGAAGCTCGCGACGAAAGAGTTCGATCGCATCGATACCGCTGAGCTTCGGCATGTTGATGTCCATCAAAGTCACTTGTGGGCGCCTCTGTCGAGCTATCTCCAAGCCGACCTGGGCAAGGCTAGCCGTGCCAACCACCTCGATATGGTCAAAGGTCTCAAGCACAGCTTTCAGTCCATCTAGCACCACGGGATGATTGTCGATCAGGAGAACGCTGATCCTGTCTCTTGTCATGCGGCATCCGCCCTCGTGCCTGGCAAAACATTGGCCGATTTTGGCAACATCGCCGTCAGTATCGTGCCATCAGCTGTGCTTTGAACGAGAAGCAGACCATGGAAATGCGCCATCCGTTCCTGCATGTTCCGCAGCCCAAGCCCGCCCTTGCCTTCTCCCCCGCCCTCAAAGCCCGTGCCATTGTCCGAAATTCTCAGGCGTGCACGCCCCTGCTCACTCCAAAGTCTGATCTCGAGAAGCGTCGCACCGGAATGGCGTTCGACATTGGTCAAAGCCTCCTGCGCGACACGGTAGAGCGCAGTGCTGGCTTCCGGCTTTAATATGCTGGTGAAGCCCGCGGATTCGATCTCTGTTGCAATCCCGGTCCGCTCAGCGAAATTGTCCGCGAGCGCAGTTAGCGCCGCTGTTAGGCCGAGATCATCGAGCACGCGGGGGCGAAGATCATGCGAAAGCCGCCTTATGTCCTTGATCGCGCTGTTGAGCGCATCCACCCCCTTCTCGATCGTCGTGGCGGCATCGTCAACCTGGTTTCTGACCTTCCGGCTGGCAAGGTCCATGACGTAGCGCACGCCGAGAAGATTCTGCGATACGCCGTCGTGCAACTCGCGGGCAAGGCGCGCGCGCTCCTCCTCCTGTGTATCGATCACTCTCTGCGTCAGCTCCTTGAGCCGGCTATCGGCCATCCGCCGCTCGCGGAACGTCAGCAGCATGCAGGTTGTGAAAACGACCAGAACGGCCGGAACAGCAATCAGCGTGACGACGATGAAGGTTCTCTTTATGTTTGCCCGCATGCCGGCATTGGCCGCCGCAGTCTGAGTGAAAATATCGTCCAGATAGACGCCGGTTCCGACAACCCAGTGCCATTTATCGAGGCTGATCACGAATGACAGTTTATCGGCAATGCGGCCGCTGGAAGGCTTCTCCCATTTGTATTGATGCAGACCGCCACCCCCTTTTGCCGTCTTGATGAGTTCGGCGATGACCTTGTCACCGTCGGGATCGGTCAAGTCGAGCCAGTTGCGCCCATTGCGAAATCCTTCGCGCGGGTGAACGATATTGTTTCCGTCATAATCGTAGACGAAAAAATATCCGTCCGCGCCGTAGTCAAGTGACGTCAGGATCGCCGCAACCTTGTCTTTCGCCGCCTGGTCGTCTGGCCTTGCATCCCGATAGATCACCTGGATGGCCGACACAGCGAGGTTTGTCAGGTTGACGATTTCTGCTTCCTTCGCCTTCAGCATGTTCTGTTCGAACGTCTCGATATTGCTCCTGGTAAGATTGGCCGATTGCCAGGTAATGAAGGCGGTAATAGCCAGGATCGAAAAAACGAGAGGTACGAGCGCAAGCGCGATGATCTGATGGCGCAGTGTCAACGATTGTTCCTCCCAAGAACCGGCCACGAACCATGACCCGTGTCGGACATGAATTCAACAGCTTGTCGACGCCGCTGCATGTGCGCCCGAAATCGGGCGTAGAGCCAAACCGCATGAGCATGACAAAGGACGGAAAGCGATGAGGTTTGGCTCAAGGCAAAAGGCCGCGGCGGCGCGGCAAACTTTACCCACCCAACCCCTTGCGTAACATCAGGAAAAGGCGATGGCCCGGTCGATGTCGCCGAGTGGACGGACGCCAGCGAGCAGCGCCCTCGCCTCTTCCTCGTCCTTCCTGATCTGCGCCACCAGCGGATCGAGGCCGTCGAACTTCAGTTCGGGACGGAGATAGCCGAAGAAGGAGACGGAACAGATCTGGCCGTAGAGATCGCCGCTGAAGTCGAAGACGAAGGTTTCGAGCAGCGGCGCGCCATTGTCGGTGACGGTCGGACGCCGGCCATAGCTGGCGACGGCATCGCGGATGATCCCATCGGCGCCGCGGAATCGCACGGCATAAATGCCGGGTTTCAGCTCCACCTCCGGCGGCAAACGCATGTTGGCTGTGGGGAAGCCAAGCGTCCGGCCAAGCTGTTCGCCGCCGATCACTTCCGCCTCGACCGTATAGCGATAACCGAGCAGGCCTGCGGCCTCGGCCACCTCCCCTTCGGTGAGCAAAGTCCGGATGCGGCTCGACGAAACCACATCGGTATTTTCATCGCGGAAGGCGTCGATCAACGTCACGCCGAAACCATGCTTGCTGCCGGCATTCATCAGGAAAGCCGGGCCGCCCTGACGATCATGGCCGAAATGGAAATCGAAGCCGGTAACGACTTCGGATGCATGCAGCCAGTCGATCAGGATGGAATGGACGAACTCATCGGCGGAGCGCTGCGAAAAGGCGCGGTCGAAGGGATATTCGATGACGGCGTTGAAGCCCATCGCTTCGAGAAGGCGCGCCTTGAGCGGCGCGGGTGTTACACGGAAAACCGGCTGGTCGGGTCTGAAAACGGTGCGCGGATGCGGCTCGAAGGTCAAGACCAGCGCCGGCACGCCGCGCTCGCGGGCAATCTCCAGTGCGCGCTCGAGCACGGATTGGTGGCCACGATGCACGCCATCGAAATTGCCAATGGCGATGACGCCGCCCTTCAGATTGTCGGGCAGCGGCTCGCGGGTCTCGTTGCGATGGAAAACGGTCATCGGTTACCACTCTCCTCAGACAAGGCGCGGCATCCACCACCGGGGCGACGCCTGTTCGCGCGCCAGGAAGGCGCCAAGCGCTGCCTCATCGGTGTGACCGTCGACGACATATTCGCGGGCATGGATGCCATGGCTGATATAAAGAAGATCGAGACCGTAATCGAGCGCGCCACGCACGTCGGTCGGCATGCCGTCGCCGATGGCGACGACGCGCGACAGCGGGAATTCGCCACGCACTTCACGGGCAGCTGCGATCGAGGCATCGTAAATCGGCTGGTGCGGCTTGCCGGCAATCCGCGTCTCGCCGCCGAGCCGGTCGTAATAGGCGGCCATGGCGCCGGCGCAAGGGATCATGCGGTGGCCGCGCTCGACCACGAGATCGGGATTGGCGCAGATCAGCGGCACCTTGCGGGCCGCCCAGGCCGTCAGCATATCGGTGTAATCGTCGGGCGTCTCGGTTTCGTCGTCAAAGAAGCCGGTGCAGACG
>DASVPC010000070.1:0-32830 GCA_036383055.1 Rhizobium sp. | reverse complement strand
TTCCCGGCCAAGGGGTGACAAGCCCACGGGAATAGGGTATGTGCGCGCCCGGCATGGGAAATTTCCCATCAACCACCAAAGAAAAGCAGACGCATTCGCCCCTGCCTTTATAGGCATATATCCAAGGCGAGATCTTAAGGGTCCGACCAAGGATAGAGCACTCAGGGCGCTCTGGCTGTTGAAGCAACAACGAGGTTGATAACATGAACATCATTCAGCAGTTGGAAGCCGAACAGGCTGCCAAGATCGAAGCCAAGCGCACGCTCCCCGACTTTTCCGCCGGCGACACCCTTCGTGTCAACGTGAAGGTCACGGAAGGCAACCGTACCCGCGTTCAGGCCTATGAAGGCGTTTGCATCGCCCGCTCCGGCGGCGGCCTGCAGGAAAACTTCACCGTTCGCAAGATCTCCTACGGCGAAGGCGTCGAGCGCGTATTCCCGGTTTACTCGCCGATGATCGAAAGCGTCGAAATCGTTCGCCGCGGTAAGGTCCGTCGCGCCAAGCTCTATTACCTCCGCGACCTGCGCGGCAAGGCTGCCCGTATCGTTGAAAACACCGGCACCCGCGCTCGCAAGCTCAACGATGCAGAGCGCCAGGCCGCTGCCGACGAGAAGGCTCGCATCGAAGCCGAAAAGGTTGCTGCAGCTCAGGCTCTCGCAGCCGAAAAGGCAGCAGCTGAAGCTGCCGAAGCAAAGGCAGCAGCCGAAGCCGCAGCAGCTGCTGCAGCCGCCGCTGAACCGGCAGCAGAATAAATCTCGATCCTTTAGGATTGTGGACATCTAGGCGGCCTTCGGGTCGCCTTTTTTGTTGGGGGCGACCAAGGGCGGCTGGGCGCGAAGAAAAATCTCCATAAGCCATCGGCTTTGGAGCGGCTTTTCTGTTTTTATCGTGACGACCATGGCAATAGCCTTGCCATCGGCTTTAAAAATATGACAATTTTCCAACACGCTATAAGGGGAATTTCCATGGCATTCCGTCGTTCGTTTCTTCTGGGCCTCACCGCCCTCGTGCTTGCACCTTTCGCCTCCTTCGCCGCCGACCTGCCGAACCTCAACGGCAAGACCGTCGTCATCGTCACCGAGAATGCCTATCCGCCGCTGCAATTCGTCGACCCCAAGTCCGGCAAGGCGATCGGCTGGGAATATGACGCGATGAACGAAATCGCCAAGCGGCTGAACTTCAAGGTCGAGTACCAAAACACCAGCTGGGACGCGATGATCCAGGCCGTCTCCCAGGGCCAGTACAATATCGGCATGACCGGCATCACCATCAAGGAAGACCGCAAGCAGAAGGTCGACTTCTCCGACCCCTACATGCGCTCGCAGCAGTTCATGCTGGTACGCGGCGACGAGAAGCGCTTCACCGATGCCAAGAGCTTCTCCGCCTTCAAGGACGGCCTGGTCGGCGCCCAGCCGGGCACGACCCCTTTCTACACCGCCGTCTACGAAGTGCTCGACGGCAATGAGCAGAACCCGCGCATCAAGCTGTTCGAAACCTTCGGCGCCACCGTGCAGGCGCTGAAGACCGGCGATGTCGACGTGGTTCTGACCGACGGCACCGCCGGCAAGGGCTATGTCGACACCTCGAACGGCGGATTGAAGCTGATCGGCGGCCCGCTCGGCACCGAGGATTTCGGCTTCATCTTCCCGAAGGGCTCCGATCTCGTTGCCCCGGTCAACGCCGCTATCGCCAGCCTGAAGGCCGACGGCACCTTCGAGGCGCTGAACAAGAAATGGTTCCTCGACTATAAGATGGGCCAGTAAGCCGAATGCAGTCTGAAAACGGACACCCGCTCTGATGGCGCTGCAAGCAGGCCCGAGCGGACACCATAGCAAGGACGACTTTCCCTGGTGGTTGGTCGTCCTTGTTTTCATCGGCATTGCCACCGCAGTCGCCATCGTCACCAGCGATCTTTACGCCCAGGTCTTTACGACGATTGTCCAGGGCATCGGCACCACCATCTTCGTCACGCTCGTCGCCTTCTCGCTGGCGATGGCGCTCGGCCTCGGCGTTGCGCTGCTGGGCCTCTCCGACAGCCGGATCCTGCGCCAGATCGCACGCTTCTATGTCGAAGTCATTCGCGGCATACCGATCCTGGTGTTGCTGTCCTACATCGCCTTCGTCGGCGCGCCCGCCTTCGTCACGCTTTATAACACCATCACTTCACCGCTCGTCTCAGCCGGCTGGACCGATCCTCTGGTGGTGCGTGATGTACCATTGATGTGGCGAGCGATCGTGGCGTTGATGATCGCCTATTCGGCCTTCATCGCCGAAGTTTTTCGCGCCGGCATCCAGTCTGTCGATCCCGGTCAGATCGAGGCCGCAAAGGCGCTCGGCCTGTCGCGTTACCGGCGTTTCCGCCATATCATCGCGCCGCAGGCATTCCGCGTCATCTTCCCGCCGCTCTCCAACGATTTCATCGCGATGGTAAAGGACAGCTCGCTGGTCTCTGTGCTCGGCGTTGCCGACATCACCCAGTTTGCCAAGATCTATTCATCCGGCTCCTTCCGCTACTTTGAAAGCTACTCGATCCTTGCCTATATCTACCTGATCCTGACGATCGGTCTGTCGCTGGCGCTGCGCAAGTTCGAGAAGCGGATGCGGGAGCGGCATATGCGCTGACGTTGAAGCGTCATCACGATCATCTGCGGCCAAACGTCAGCATTGCCGAGACTTCGGAAAATTGATATGAGCAACGCCATGACTAGGATCATGAGCAAAGACGGACAGTTCGTCACGATTTTTGTGCTGCAGGACCACAAGCGCCTGCCGGCACGATTCTTTGCGATGATTTCGGGCGCGCTCAACAGCCGACTTCGCTGATCACACCCGAGGCCGGCGGTCCTGATCCGTCACCCCCTATTTCGACAATGCCAATATGGATCTGTAGCCATGAGCGCTCCACGTACCCTTTACGACAAAATCTGGGATGACCATCTCGTTGACAGCCAGGACGACGGTACCTGTCTTCTCTATATCGACCGTCACCTCGTTCACGAAGTGACGTCGCCGCAGGCGTTCGAAGGCCTGCGCATGACCGGCCGCAAGGTCCGCGCACCGGAAAAGACGCTGGCTGTCGTAGACCACAATGTTCCGACTTCGCCCGATCGCCATCTCGGCATCAAGAACGAGGAAAGCCGTATCCAGGTCGAGGCGCTCGCCACCAACGCCGCCGAATTCGGCGTCGAATATTATTCGGCAAGCGACAAGCGCCAGGGCATCGTCCACATCATCGGACCGGAACAGGGCTTCACCCTGCCCGGCATGACCATCGTCTGCGGCGATAGCCACACGTCCACGCACGGCGCCTTCGGCTCGCTGGCGCACGGCATCGGCACCTCTGAGGTGGAACATGTTCTGGCGACCCAGACGCTGATCCAGAAGAAGGCGAAGAACATGCTGGTGCGCGTCGACGGCCAGCTGCCGGCCGGCGTCACCGCCAAGGACATCATCCTTGCCATCATCGGCGAAATCGGCACCGCAGGCGGCACCGGCTACGTCATCGAATATGCGGGCGAAGCCATCCGCGCGCTGTCGATGGAAGGCCGCATGACGATCTGCAACATGTCGATCGAAGGCGGCGCCCGCGCCGGCCTCATCGCCCCCGACGAGATCACCTTCGAATACATCAAGGGCAAGCCGCGCTCGCCGACGGGCGAAGCCCTGGAGCAGGCGATCGCCTACTGGAAAACGTTGCAGACAGATGAAGGCGCGCACTACGACCGCGTCGTCGTGCTCGACGCCGCCGCCCTGCCGCCGATCGTTTCCTGGGGCTCCTCGCCGGAAGACGTCGTCTCCGTCCAGGGCATCGTCCCGAACCCGGACGAGATCCAGGACGAAAACAAGCGCACCTCCAAGTGGCGCGCTCTCGACTATATGGGCCTGAAGCCGGGCACACCGATGACCGAGATCAACATCGACCGCGTCTTCATCGGCTCCTGCACCAACGGCCGCATCGAAGACCTGCGCGCCGTTGCCAAGGTCGTCGAAGGCAAGACGGTGGCCTCCACCGTCGATGCCATGATCGTTCCGGGCTCCGGTCTGGTCAAGGAACAGGCGGAAGCCGAAGGCCTCGACAAGATCTTCAAGGCCGCCGGCTTCGACTGGCGCGAGCCGGGCTGTTCGATGTGCCTGGCCATGAACGACGACCGCCTGAAGCCAGGCGAACGTTGCGCCTCCACGTCCAACCGCAACTTCGAAGGCCGCCAGGGCTTCAAGGGCCGCACCCATCTGGTGTCGCCGGCCATGGCAG
The DNA here is from genome assembly GCA_036383055.1 of Rhizobium sp. Taxonomy (GTDB): domain Bacteria; phylum Pseudomonadota; class Alphaproteobacteria; order Rhizobiales; family Rhizobiaceae; genus Rhizobium. The sequence goes on along the minus strand of DASVPC010000070.1, from coordinate 28,578 downwards.
CGGCAGCGGCAATTGCCGGCCACTTCGTCGATATCCGCGAATGGAATTGATCGGTTTCAACTGATCGAACGCAAAAGGCGGCCTCCGGGCCGCCTTTTTTGTCGGAGTTGAGCAGGCTCTATCGCTTCGACGCAAGTGTGGAAGGTTCGGTGATCACCGATCTTTCAACAGGCCGAGCCAGCTGCGCCCGCTGGCTGAGCCAGACGCTGCCAAGCACGATGATAATGCCGAATATCTGCATCGCATTGAGCTGCTGGCCGAGCGCCCACCAGCCAAGGATCACCGCGGTCGTCGGGCTGAGGAAACCGAGCGGAGAGATCGCCGACGGCTCCAGCCGCGACAGGCCGCGAAACCAGAGAATATAGGTGAGCGCGGCGCCGATCAGCCCGAGATAGGCAAAACCCAGAATATTGGCGCCCGTCAGATGCGGAAGCGGCGGCTCGAGCATCAAAGCGAACGGCAGCAACAGCAGGCCGCCGGCCGTCAGCTGCCATGCGGTGAAGGTGAGCGGCGAGACAGGCGGCCGCCAACGGCGGCTGAGCACCGTGCCGGCCGCCATGGAGACAGCGCCGCCAATGCCCGCCGCAATGCCGACCGGATCGAGCGTTGCCTGCGGCGTCAGGATCAAAAGCGCGACACCGGCGATACCGGCAATCGCCGCGATAACCGAAAGGCCGCGGATCGGCGAGCCGAGCAATAGCCGTGCCAACATGATGACGATCAACGGCTGGACCGCACCGACGGTTGCCGCCACTCCGCCCGGCAGCCGATAGGCCGAGATGAACAGCATCCACCAGAAAATCGAGAAGTTCAGCGCACCAAGAACGAGCGACCGCACCCACCAGATGCCATGCGGCAATTGCCGCACGATGGCGAGCAGCAGCAGCCCCGCCGGCAAGGCGCGCAGCATCGCAACCGTCAGCGGATAACCGGCCGGCAGGAACTCGGTCGTCACCAGATAGGTGCTGCCCCAGATCGCCGGTGCGATCGCGGTTAGCAGCAGATCGGAATTGCGGATCATCTCACAGGTTTCCAAGTTTATCTTGATCTCAAGATAAATCAAAATACCTTGACGTCAAGATAATTCCATGGCGATGTCTTCGCATGGATCGCATCGACAAAATTCTCGCCCAATGGCACCGGGAACGGCCCGACCTCGACGTCGCCCCGATGGGGCTGATCGGCCGCATCGGAAACCTCGTTCATCACCTTGGCCGCGAGATGGGCAAGACCTTTGCACAGTTTGATCTGAACGGTCCGGCTTTCGATGTCCTGGCGACCCTGCGTCGCTCCGGCGCGCCCTATACCCTCTCCCCTAACGACCTGATGGCCACCATGATGGTGACCTCCGGCACGATGACCAATCGCATCGATCAGCTGGAAAAGGCGGGGCTCGTCACCCGCCGCCCCAATCCCGATGACGGCCGAAGCTTTCTGGTGTCGTTGACGGACAAGGGTTTTGCACTGATCGACAGCGCAGTGACCGCCCATGTCCAAACCCAGGCACGGCTCGTGTCGGGTCTCTCGGAAGCGGAAAAGGACGCCCTGAATATCTTGCTTGGAAAGTATTTAGCCGGCTTCGAAGCTTCTGTGGCGGAGTCCCAGGATAGTTAGGCGGAAGGGTTCCTTCCGCCTGATATCTAACCGGTCAAGATGCACCCATCAGCGACCTTCCGTTCCGATCAGGTATCCGCGACGCATCCTGGCGAACGAGCGTCAGCGCATCGGCAACGTCGATATTTCCGAGATAGCCGCCGGCCGAGCGTGCCGGTTTCTCCTCCTCTATCGCATGCGCGAACGCCACGGCCGGATCGTCTTCTAGCTGTCGAGAAAGCCGCACCAGATTGGGATAGTCGGCGCGGTCGATCACATCATGATAGTCGGCCCATCTGCTGATGCCGATGAAATAGGCGTCGGCAAGGGTCTTATGGTCACCCAGCAGCCATCGCCTGTCGCCCAGCATTACCTCGAGATCGGCATGTGCCTTGCGCACCTTGAAGCGGCCATAGTCAGTCAATGCCGCTTTTGCAGCCGCCTCGCCGCCGTGCTCGTAGACATACCAGAGCGGACCGAAGGAGGTGAAGAAGCTGGTGTTGAGATAGGCCAGCATCCGGTTGAGCCCGTCGAATTCCGGTGTGCCCTGCGCAAATGCCAATCCGGTTTCGATGCCGCCTGCACCCAGATGATTGAGAATGGCCATGCTCTCGGTCAGCACGGCGCCCCCGCTGGTGATCAAGGCGGGCGTCTCGCCGACGGGATTGATAAAGCGATAGCTGCCGCTCATGAAGTCGTCCTTGATCATCTCGATGCGGGATAACCGGTAAGGCATTCCCAGCCATTCAAGCGCGACGATCGATCCGAAGGAGCATCCCGAAGGGACACCGTAGAAAAGTACCGGTTCCATATTTCATCTCCTGTAGCGAGGCCCAACCTCGATAGCAGTAATATGAATTTATGGACTTTGGTTGAGTAGATCGGTAAAATAGAACTTAAAGTCTCTATGAGTGGATATTGCCGATGGCACTCAACCTCAATGATCTGCAGATCTTTGTTCAGGCCGTCGACAGCGGTGGCTTCGCTGCCGCGGCGCGGCGATTGGGCATGCCGAAATCGACGATCAGCAAACGCGTCGCCGCACTCGAGGCGGATCTTGAGACACGCCTGCTGCACCGGACGTCGCGCAGCTTCATGCTCACCGATCCGGGGCGCGACTTCTACGAACATGCACTCGCAGCGCTGATCGAGGCCGAAGCCGCCGAGAGCGCGGTGCGCCAACGCCATGCGGAGCCCAGCGGCATCGTCAGGATCACGGCATCGGTTCCCGCTGCCCAGTTCTTCTTGTCCGACCATCTCCCTTCCCTTGCCGTAGCTTACCCGAAGCTCACATTGCAACTCCATGCGACCGATCGCTTCGTTGATCTGGTTCAGGAGGGATTCGACATTGCGGTGCGCAATCATTTTGCGCCGCTGCCGGATTCGGAGCTGCTGCAAAGACAGGTTTCGATAGACGAGGTGATCCTGGTGGCAGCACCCAGCTATCTGGAGAAACATGGTTTCCCCGCCGATCCGCGTGACCTGAAAAATCACGCCGGCTTGCTAGTCTCTCAAACGGCGAAGGCATGGCGTCTTCATCATGTTGACCAAGGCACAATCAGCGTATCGCCGCACTGTCGTTTCATCGCTGACGAGACGCTGGTGCTGCTCCGGGCGGCGGCGTCGGGCCTCGGCATAGCCTGTTTGCCGGAAACTGGTTGCAAGGCGGCAATGGAACACGGGCAAATCGTTCGCGTGCTGCCCGGCTGGACGGCTGGCACTGTCGCCACCTCAATCCTGACCACACACCGGCGCGGACAACTGCCGGGCGTTCGCGCCGTCGTCGAGTTTCTGGCAAAGGGCTTTCAGGCCGAGAGGGCGGCAACGGGCAACGTGCTGGAACCACTTCGTGAAACGACAGAAGCCCGGAGCTGACGCCCCGGGCTTCTGAAAACATGCGAAGATCGAGCCTTATCCGCCGCTCAGAACGTCGCCGTCACCGGGTCCGGTCCGATACGTCCACCAGCCGAATCCAGCTTGGCGATCTCCGCCAGATCCTCGGCATCGAGCTTGAAATCGAACACCTTGAGATTTTCCACGATGCGGCTCGGGGTCACCGATTTCGGGATGACGATCAGGCCGTTGTCGATGTGCCAGCGGATGATCACCTGTGCCGGTGTGCGGCCGTGCTTGGCGGCGACCTTGCCGATCACGGCGTTGGTCAACAGCTTGCCCTGGCCAAGCGGGCTCCAGGATTGCGTCTTGATGCCGAGCTTGTCATGCACCTCGCGCAGCGCCTTCTGCTGGAAGGTCGGGTGCAGCTCGATCTGGTTCAGCACTGGGGTAACGCCGGTTTCGCCGATAATGCGGTCGAGATGCTCCTTGGCGAAGTTGGAAACGCCGATGGAGCGGGCGCGGCCCTCTTCCTTGAGACGCAGAAAAGCCTTCCAGGTATCGACGTAGAGGTCACGACGCGGGGCCGGCCAATGGATGAGATAGAGGTCGACATAGTCCGTGCCGAGCCGCTTCAGGCTCGCGTCAAAGGCCTTCAGGGTCGAGTCGAAGCCCTGGGCTTCGTTCCAGAGCTTGGTGGTGAGGAAGATATCCTTGCGGGCGACGCCGGACTGGCGAATACCCTCGCCGACGCCGTCTTCGTTCTCATAGATGGCGGCGGTGTCGACATGACGATAGCCGGCCTTCAATGCGGTGCTGACCGCCGAGGGAGCGACGTTTTCCGGCGTCTGCCAGACACCGAGGCCGACCTGCGGAATGGAATTGCCGTCGTTGAAAGTGATTGTCGATTGATTGGTCACAATATCTCTCCAAATGAATTGGGCGTGGATGGAGTGAAGGCGCGAACGAACCCGAACGACAAGCCTGAGGTTTCCCCCGCGCATCGCAACCGATGCGCCCTCCGGGAACCTATATAAGGCGGTGCCGCCCGATTATCACCCCAGCGTGCCGATCAAACAACGCGAACAGTGGTGCCCTTCCGCAAAAAGCCGATGATGCGCCGCATGTCCTTGAGGCTGACAGCGATACAGCCGGCAGTCGGCTCATAGCCGGGCTTGATCAGATGGAAGAAGATGGCCGAGCCGCGATGGCGCCGGCGCGAACTTATGTTCCAGTCAAGCACCAGGCAGATGTCATAGAGCCCGTCGCTCCGCCGCATCTCCTCATGGCTCGGCTTGAACGGCGCCTTGACAAGCCGGTTGTAATTGGCGTTTTCCGGCTGATCGCACCAGAGCATGTCCTTGCGGATCCGCCGCATCGGCAAGGGCGTGCGCAGGAAGCGGACATGATCGCCGCGCGTAAAACCGTAAAGCAGCTTCATGGCGGCAATCGGCGTTGCTCCATCCCCCTCGCGCTTCAGCACGCTGCGTCCGGAACGGCCGATCGCCGCCGGCACCGTCAGCGGCCCGAGCTGCACCAGCGCGCGCGTCGGCTTTCCCGGTGCGGGGCGCACAACGATTGTGGAAGCGGCACGATTACCGCCTACCCTTGTTTTTTCCATTTTTCTCACATGTTTTTGCTTTGCACGTGATTTGATTTGAAATCATAGCAGTTTCAACTGGACGACCAAGCCTGAGCCGCCTCCCGACTTGCTAAAAACGCAATTTGGCGTAGGACTTAGGGGACAAAAGAACGAGGACCGGAACGGCATGACCGCACGCACCATTCTACTGGTGGATGATGATAACGACCTGCGCGAAATGTTGGTCGAGCAATTGTCGCTTTACGAGGAATTCACGGTTCTGCAGGAAGTGAACGCCGGCAAGGGTGTGCAGGCCGCGCGCACCGCACCCGTCGATCTCCTGATCATGGATGTCGGCCTGCCCGACATGGATGGCCGCGAAGCCGTGAAGCTCCTGCGCAAGAACGGCTTCAAGGCGCCGATCATCATGCTGACCGGCCACGATACGGATTCCGACACCATCCTCGGCCTCGAAGCTGGCGCCAACGATTACGTCACCAAGCCGTTCCGCTTCGCCGTGCTGCTCGCCCGCATCCGCGCGCAGCTTCGCCAGCACGAGCAGAGCGAGGACGCGACCTTCACCGTCGGCCGCTATCTCTTCAAGCCGAGCCAGAAGCTGCTCACCACGGAAGACGGCCAGAAGATTCGCCTGACGGAGAAGGAAGCGGCGATCATCCGCTATCTCTACCGCGCCGACCAGAAGGTCGTCACCCGCGATATCCTTCTCGAAGAAGTCTGGGGCTATAATTCCGGCGTCACCACCCACACGCTCGAAACCCATGTCTATCGCCTGCGCCAGAAGATCGAGCGCGATCCTTCCAACGCCGAAATTCTGGTGACGGAAAACGGCGGCTACAAGATCATTCCATAGGCGATCAACATGGCGCTGACCGACGATATCCGCCTGCTGTCGCAACTGCCGCTGTTTCACGGCATGGGCGAAGAGCCGTTGCGGCTGATCGCCTTCGGCGCCGACCGCCGCCATGTCTCGCCGGGCCAGACCCTGTTTCGGGAAAAATCGCCGGCCGAATGCGCCTACGTCGTCGCCAACGGCAGCTTCGAGCTCACCACCGTCGATGCCTCTGGACAATCGACCGTCGAAGCCACGGTGCAAGCCGGCACCATGCTGTCCGAGCTGGCGCTGGTGACGCTGGTGGAACGGAAATACACCGCCGTGGCGCTGGAGGAATCCGATGTCATGCGGATCACGCGGGCGCTGTTTCACCGGCTGATCGAGGAATATCCCGACGCCGGCCTGCTGATCCAGAATCGCATCCGCGAAAACTTTGCAGCCCTCGCCAGGCAAACGGCGGCACTGCTTGGGCGCTTTTCCTAGTCACCGCAAAAGATAGAGCGATTTCTTGAGCGCCGAACCGTGCCGATCCCGCACCATATTCCGGTTCGTCCAAAACGCTTCGGGGGGATCAAGTTACAGTTCAATAGCGGTCTTCTTTGGTGAGGCAGGCGGTGACACCGGTTGAGATTGACGCAAGACGTGTTGGAGCCCTCGAACCAGTTTCCATTTGCTGGGATCGTCGATCCCTGCCTCATGCGCGGCGTAGAGATCACTTGAGGATTGGAAGCCGGCTGCTTTGGCGTCGTGCTCCATTTTGTTCGAGACGGTGAGCTGCGCAACAAATGCAAGGACAGCAATGAGCCATCCAAAGAGCCGATGTCCTTTCCTAAATAGTCCTCGTGAAATGCCGTAGCACATGATGAGAACGAGAAAGCCAAGCAATGCTAGCATAGGTGACATGGGTGACCGCGCAACTGGAAGGAGCTGAATTTATCGCGAAAGAATAGCGGTATCCTCCTCATTCTACCATACCGCGAACACTACCAGAGAGAGCTTCGGTTAACGGACATTGAATACTGTGCCCCACGACCGCTCGATGGCTATCTAGCTACCGACTACGACTTTGCTGGGCACCTCACCTACCCGCTTGGGAAATGGATGCAGTGTGAGATGGGCTCGCTTCCTGATCTATTAGCTTTCGAAGCCGGCCGGGGGATTTCCACCCGAGCAAATCTAAAGATCGAAATGCGCGGTCACCGGCACATGGTCGGACGGGCGATCCCAGCCGCGTGCGGCCTTCAGGATGTCGATGCGCTGCAAGAGCGGGCCGAGGTCGGACGACGACCAGATGTGGTCGAGACGGCGGCCGCGATCGGCTGCTTCCCAATCCTTGGCGCGGTAGCTCCACCACGTATAGAGCTTCTCGTTCTCTGGCACATTCTGGCGCATCAGATCGAGCCAGGCGCCGCGCTTCATCACCTCGATAAGGCCATCGGTCTCGATCGGCGTGTGGCTGACGATCTTCAGCAGCTGCTTGTGCGACCAGACGTCATGCTCGAACGGCGCGATGTTGAGGTCGCCGACGAGGATGGCGGAGGTGTTCTGCTCGGCGTTGGCATGCAGGTGCTTCATCTCTTCGATGAAGTCGAGCTTGTGGCCGAATTTCGGATTGATCGTCCGGTCGGGCTCGTCGCCGCCGGCCGGGACGTAGAAATTATGCACCCGGATACGACGGCCACCACGCTCGAAGATCGCCGAGATATGCCGGCTGTCGCCGACATTGCAATAATCCTGCCGATGATCCTCGGTCAGCGGAAAACGCGAGGCGATGGCGACGCCATGATAGCCCTTCTGGCCGTGAATGATGATGTGCTCGTAACCGAGCGCTCTCAGTGGCGCATAGGGAAAGAGCTCATTCGGAACCTTGGTCTCCTGCAGGCAGAGAATATCGGGCCGGGACTGCATCAGGAATTGCTCGACGATCGGCATGCGCAACCGCACCGAGTTGATGTTCCAGGTCGCTATCGAAAATCCCATGCCCAAAACCCTTTCCTTAGAGCAATTCCAGGAAAAGTGCGCAGCGGTTTTCCGTCCGGGATTGCGTCAAAACAGACAGCTAGAACGGTTCAGCGATTCCGTGAAGCGCTCTAGTCAGGATAAGGCTTTAGACCGGCTTTGAGCGAAAGGAAAGCGCCATTCGGCGCTTCCTCTATTGCCAGAGACGGAGACAGCGGTCAGCGCGTATAGTCGATGCGGAAGACACTGTCGTCGAACGAGACATTGGTCTTCACATTGTTGATGATGACGTCGGTGGTCTTGCCCTGTGGGTCGATCACCGTCCACTGGCGCAGGTCGTAGGTCTTGGAATCGAAGATCATGGCGATGGTCGAATCGCCGAAGACGGTGCGGTTGCCAAGCGTGATCTTGGTAAGGTCCGGCTGCGCGTCGACATTGCGCACCATATCGGCGGAAAGATCGATCTTGTTGGCAAGCAACAGGCTCAGCGGCGTCTTCGACAGCTGATACATGTTCTTCGTTCGCGTCTGGTCGTTGATGACCTGAACGTTGTTGCCGTCACAGATGACGCGCATGCGCGAGGGCGGATCGTAGTTGAAGCGCATCTTGCCGGGACGCTGGATGAAGAAACTGCCGCTCATCTGGTCGCCGCGCGGCCCGATCTGCAGGAAGCCGCCCTTCATGGTCTTGATCGACGAGAAGTGATCGGCGATCTGCTGCGCCACGCCGGGATTGAGGGACGCGGCCTGCGCCTGCGCCAAGGCCGAAACAGGCAGAGCGCCTGCCGCACCGACCGCGACCACGGCGCCGAGAAAATTCCGGCGGGTCAGGGAAAGTCGGCTAAACGGCTGCGCATCAAACTTTGTCATCGAATTCTCCTTCATGCTTTGTCCATGGCGCGCAAAATCGGCGTCTTCATGGCGCTACGACCCATGCTCGGTTATGAGCCGCAATGAAATCTCCGAAAGCATATTCGGGATATGTGACAGCGGACGCCGGCTCGCCTTAGCGATCCAGAATGTCCGCTTCCGTCGGCACGAGGATCTCACGCTTGCCGGCATGGTTGGCCGGGCCGATCAGCCCTTCCTGCTCCATGCGCTCGATCAGCGAAGCGGCGCGGTTATAGCCGATGCCGAGACGACGCTGGATATAGGAGGTCGACGCCTTGCCATCGCGCAGCACGATTGCCACGGCCTGATCGTAAGGATCCTCCGAGTCCGAGAGATTGGCTGTGCCCGCCGGGCCATGACCATCTTCGTCGTCCTCGTCGTCGGCGGTGATAGCCTCGAGATATTGCGGCGATCCTTGCGTCTTCAGATAGGAAACGATGTCCTCTACCTCGCCATCGGCGACGAACGGGCCGTGGACGCGCTGGATGCGGCCGCCGCCTGCCATATAGAGCATGTCACCCATGCCAAGGAGCTGTTCGGCACCCTGCTCGCCGAGGATCGTGCGGCTGTCGATCTTCGACGTCACCTGGAAGGAGATGCGCGTCGGGAAGTTCGCCTTGATCGTGCCGGTGATGACATCGACCGACGGACGCTGGGTCGCCATGATGACATGGATACCGGCCGCACGCGCCATCTGCGCCAGGCGCTGGACGGCACCTTCGATATCCTTGCCGGCGACCATCATCAGGTCGGCCATCTCGTCGATGATGACGACGATATAGGGCATCGGTTTCAGATCGAATTCCTCGGTCTCGTAGATCGCCTCGCCGGTCTGGCGGTCGAAGCCGGTCTGCACGGTGCGGCTGATCGCTTCGCCCTTGGCGACGGCCTGCTCGACGCGGGTGTTGAAGCCATCGATGTTGCGCACGCCGATCTTCGACATCTTCTTGTAGCGCTCTTCCATCTCGCGGACGGTCCATTTCAGCGCAACAACGGCCTTCTTCGGATCGGTGACCACGGGCGAGAGCAGATGCGGAATGCCGTCATAGACGGAGAGTTCGAGCATCTTCGGGTCGATCATGATCAGGCGGCACTGTTCCGGCGTCATGCGGTAGAGCAGCGACAGGATCATGGTATTGATCGCGAAGGATTTGCCCGAGCCGGTGGTGCCGGCGACCAGCAGATGCGGCATCTTGGCAAGATCGGCGATCACGGGCTCGCCGCCGATCGTCTTGCCGAGCGCCATGGCGAGCTTGGCCTTGGACGTCTCGAAATCGCGGCTGGCGACAAGCTCGCGCAGATAGACTGTTTCGCGCGTGGAATTCGGCAGCTCGATGCCGATGGCATTGCGGCCGGGCACGACGGCGACGCGGGCGGCGATCGCGCTCATCGAACGAGCGATATCGTCGGCAAGGCCGATGACACGCGAGGATTTGATGCCCGGAGCGGGTTCCAGTTCGTAAAGCGTGACGACCGGGCCGGGACGGACATGGATGATCTCACCCTTGACGCCGAAATCCTCGAGCACGCCTTCCAGCATGCGGGCATTCTGTTCCAGCGCATCGGAGGACAGCGTCGCATCCCGCACGATGGTCTTCGGCTCGGCGAGCAGATGCACGGCCGGAAGCTGGAAACCGTAGGAGCGGATGAAGGAGGTCTGCGCCTCACGCTCGGCACGCGCACCGGGCTTCGGCCGTGGCGCGGCGGGAATGACGCGCGGGCCGCCCTGAGCAGCGGAAGCTTTCGACGAAGCGGGGCGCAATGCCCATTCGTCTTCCTCGTCATCCGGCAGGATTCCGGCCGGACGCGGCGGCTCGCGTTCGTAGGACGCGTCATCATCCTCGTCTTCATCGTCGCCCATGCTGATCGACGGAGGAGACACCACGCGGCGCTGGGCCGGGCCACCCAGCGATGGCTCGACGCGTTCGCCCCGGACAATCGGGGCCTTGGCGCGCGCCGGCTCGTTCAGCGTGCCGAACTCGTCATCATTGAAGTCGTAGGGTGCGTCGAAAGCATGGTCGCGGCGCTTGCGCGGACCCATGCCGAACAGGCGCCGAAGGCGGGCCTGCGCATTGTACCAGGAATGCATGAGCGCACCGAAGGCCATGAAACCGCCGCGGTCGTCATCCTCGTCGTCGTCGCCGACGCTGCGGGCGCGGCTCTGCGTTTCCTCGTAATCCTCTTCATTCTCCTCGTCTTCCGGCAGGCTGCGGCCAACCAGGCCGGCGGCAAACAACATGAGCCAGGCAGCGGGGATGGCAAGGACCGTACCGAATACGGTGGCAAAGACACCGCTCGGATATGTGCCGATGAAGAGGGCGGGAAAGCGCAGAAGAATATCGCCGATGACACCGCCGATACCATTGGGGATAGGCCAGGTCGGAGGAGCGGGGAAACAGGCGATGGAACCGGCGGCAACAATAGAGCCGCCGACCCAGGCGCCGAGACGGGCCGGCAGGCGATGGATCTTACGGTTGGAAATCAGCGCGAAAGCCCAGGCGACGATGGGCAGCAGCACGACGACGCAGGCAAGGCCGAGTGCCTGCATCAGGATGTCGGCGAAGGCAGCACCGGGAAAACCCAAAATGTTCGTCGGCGCATTGCTCGTAGCGTAGGAATAGCTGGGATCCATGACGTTCCAGGTCGCCAGGGCGGCGACCGCGAGCGCCAGCAGAAACAGCAGCGCGAAGCCGATGAGGCCCCTCACCTGCCGCCAAACCACGCCCGAAAGCGAGAAACGGTCGGGGGGACCGCCCAGCGCTGCCGAATTGCTTCTGCCCATGATATCCAGCCCGTTCGTTGTCGAAGGCACGCGCGAATCGGCGTCATGCCCACTCACCCAGTACGTCACCTCTACCTAATCAGAGGAGGGTTAATGGCATGTTAACCATGCAGGCGGTGGTCGGCTTATCAACGAATTTATGGCTGTTTGGCAAACCGACCGGCCGACACAAAAAAGGCCCGAACCAAGGTCCGGGCCAAGAGCGGCTTACTTTTGATGAAATAGGCCGCGACGGGATGTTCAGCGGCGCCGGGGAACGTTGCCCGGCGCCGCAAGCTTGTGATTAGGAGTTGTGGTAGGCAGCTTCGCCGTGGGACGCGAGGTCGAGACCTTCGCGTTCGGCTTCCGGCGCTACACGCAGACCGATGATGACGTCGACGACCTTGTAGAGGATGGCCGAGCCGATGCCGCACCACAGGATCGTGGTGATGACAGCAGTGGCCTGGACCACGACCTGGCTGCCCATCGTCACACCGTCGGCATAGCCGACGCCGCCGAGCGATGCGCTGGCAAATACGCCGGTTGCGAGAGCGCCGAAGATACCACCGACGCAGTGTACGCCGAAGACGTCAGCCGTATCGTCGTAGCCGAACTTGTTCTTCACGACGGAAACGAAGAAGTAGCACAGCGGAGAGACGATGAGACCGAGGGCGATCGCGCCCATCGGACCGACGATGCCGGCAGCCGGCGTAACGGCAACGAGGCCGGCAACCATGCCGGAAGCGCCACCGAGCATGGAGGCCTTGCCACGCGTGAAGGTTTCGACAATCGACCAGGAGATGATCGCGGCTGCCGTTGCAACGAAGGTGTTGACGGTAGCGAGCATCGCGCCGCCGGAAGCTTCGAGGTTCGAACCGGCGTTGAAGCCGAACCAACCAACCCAGAGCATGGAAGCACCGACCATGGTCAGCGTCATGGAATGCGGAGCCATCATGTCCTTGCCGAAGCCGACGCGCTTGCCGACCATGAGGGCACCGACGATACCGGCGATACCGGCATTGATGTGAACGACCGTGCCGCCGGCGAAGTCGAGAGCGCCCATCTTGAAGAGCATGCCGTTGGAGTCCCAGACCATATGCGCGATCGGGAAGTAGACGAAGGTTGCCCAGAGCGCGCAGAAGAGGACGGCTGCGCCGAACTTGATGCGCTCAGCAAAGGCACCGATGATCAGGGCAGGCGTGATGGCTGCGAAGGTCATCTGGAACAGCATGAAGATGAATTCCGGAATGACGACGCCCTTGGAGAAGGTAGCCGCCGTCGTCGACGTCGAGACGCCGGACAGGAACATCTTCGCGGTGCCGCCCCAATACGGGCTGGTGCCGCCGCCGAAGGCGAAGGAATAGCCGTAGAAGACCCAGAGGAGCATGACGACCGCACCGATCATCGTGCACTGCATCAGTACGGACAGCATGTTCTTCGAACGCACGAGGCCGCCATAGAAGAGGGCCAGACCCGGCACCAGCATGAAGAGGACGAGAATGGTGGAGATGAACATGAAGGCGGTGTCGCCCTTGTCCGGAACCGGTGCAGCAGCAGCGGCGGCAGTGGCTGTAGCATCCTGCGCGAAGGCGATCGCCGGCGCGAGCATGGCCGCAGAAAGCGTACCCACCCGTGCCAGAGTGGAGGAAAGCTTGGAAAACGTCATTGCAAATAACTCCCTGATCGGCCGTGTCTTACAGCGCTTCTGAATCGGTTTCGCCCGTACGGATGCGAACGGCATGGTCAATCGAAAAGACAAAAATCTTGCCGTCGCCGATCTGGCCGGTCTTGGCGGAGGATGCGATGGCCTCGACCGCCTTGTCGACGATTTCGGTTGCGACCGCGACTTCGATCTTCAGCTTCGGCAGGAAGCTGACGGCATATTCCGTGCCGCGATAGATTTCGGTATGCCCCTTCTGGCGCCCGTAACCCTTTACTTCGGTCACAGTCAGGCCCTGGATGCCGACAGCCGTGAGGGCCTCACGGACCTCATCGAGCTTGAACGGCTTGATAATGGCCATCACAATTTTCATCTGGTTTCCCATCCTTTGTTTACCCTCGGCACGAAGCCGACTCTCCTTGCCGCTGACGAGCGTTTCAGCAGCGACCGGGGATACACATTCAAAGGACGTGCCAGATTCGTGACACAATCATAACCAATTGAAATATAAGGGAATTACTTTAAGAAGCCAATAAAGCGGCAATTCGCGGCGCAGTTGTCGCATAAATAAAGTGCAAATTTAAAAAAATGAATATTATTTAATCATTTGCCTTTTTACGAATCAGCCCCTCCTGCGCCACCGACGCAATCAGGACACCATCCCGCGTAAAAAGACTACCGCGAGTAAAGCCGCGCGCGCCTGAAGCGCTGGGACTGTCCTGGCTGTAAAGCAACCAGTCGTCGAGCTTGCACGGGTGGTGAAACCACATAGCATGATCGAGGCTCGCGACCTGCAGGCGCGGATCGAAGACCGAGGTTCCATGCACATGCAACGCCGCATCGAGCAGCGTCATGTCCGAGAGATAGGCGAGTACCGCATTCTGGTAGAGCCGGTCATCCGGCACCGGCCCGGTCAGGCGAACCCAGATATCCTGCCGCTGGCTCGGCCGTGAGCGGGTGAAATAATCCTCGATGGAGACGGGCCTGATCTCGATCGCGCGCTTGCGCTCCCAATAGCGGCGCACGGCCTCCGGTGCGTTGGCGATAAAACGCTCCTTGATCTGCTGCTCGTCCATCAACTCCTCGGGAGCCGGCACGTTCGGCATCTCGCTCTGATGCTCGAAACCGGGCTCGTCGATCTGGAAGGACGCCGTCAGCGCGAAGATCGCCTTGCCGTGCTGGATCGCCAGCACCCTGCGCGTATTGAAGCTGGAGCCGTCGCGCAGCCGGTCGACCTGATAGAGGATCGGGACGCTCGGGTCGCCGGGAAGCATGAAATAGGCGTGCAGGGAATGGGCAAAGCGGTCGGCCGCCACCGTCCTCTGCGCCGCCATCAGCGCCTGGCCGATGACCTGGCCGCCGAAGACGCGCTGCCAGCCGACCTGCGGGCTGTTGCCGCGAAACAGGTTCATCTCGATCGTTTCCAGATCCAGCGTCGCGAGCGTGACTTGCATGGCGGTCGGTTTCTCGTTCTCGCGCGACATTTTGAATGAACTCCAACGGTAGGAACCACGAACGGGATGTTCTATATAGAACAGGACGTGACAGTAGGACACAGGGAAGCGCGATGTTGGATATGCTGGTAGTGGGTGGCGGCTATGTGGGTCTTGCCGCCGCGGTCGCGGTCAAGCAGGCAGCCCCTCATCTCGACGTCATGGTCGTCGAGGCAGCCCCTGAGGCCGCCTGGAAGAAGGACATGCGCGCCTCGGCAATCATCGCCGCCGCCTCGAAGATGCTCGAGGTCTTCGGCGTCTGGGACGAGATCGCACCGGAGGCGCAGCCGATCACCCGCATGATCGTCACTGATTCGCGCACAAGCGATCCCGTGCGCCCGGTCTTCCTCACCTTCGACGGCGAAGTAACGGAAGGCCAGCCCTTTGCCCATATGATCCCGAACGTCGCCATGGTCGGCGCCCTGCGCGGCGCCTGCGAGCGCCTCGGCATCACGATCCGCCACGGCGTCAGCGCGACGGACTTCAAGACGGAGGACGCCGGCGTCACGCTAACGCTCTCGGACGGCAGCACGCTGGAAACGCGGCTGCTGGTCGCCTGCGACGGTGTGCGCTCGAAACTGCGCGACATGGCCGGCATCAAGACGGTGAACTGGAACTACGACCAATCCGGCATCGTCGTCACCGTCGAGCATGAGCGGCCGCACAATGGCTGCGCCGAAGAGCATTTCCTGCCCTCCGGCCCCTTCGCCATCCTGCCTTTGAAGAACAACCGCTCCTCGCTGGTCTGGACCGAACGCACCGCCGATGCCGACCGGCTGGTCGCCTCCGACGATCTGCTGTTCGAGGAAGAACTGGAGCGCCGTTTCGGCCACAAGCTCGGCGCGCTGCGCACGGTCGGCGAGCGCCGCGCCTTCCCGCTCGGCCTCACCCTTGCCCGCGCCTTCGTCGCGCCACGCTTCGCGCTTGCCGGCGACGCGGCCCACGGCATCCACCCGATCTCCGGCCAGGGTCTCAATCTCGGCTTCAAGGATGTAGCAGCCCTTGCCGAGACCGTGGTCGAAGCCGACCGGCTCGGCCTCGACATCGGCTCGATCAACACGCTCGAGCGCTACCAGACCTGGCGCCGCTTCGACACCTTCCGCATGGGCGTGACCACCGACGTGCTGAACCGGCTGTTTTCCAATGATATCACCCCCGTACGCGTCGCCCGCGACTTCGGCCTCGGCCTCGTCGACCGCCTGCCAAAGCTGAAATCCTTCTTCATCGGCCAGGCCGCCGGCACGGACGCCAAGGACAATCCGCGACTGCTGGCGGGCGAGGCTATCTGAGCGGTTAAAGCCGAAAAAAAGCTCAATTCGGTAGCAGTCAGCCCTGGGCCAATAACTGAAATATCAACTTTGACCCATAGCGGCCATCAAGGCAGGCCCCTGCTCTAACTATCGTGTGATGCAAGAGTTGTTTTTGCCGATCGTCTCGACGGTCGTTCAGGCATTTCTGGCTTTCCGGCCACGCGCGCTCGGTTTCGCCGGAACGCTCTTTCCGTACTCGCTCCACCAAGCAGTCAGCGCTTCCATCGTGGGGCCGAGTCCCCGCGCCTTTTGCGTGATCTCATATTCGACGCGCGGCGGAACCTCCGCAAAGACCGTGCGGGACACAAGTCCATCGGCTTCGAGCTCACGAAGTTGAGCCGTCAGCATGTGTTGGGTGATGCCAGGAATAGCCTTTCGCAACTCTCCAAACCGATACATTCGCTGATTGAGAAGCCACATGATCTCGAGCTTCCACTTGCCGGAAAGCAGTGCAAAGGCGCGCCGCATTTCCTCGTGCATATTCACTTCTTTATCGGCCATAGTCTGCTTTTCCATACTAACATCAAGTAATTCATCCTACTTGCAAAGATCCATCTTAGAAGACATTTTCCATTCATGCACCGTGGAGCGTAGTAAAAGCGCCTCCAACACCAACGATATGCTCAACAAATGAGAATGTTGCTGCACAACCAGCGACAAGGATGAGATCATGACTGGATATTACGCATACTGGATCAGCACGGCACTTTTATCCCTGCTTTATCTGACGTCAGCCTTTATGTACGCCACCAAAGCAGACTGGGTTCGCCGGGTTCTGGCGGAGCTTGGGTACAACGCCGCTTACCTTGTGCCATTCATGATCGTTGTAAAGGTCCTTGGCCCCCTCGCAATCCTTTCACGCGTCAGCGTGCCGCTCAGCGATCTCGCTTATGCCGGCATTTTCTATCATCTGCTGCTGTCCGGCCTGGCACATCTCGGTGTTCGCAAGCCCGCCGGCGCTGTGCCCGCGGCGATTGGCCTCGCGCTCCTGGCGATCTCGTTCGGTACTCAGAATGATGCCCGAGATGTGCCGTCCCCTTATGTCCACGCCGCCATGCGTTGACACGGCGACAATCGCAAATCCCAACCAAATGGAGATGAATATGGGTCGACTCGATGGAAAAGTCGCGATCGTCACGGGCGCAAGCCGTGGCATAGGCCGCGCCACCGCGAGGCTTTTTGCGGCCGAAGGCGCCAAGGTTGCAGTTCTTTCGCGCACAGCCGAAAGCGTCGAACGCGTCGTTGCGGATATCGTAGAAGCGGGCGGTACGGCGCTCGGTGTCATCTGCGACGTTGGCGAGGCCGATCAGATCAAGGCTGCAGTCGACAAAATCGTGGCCGCCTACGGTCGCATCGACATCCTCGTGAACAATGCATTCGATGGGTCCGCAGTTTTGTCCTCGATCATCGACCTCTCGGTCGAGCAGTTGCAACGAAACTTCGATACCGGCCCGATCGCGTATCTGCGCTTCATGCAGGCCTGCTACCCTCACCTCAAGGAAAGTGGAGAAGGCCGGATCATCAACTTCGGCTCCATGGCTGGGACCCTCGGACTGGTCGGCTACGGCCCGTACAACATGGCAAAGGAGGCCGTACGTGCCCTCACCCGCACTGCGGCGCGCGAATGGGGCGCGGACAACATCACGGTGAACAATATTCTTCCGATAGCAGACACATGGGGGGCCGCCGCAAAGGATGTTCCGCCGCCGGCCAACGCGCTCGCCCGTTTCGGCTCCCCGGAAGATGACATCGCACCGGTCGTCCTGTTCCTCGCCAGCAAGGACTCACAGTTTATCACGGGATACAGCCTCACGCCCGATGGCGGTGCAATCATCGACAGCGCTCGGTAACCCTCAGCGAATAAAGAGGTGTAGCCTATGGCCACACCTCTTCAGCCATTCGAGCTACATGCCAACACCCAAGGAAAGACGACCCTCAATCCTCGATACGCCGCGCTTCCGAGATCAGCATGATCGGAATGCCGTCGCGTATCGGATAGGCGAGCCGGGCTTTTTCCGAGACCAGCTCGTTCTTCTCACGGTCATAGCTCAGCGACCCCTTGGTGAGCGGGCAGACGAGCAGGTCAAGCAGTTTCGGGTCCACCTTGCTGACGGTGATGTCCATGGCAGATCCTATTGCAGCACGGAATCGGTGTCGCCGAAGCGGGCGAGCACGATCTCGATGATGGCGATGAAGGTTTCCGCCCTGGTCTTCAGGTCGGGCGCCTCCAGGAGCGCCTGCTTCTCGGCGGGCTCGAAGGGCGCCATCATTGCCAGCGAATTCACCAGCGTCATATTGCTGGCACGCTCAACGCTCTGCCAATCCGCCTCCAGCTTGTTGGCGTCGAGATAGGCATGGAAGGCCGACAGCAGCGCTGCACGATCGACGGTATGCTCCTCGTCAGCCGACTTCAAATCGGCCATGAAGGGAGCGATGCGGAAGCTGCGATAAGGCTGATGGCCGGTGACCTCGTTCATCAGCCGGAAGCGGCAGATGCCGGTGAGCGAGGTGATGTAGCGGCCGTCGCCGGTCTCGGCGAAGGACGTAATGCGCCCGAGGCAGCCGACATGCGAAAGATTGGAAGTTTCCAACGGCTCGCCGAGCGCCGGCTGCACGATGCCGACCAGCCGGTTGCCGGCAATGGCGGCGTCGAACATGGCGAGATAGCGTGGCTCGAAAATATTGAGCGGCAATTGCCCTGTGGGCAGGAGCAGGGCGCCCGAAAGAGGAAAGATGACCACCGATTCCGGCAGGTCGCTCGGCTTCAGATATCTGGCATTACCGACTTGCATGATTTCCGTCCCGCTACATCACTGTACCGCGTATCCCTTGAGATACGCAGGAACGACACCCGGCGGCGATTGCTCCATCCCACGCCGCGCCACAGAACAATGTGGCCCCGTCTGGCGAAAACACAAGAGCCTTTGCGGATGAAAGGCCGAGGCGTTTCGCTTTCTCATTCAATCGAAGCGAGCAAAGGCCCCTGACAGGAAGCCTTCGCGCAAGCCGCGTTTCAGGAAAACAGGATCGACGACAGCTTCCGCCGCGCAGCGATCGTCGCCGGGTCCTTCGGACCCCAGACTTCGAAGAACTCCAGCAACTGGCGGCGCGCGCCGTCGTCGTCGAAGGCGCGGTCGCGGCGCATGACCGTCAGGAGATGCTCGGCCGCCTCGTCGCGCTTGCCCTCGACATTGCGGATCTTGGCGAGCTTGACGCGCTGCTCGTGCTTGTCGGGATTGGCCGCCAGCTCCTGCTCGAGCGCCACGGGATCGCCGAGCTTGCGGGCCTCCTCGATCTGATCGAGCTTCTTCACCACAGCCTGGATGCCGGCATCGTTGGCAAGCGTTTCCGGCAGGTCCGTCAGCGCCTCGCGGGCGCGCTGGCTCTGGCCGGCGGCGATCATGCATTCGGCCATGCCGGCAAGCGCCTTGGCATTTTCCGGAT
The DNA here is from genome assembly GCA_036383055.1 of Rhizobium sp. Taxonomy (GTDB): domain Bacteria; phylum Pseudomonadota; class Alphaproteobacteria; order Rhizobiales; family Rhizobiaceae; genus Rhizobium. The sequence continues at coordinate 9,200 of DASVPC010000070.1, read as the reverse complement.
CGGCCTGCAGCACCGCGCCGAACAGCTCGGCGGCGCCATTGATATCGCCCCCGGCGAGAAGGCCGGTTGCCTCTTCCAGAACCGCTGCGATCTCCGCCGCCGGATCGCCCGCGCCGCCAGCCGGACCGCCGAGGCGGTCGATGAACTCACGAACCTGGCTCTCGGGAACAGCGCCCATGAAACCGTCGGCCGGGCGGCCGTCGACGAAGGCGATGACCGCCGGGATCGACTGGATGCCGAGCTGGCCGGCAACGGAGGGATGATCGTCGATGTTCATCTTGACCAGCTTGACGCGACCACCGGCCTCGTTGATGACCTTTTCCAGCACTGGCGTCAGCTGCTTGCACGGACCGCACCAGGGCGCCCAGAAATCCACCAGCACCGGCTGGTTGCGCGATTCCTCGATAACATCCTTGGCGAAATTCGCTGTCGTGGTGTCCTTGATCGGCGAAGCGCCGCCCGAGGCCGCCGGCGCGGCGCCAAAGGAGGCGGAGGCCGACATCTGGCCACCGAAGGAAGCGTTATAGGGATTGTTCGAACCGCTCATAGATGTCTCCCGCTTGCCGGCATTCCGGACTTTTAAAACATGAGCCCCAAAAACGAGGCATCGCTTTGCATAAGATCATGCTCGATGAAATAGCCATAGCGACAGCACACTTCGAAGATATGTCATATCTGTCGCATTGTAGCGCTAAAATCGTACGTTAGCCCGTCACTTTCAAGACCAGCGGCGCATGACCCGTCGCTTCCATGAAGCGCAGCAGGTCGCCGCTGGCAATCGACGTCGTCGCATCGTTCGACAAGGGATGGCAATTGACGATGTCGTGCGCCATCAATTCGGCATCGAGCACGAAGGTGACATTGCCGCCCTTATCGTTGATCGCGCCGAATGCCGTCACCGAACCCGGAACGACGCCCAGATATTCCATCAGCTTTTCCGGCTTGCCGAAAGAGACCTTGCTTGCCGCGCCGATCAGCGTATGCACCGTCTTCAGATCGACGCTGGCGTTTTCCTCGACCGTCAACAGGAAGAAATTGTCCTTCTTGTCCTTCACGAAGAGGTTCTTCGTATGCCCGCCGGCAATCTCGTCGCGCAGCGACACCGATTCGGCAACGGTGAACACCGGCGCATGATCCTTGGTGCTATGGGAAATGCCGAGCCCATCCAGAAAGCGGAAAAGATCGTCGCGGGTTTTCGGGCTGTTCTCGGTCATGGCGTCTCGCAAAGAAAATTTGACGCGCCCCTGATACGTCGCCCACAATTCCTTTGCAATCTTTGAGACGACAAAGCCCGGCGTTTCCGGGCTTTCCGGTAGGCATTGAAAAAATCAGCGAATTTTTCTTCGCGACCTCGTCATTTCCCTGTTGCATTTGAAAAACGATTGGGCCATATAGCGCCCGTCGCCGCAAGACGACGCCGAACGGTCCAACACACTACCCCGGACTGTTGTGGATATGAGCGGGTGTAGCTCAGGGGTAGAGCACAACCTTGCCAAGGTTGGGGTCGAGGGTTCGAATCCCTTCGCCCGCTCCATTTTTCCTAGAAGAAACAATGGACAAGCTCGCTCGCAGAGCGAAGCATGTTTATGCTTCCAGCCAAATACCATCTGGTAGCGTTGAGGTAACCGGGATCGCCTCGGGCATCGGGCGATGCGGATTTGGCATCCCCCTGCCCCGCCACTGGATGCGGCGCGGTCGCAAGACCCAACAGCTCGACCTGAGTACTGCAGTTGATTTTTGCAATTCCGATAAATCAGCGTCCCCGAATGTTGGATTGACTCTATCGTATGCAATGCATAGATTTTTGTAATATTCTTGCCGTGCGCCTGCGTTAAATGTGACGAAAACTGGCTGACGAGGCATCTTGATGGACATGACCGACCCGTCTCGCGATGACTGTCCCGAGGAATTCAATCTCACACGTCGGAAATTGATGCTGGGCGGCGCCTTGTTCGCTGGCGGCATGCTGCTGTCTCCGGAGATTTCGGCTCAAACTCTCGGTGCGGTCGCACCGGAGGTTTCGTCAAGCTTCATGGACGTGTCGTCCCTCCTCATCGACCATCATTTGGACCCTGAGGTCGGAACACGCATGGCAGCCGCCATGCTGCGGATAAATCCGGAAATCGCGCAGGACATTGGCGCAATTATTGAAATCGCGAAGAAAAAAAACGCCAGGATCGTCGAGGATTTCTTTGCCGACATTCCGGAAGGGCACCTGAAGGACACCGCGCTGGCCATCATTTCAGCCTGGTATACGGGCGTTGTGGAAAATTCCGCCACTGCGGAGGTCTTCGCCTTCGAGACGGCGCTCATGTACCAGCCGACCCATGACGTCATGACAATCCCGACCTACGCGATATCCGGTCCGAACGGATGGAATGCCGAGGCCCCGCCTCTCAGCAATATGCCGACATTCTGACAAGAGCCGCCCGGTGCGCGAAGGCGCGTTGCGGGCGGCTTCAAGCAATCGAGCGAGACGCCCCTGTGGAGGACTTTGTCATGGGACCGGCTTGCGGCGGGGTTTGACGTGCCTATTCGAGCCTTTGGTGAGTTGGAATCGATAAGATGGCAAACGATTATAGTGCGGACGTTATTGTTGTTGGAACGGGCGTTGTCGGTTGCCTCGTCGCCGAGCAGGCACTCGACGCGGGCCTGTCCGTTCTCATGCTGGAAGCCGGCCCTCGCGTGGAGCGCTGGCAGATCGTTGAAAATTATCGAAACGTACCGCCGCGGTTCAAGCAAAATTGGAACGCGCCCTATCCGGCAAAGCCCTGGGCACCGCATATCGAATCAGAGTTGGTAGACGCCACGACCGACTACCTGCAACTGGAGGGGCCGAACGGGCGTGCATACCGTCAGGGTTATGTGCGCTATGCCGGCGGGGCTACGTGGCATTGGGCGGGCATCTGTTGGCGGCTGCATCCCGACGATATGCGGATGAAAAGCCTTTACGGCGTCGGCCGGGACTGGGCGTTCGATTACAACACGCTTGAGCCATATTACACCCGCGCCGAATATGCGCTGGGTGTGTGCGGCCCGTCCGAGGTCGAGCTGCAATGGCCGCCATTGCCGCGCTCCAGGCCCTATCCAATGGGCCGTATTCCCTTAGGCCCGGGCGAGCAACGCTTTACGGACGCCGCCGCACGCGTTGGCGTCACCAATCTTCCCGCCCCTCAGGCGCGCAACAGCGGCGTTTCCTACGACGGACGGCCGCCCTGCTGCGGCAACAACAACTGTTTCCCAGTCTGTCCGATCTCGGCGAAATACGATGCGGCGTCGGCTTTACCGAGGATCGAATCGAAGGGCGGCAGGATTCTTGCCAATGCGGTCGTCTATCGGGTGGAGACGGATGCAAAGCAGAACATCCAGGCGGTCCATTTCTTCAATCCCAACAAGGAATCGCAAAGGGTCGTCGGCAGGCTCTTCTCCATTGCCTGCAATGCCATAGAGACGCCGAAACTGCTCCTGATGTCCAAGGACGAGCGCAACCCGAACGGCGTTGCCAATCGTTCGGATCAGGTCGGGCGCAACCTGATGGACCAGCCCAAGATCAGCGCACAGATGCTGCTCTCGGAGCCGATGTGGACGGGCGTAGGCCCCGTGCAGGGCAGCAGCATCATGATGACGGGGCAAGGCGCGTTCCGCAGCGAACATGCAGGCGCCATGCTTCGCTGCGAAAATGCTGCTCTCAGCGCCGTGGGCGGTCTGGCGGCGCTCTCGAAGGGGCTGGTCGGCAAGGCGCTGGACGCCGAGATCCGCAGGCTCTCGGCCTGCACCGCGCGACTGACGATCGAGCACGAGATCCTGGCGGATCCCAATAACCGGCTGACATTGTCGGATAAGAAGGACTGGCTGGGCCTCAGCAAGCCGAATATCTACTATGATGTCGGCGACTATGTGCGCCGCAGCCACCAGGAATATACCCTGCCGCTGTTGAAGAAGCTGATCGCGGAGCTTGGCGCCGTCGAAAGCAGCATTGCCACCACCTTCACCAATAGCGACCACATGATGGGGAGCTGCATCATGGGCACTGACCCCACCGACTCCGTCGTCGATGTCGACTGTCGCGCGCATGATCACCCGAATCTTTTTTTGCCCGGCGGCGCGGCGATGACGACGGGCGGTTGCGGCAACAGCACCATCACCATGGCGGCTTTGGCCATCAAGGCCGCTGATGCCATCGTTGACCAGTTGAAGCGGGGCTGAGCGTGGACACTTTCTTCCGTCTCTTCAGCGCTGTAATCTGTCTGATGTCCGTAAGCTCGACGGCTTTTGCCGCCGGCGATGATGCGCAAGCGGCCTCCGTCAAGCGCGGCGCCTATATCGCCACCGCTTCGGACTGTTCCGCCTGCCACACGGCGCCGGGTGGCAAGCCATTCGCGGGCGGACTTGGCATCGTCTCCCCTGTGGGCACGATTTTCTCCACCAACATCACGCCTTCCGCGACTGCGGGCATTGGCCAATATACAGAAGAGCAATTTGCCCGTGCCGTGCGGGCGGGCGTTCGGGCCGATGGCGCCAATCTCTATCCGGCGATGCCGTACACATCATATAAGGTGCTGACGGACGCGGATATCCAAGACCTCTACGCTTACTTTCAGCACGGCGTCGCCCCCGTCAACACGGTGCCGGAGCGTACCGCACTGCCGTTTCCGATGAATATTCGCCTGTCGATGATGGCGTGGAACCTCCTGTTCCTCGGCAGCGGCCATAGCGAGGCCGACGCCGCGCAATCGCCTGAGTGGAATCGCGGCAAATATCTTGTCGATGGGGCGGCGCATTGCAGCACCTGCCATACGCCGCGCGGCTTCCTGATGCAGGAATTGTCTGGGCGCTATCTGGGTGGTGCGCAAGTCGGCCAATGGTACGCGCCAAACATCACCTCGGATGCCATCAGTGGTATCGGGAGCTGGAGCAAGGACGAACTGGCCCGCTATCTGGCAACCGGCTCGCTGCCCGGCAAGGCGCAGGCAGCAGGGAGCATGGGGGAGGCCGTCGAGCACAGCTTTTCCCAGCTGACGCCGGACGATATCTCGGCGATATCAACCTATATCAAGACCGCGGCGCCGCTGCGCGATGCGTCGGATGAGCAGTCGCGGTTTGGCTACGGCAAGCCATTCTCACAACTTGCAAGCCTGCGCGGAGCGAACCCGATCCGCTCGGATACGGACGAGCAAGCCAGCGGCGCGGTGTTGTTTTACGGCAATTGCGCCTCCTGCCACCAGGCTTCCGGCCAAGGCAGCAAAGACACCTATTATCCGAGCCTGTTCCACAATTCGGTGACGGGTGCGGCCAATCACAGCAATCTGATCGCCACGATTCTGAACGGCGTCAACCGGACAACGCCCAAGGGCCAGGCTTTCATGCCCGGCTTCGGCGGCAAGGCGAACGACATCAATGCGCTGAACGACGCCCAAGTCGCGACGCTTGCGAATTATGTGATCGAGAACTACGGCCGGGCCAGCACGCCGGTCACACCCGCCGATGTCGCCCAGGTGCGGGCCGGCGGCCCCACGTCTTCGCTCCTGCTTCTGGCACGCATCGGCATCGCTGCGGCCGTTATTGTGGGCTTGGCGATCGTGCTGCTGCTTATTGTTTGGCGGCAGCGGCGAGCCAGGACGGCTTAGCGGGCGTGAGCCGTGCGGAGCCGGGATATGCGGACGGTCAGCCCGCTCAGGCATCGTCGTAACCGACGACGCCCTTGATCTCCGTGAATTCATGCAGGCCGAACTTGCCGTATTCGCGGCCGTTGCCCGACTGCTTGTAGCCGCCGAAGGGGGCCATCCCGTCCCAGGCCGAGCTGTTGAGACGAACCGTGCCCGCGCGCAGCCGTCCGGCAAGCGCCCGCGCCTCCTGCGGATCGCCCTGGATATAGGCGGCAAGGCCATAGGGCGTGTCGTTGGCGATCGCCACGGCTTCGTCCTCGGTCTCATAGCCGATGATCGACAGCACCGGCCCGAAGATCTCCTCGCGGGCGATGGTCATGGAATTGGTCACCCGCGTGAACACTGTCGGGCGCACATAGTAACCCGCATTGAGATGCGACGGCCGCCCGAGCCCACCCGTCACCAGTTCGGCGCCCTCCTCGATCCCCTTGGCGATCAGCGCCTGGATCTTTTCAAACTGGAGAGCGCTGACGACCGGCCCGAGCGCCGTGCGCGGATCCGTGGGAGCGCCGACGACCAGCGTTGCCGCCTCGCGTGCGGCGATCGCGCCCGCCTCGTCCAAATGTTCAGCCGGCACCAGCATGCGCGTCGGCGCGTTGCAGGACTGGCCGGAATTGTTGAAGCAGCGGCGCACGCCACCGCTGACCGCTGCCTCGAGATCGGCGCTGCGCAGCACGATATTGGGGGATTTTCCACCGAGTTCCTGATGGACGCGCTTGACGGTCGGGGCGGCGGCCTGCGCAACGGCAATGCCGGCGCGCGTCGAGCCGGTGAAGGACACCATGTCGATATCCGGATGGCTTGACAGCACGGCACCAACAGTCGGGCCATCGCCCTGCACGAGGTTGAACACACCCTTGGGAACGCCGGCCTCGTCGAGGATCTCGGCAAAGATGATGGCGTTGAACGGCGCGATCTCCGAGGGCTTCAGCACCATGGTGCAGCCCGCCGCCAGCGCGGGCGCGACCTTGCAGGCGATCTGGTTCATCGGCCAGTTCCAAGGGGTGATCATGCCGACAACGCCGACCGGCTCGTGCACGATCCGGGTCGAGCCCTGCATATAATCGAACTGGAAAGCTTCGAAGGCTTCGATCGTCTTTTCGAAATGGGTGACACCGATCCCGGCCTGGTCCGACCGCGCCATGGCGAGCGGCGCGCCCATCTCCCGGGAAATGATGTCGCCGATCTCGTCGTTGCGGCGTCTCAGGATCTCGAGAATGCGCTTCAGCAGCGACAACCGCTCGTCCCGCGTCGTCCGCGAGAAGCTGTCGAAGGCAGCGCGCGCGGCCTTGACCGCCTTCTCGGCATCGGCGACCGAGCCCAAAGCGACGGTTCCGATCGGCTGTTCTGTCGCCGGATCGATGACTTCGAGCGTGCGCAGCACCTCGGGATCGACCCACTTACCGTCGATATAGAATCTGTGGGCGTGTTCCATGCCTGTCTCCATCGCTTGACCGTCTGAGGTTCTCTAGACCGAATAGCAGAATAGCGTGCCCATTCCGAGAGCGCTGCCGCATATCGGTCGTCGCCAGCAGAAGATTCCGTGATGTCGCAACTGCGCGGCTCATCATTCTCCCGAAAGTCGCATTTCAGGGTCTCAAATCAGTCTCAATTGACGTTCAGGTCTTTGGCGACCAAGCTGCGGACAGATCACGGTAGAGCCTGCATGAAACGACAAACAATCTTGCTGCTCGCGATGCTGTCGCTCCTGCCCGTCCCGGCTCTCGCCCATCCGCATATCTTCATCGACGCGAAATTCGAGCTTGTCGCCGCACCGGACGGCTCGATCAGCGAGCTGCGCAACATCTGGCACTTCGACGAGGTCTTTTCCTCCTCGGTCCTCATGGATTTCGACAAGGGCGACAGCCAGACGTTGAGTGCGAGCGAACTGAAAGCGGTCGGCAAGACGGTCAGGGATTCGCTCGCGCAGTATAATTACTACACGAATGTCACCAACAACGGCAAAGCGGTGCCGATGGCCAAGCCCGAAGCGATCCAGGCCGATTACAAGGACGGTTCGCTGACCCTGACCTTTGCTTTGAAGCCCGAGCAGAAGACCTTCCTCAAGGGAACCACGGTCTTCGGGATCTATGACAAGACGCTTTACACAGCGGTCGATTTCGCCACCGACGACGATATGACCCTCTCCGGCGCAGCCTCCGGTCGATGCAAGCGCAAGGTTGTCAGGCCCAATCCCAAGGAAGTCATGGCGGAGAATCAGGCAGCGCTGACCAGCATGTTCTTCAGCGATCCCAAGGGTACGGACTACTCGCTGCTCGTCGCGACACGGCTGGAAGTCCAGTGTTGATCCCATACGAGGGACCGCAAGCAGCCCGATGCACCCCTCAATCGGGAAGCGGCCCAGCACATCGACCGCCAAGAATATCCGTCGGGTAATCATCCCAACATGGATGCTGGCTCGCACCAACCATCGATGTCGGCGAGATGCCGGCCGCGATGAAAAGACAATGGCGCCGATTTTTTCAGGTTCATGAAATGTTGTGCCGCTATTCTCCCCCTTAGCAATCGCGGCGCTGGACAGGATCAATTCGTCCATGACCAGATATCTCCCGATTGCGGGCTTGCGAATACCACACTGTCTTTCAACGCCTGCACAGGCCAAAATGAAACCCGATGCATGTCACACCACGTCTCCCCTAGACCAGCAAAACGCAGAGAGCACCAACCACACGCAATAATTGCTTTTGAATTTTTTGCTATTTTTGAAACATTGAGTCGTGGTAGTAGTGTCGCAGGGGCGTCCAGGGATCGGGTGTTGTCAGAGTGTTTGTAGTCGAGACATCTTTCTCCGCCCGGTTGCTGGCGCTAACCGGGATTGGTCTGCTGACCATATGCGCAATCGGCGCGTTTCCCACATCATCCATGGCGCAGGAGGCGGCTAAGTCCGCCTCGGACACCTGGGTCGTGACGCTTGGCGCCACGGTGGAATACGGCCCCAATTATGAAGGCTCGAAGCATTATTCCTTCAGCGCCTTGCCGTCTTTCGACTTTTACCGCTTCGGTGAGACCCCTGAATACAGCGCCCCGGACGACAATTTCGACTATACGCTCTTCGACCTTGGTAGCCTCGAAATCGGCCCCGTCGTCGGCTTGAGGGATGACCGCCTGGATCTCAACAATCTGCATCTACAGAGCGAGCGCAGGGTGCGCTGGAACTTCGATGCCGGCGGTTTCGCACAATATTGGCTGATGGAAAATCAGCTTCGGTTCCGCACGGAAGTGCGCCAGTCCCTTTGGGGTGGCGACGGCCTGGTCGCCGATCTGGCGCTCGATTGGTTTCAGCCGGTTGGCGACAAACTGGTCCTGTCGGCCGGACCGCGCATGTCGCTGGCAAACTCGACCTACATGCGCAGCAACTTCGGCATCTCCGCGGGCCAAGCCGCGAGAAACGGCCATGTCCGCGCCTTCGACGCCGGCGGCGGCCTGAAATCGGTCGGCTTCACGGTGGCTGCGACCTATACGATCACGCCCGAGTGGAGTGTGCAGGTCTATGGGAAATATAACCGTCTGGTG
>DASVPC010000069.1:0-3426 GCA_036383055.1 Rhizobium sp. | reverse complement strand
CCAGCGCGAGAAGGGCTGTTGCCAGGATCTTCATTTCCGTCTCCTTGGGTGCCGGAACAAACCTCCGGCTGGGGTGAGGTCACGCATGCGTACGTCGAAACGAACACAGCATCGGATAACGCGATTGCATCCGGTTGGTTCCAAGTCGCCTTTAAATAGAGATTCTCTCGGCGATCTCCGCCTCGCCCACCAATTCCCGCACCGCTTGCCGGATCAGCCGGCAGGCGTCGACGGAAGCCTTTCGGCCGTTGTGGGCGAGATAATAGGACAGTGGCAGCACCTCATCCGGATCGACGATGCGGACCTTGTCGGCGATCGGCGTGGCGCTGACGCGGCCAAGGAAGGACACATAGCCGTGATTGGCAACGAGATCGACGATGACGGGCAGCGAGTCGGCCGAGGTGATGTCGCGACCGCGAAACCGGCGGCGGTCGCCGCTGTCATAGCCAAACGCCATGGCCGCATTGCCGATGCCGGTGCGCGGGCTCGGCACGCAAAGCGGATGATTGTCCACCAGCGCCGCCACCGTCTGCTCCGTGCTGCCGGGCGGCGCGATCGCCACCATGTCGGTCGCCAGCAGTTCCATGTGATCGAAGGCGTCGAGGCCGAAGACAGAATCGACGATGGCGACATCGATGCGGCCGGATCTCAGCGCCTCGCGCAGATCGTCGGCGGTCATCAACATCAGGGACAGCATGTTGCGGTTGCCGCTGATGTTCCAGCGCGCCACGAGGCTGGCAAGCGAGCGAGCCACCCAGCTTTCCGAGCCGGTCGGAATGATCGAGCCGATGCGGACGGCGCGCGCCACCCGCTGGAACCGCTCGTCCGAGGTTGCCTTCATCTCGTCCCAGGCCTCGGCAATGCCGGCGAGAATAGCATGGACCTCGCGGCCCGCCTCCGTCAGCATCGAGCCCTGCGCCTGCCGCTCGAACAGGCGGCAACCGAACAGATCCTCCAGATTGGCGATCTGCAGCGAAAGCTGCGGCTGACCGAGGCGCAGGCGGCGGGCGGCGCGATTGATGCTGCCCTGATCGGCAACCTCCAGAAACCGCTCGATGGTGGCGATCTTCAGCGGCAGACGGGCGGCCCATTGGGCATAGTCCTCCGGCGCCGGCGGCTCTTTCGTCAGGGCAGACAACGCCCGCATGCCGGCAAGGATCGGCTGCAGCCCCTTCTCTACCTTCGCGCTGGCGAGCAAGGTGGCAAGCTCCCCGGAGGCGCGCTCGACGAGCTTCATCGCCAGATCCGTCTCCAGCCGCCTGAGCGCCCCCGATACGGTCGAGGCCGAAAGGGACAGTCTGCGGGCGGTCTCCCGGACCGAGCCGATCGAGAAAACCGTGTCGGCAATGAACAATGCCCCGAGATACAAGTCCGCACTCCTTTCAGACCGGCCCCATGCGCCGGCCAAGACACCGCGACGATATGATGTGTTCTTAAAAAAAGATATCCCAAGGCCAAGGGGCAGCGGATATCATCGGCGAGTCGTCCAACCGGTCCCACAATCAAAAGGAGATCGGAACAGCGTCAAACGGGTAAGGGGAACAAAAACAAACGCGCTTGCCCCCGAAAAAAGAAATCAATTTTCGCGCTTATGCCGGGCACCCTCGTCATAATCGCGCCGCGACTGCAGGTGGAGGACTGGCGTGGCATCGATTTTTCGATGGTGAGCGCTATTTCCCGAACGCAGATAGGACTTCGCCTGCGGGTTCTTCGGCCCGCAGCTACAGATTGCGTGTCCGAGACCGGCCCTGAGACCGAGCGGATGCGCGCAAAAATGGTTCAACGGGGTACAAAGGGAAACATCATGTTCAAGAAGCTCGCACTCGCCACCACGCTCGCGGCATTCCTTACCGGCGGCGCCAGCGCTGCAGACGTCGTGGTCTCGTCGAAGATCGACACGGAAGGCACGCTGCTCGGCAACATCATCCTGGCCGCGCTCAATGCCAACGGCATCAAGGCGCAGGACCGCATCGCGCTCGGCACCACGCCGGTCGTGCGCAAGGCGATCACCGCCGGCGAGATCGACATCTATGCCGAATATACCGGCAATGCCGGCTTCTTCTTCAACAAGGCCGACGATGCCGCCTGGAAGAACCTGCAGCAGGGCTATGATCTGGCAAAGAAGCTCGACTACGACGCCAACAAGATCGTCTGGCTGACGCCGTCGCCCGCCAACAACACCTGGGCGATTGCCGTTCGCAACGACGTTGCCGGCCCGGCCAAGCTCAAGACCATGTCCGATTTCGGCAAGTGGGTTGCCGGCGGCGGGTCCGTGAAGATTGCGGCCTCCTCCGAGTTCGTCAACTCGCCGGCGGCGCTGCCGTCCTTCCAGACGACCTACGGCTTCCAGCTCAAGCCCGACCAGGAAGTCGTCCTCTCCGGCGGCGACACGGCGGCAACGATCAAGGCGGCGGCCGACCAGACCAACGGTGTCAACACCGCCATGGTCTATGGCACCGACGGCGCCATCGAAGCGGCTGAACTGACCGTTCTCGAAGACGACAAGAGCGTGCAGCCGGTCTACGCACCGACGCCGATCGTCCGCGAAGCCGTGTGGAAGGCCAATCCCAAGATCGAAGAGGTTCTGGCTCCGGTCTTCAAGGGCCTGACCGCCGACGTGCTGCGCAAGCTGAACGGCCGCATCCAGGTCGATGGCGAGCCGGCCAAGGCCGTTGCCGAATCCTACCTCAAGGACAATGGCTTCCTGAAGTAGGAGCTTACGGAGACTACCCGGGCGGCTCCGCTTTGATAGAGTGGAGCCGCAGTTCTTTTTGTGACTTGCGACGGAGCTTGCCTGATGGAAGATGCGCTCGCGGCCCGCAGGGTGGACCGTCTCGGAGTGGTGCTGGTGGCCGGTGGCGCGCTGGCCGCGACCTTGATGCCGTTCATCATCGTCAAGGCAAACCGCATCGCCGCCGGCAAGCCGCAATTGCTGATACAGCTCCTCGCCCAGCCGGCAGCACTGGCGCTTCTGGCCCTTCTCGTCGCCACCGCCCTTGCCGCGCTTTTCATGCGCAGCCAGCTTCTGCGCCTTGGCATCGCGACGCTGACCATCGCCTTCCTCATCGTCACGCTCGGCCTCGTTTCAACGGCGGCAACGCCCACCGGCAGCACCGTGGCGCGCATCACGCCGGGCGGCGCCTTCTGGGTGCTGCTCGCCGTCATCGGCCTGGTGATTTCGGATGCGCTGGTGAAGCTGCGGCTGTCGCCGTGGCTCCGCGTCACATCGCTTGCCCTCTATGCCGTGCTCCTCGGCCTCATCTTCAAATCCGGATTGCTCGACAATCTGTCGATCATGAAGGAATACGCCAACAATACCGACAAGTTCTGGAACGAGGGGCTGGGCCATGTCTTCCTGGCGCTCGGCTCTGTCGCCATCGCCATCCTGCTCGCCTTGCCGCTCGGCATCTTCTGCTATTGGCAGCC
>DASVPC010000068.1:0-3216 GCA_036383055.1 Rhizobium sp. | reverse complement strand
CGCGCCCAACTCGGCGCAGCGCTGGAAGGACGAGAACATCTCGTCGTCATCCACCATCAGCGCGCCCTTATAGGCCATGAAATGCTTGAAGGTGTTGATGCCCTTGTCGCGGACGATGGCTTCCATCTCGTTGAAGACCTGCTCGCCCCACCAGGTGATCGCTATGTGGAAGGAGTAGTCGCAGTTCGCCCGCGTCGACTTGTTGTCCCACATGGTCAAGGCTTCGAGCAGCGACTGGCCGGGCGAGGGGAGCGCGAAATCCACCACCATCGTCGTGCCGCCGGCGAGCGCCGCCCGCGTGCCGCTCTCGAAATCGTCGGAGGAGTAGGTGCCCATGAACGGCATTTCGAGATGGGTGTGCGGATCGATGCCGCCCGGCATGACATAACAGCCTGTGGCATCGAGCACTTCGTTACCGGACAGATTCTGCCCGATCTCAACGATCTTCCCGCCTTCGACCTTGACGTCGGCCTTGTAGGTCAGGTCGGCCGTGACGATGGTTCCACCCTTGATCACAGTGCTCATGGTGTCTGCTCCCGATATTTGAGATTCTGGTGCTCGGCGAAGACGGGCATCACGCCACGATCTCCGCCGTCTCCACGACTGCATGGAACAGGACGTCGGCGCCGGCGGCCGCCCATTCCTTGGAAATCTCTTCGGCCTCGTTGTGCGACAGGCCGCCGACGCAGGGGCACATGACCATGGTGGCGGGCGCCACCTTGGCGGCCCAGCAGGCGTCATGGCCGGCGCCGGAGATGATGTTCATGTAGCTGTAGCCGAGCCTCTCGGCGGCGTTGCGCACAGCGGTTACCAGCTTCGGGTCGAAGGTTACCGGCTCGAAATGGCCGATGGCCTCGACGGAGCAGCCGACGCCGAGGGCGTCGCAGATCTTGGGCGCTTCGGCCTCGATCTTGGCGCGCATGCGGTCGAGCTTGTCCTTGTCGGGCGTGCGGATGTCGACGGTGAAGACCACCTTGCCGGGGAGTACGTTGCGTGAATTCGGCGAGAAGAACACCTGGCCAACGCCGCCGACGGCGCCCGGCTGGTTTTCCATGGCGACGCCCTGCACCATCTCGATGATCCGCGACATGGCAAGCCCGGCATTGACGCGCATGTTCATTGGCGTCGAGCCGGTGTGGGCTTCCTTGCCGGTCAGCGTGAACTCCAGCCACCACAGGCCCTGACAGTGCGTGACGACGCCGATCGTCTTGTCCTCGGCCTCAAGGATCGGACCCTGTTCGATGTGATACTCGAAATAGGCGTGCATCTTGCGGGCGCCGACCTCTTCGTCGCCGAGCCAGCCGATGCGCTTCAGCTCCTCGCCATAGGTCTTGCCATCCGGGTCCTTGCGGCCATAGGCGTAATCCAGCGTATGCATGCCGGCGAAGACGCCGGAGGCGAGCATGGCCGGGGCGAAGCGTGCGCCCTCTTCATTGGCCCAGTTGGTGACCACGATCGGATGCTTGGTCTTGATGCCGAGATCGTTCATCGTGCGGACGACTTCGAGGGCGCCGAGGACACCGAGGACGCCGTCATACTTGCCGCCGGTCGGTTGGGTGTCGAGATGCGAGCCGACATAGATCGGCAGTGCCTCTGGATCGGTGCCGGCGCGGGTGGCGAACATCGTGCCCATCTTGTCGACGCCGACTTTCATGCCGGCATCTTCGCACCAGGTTTTGAAAAGGCTGCGGCCTTCGGCGTCGGCATCGGTCAGCGTCTGACGATTATTGCCGCCGGCAATGCCGGGGCCGATTTTCGCCATGTCCATCAATGCGTCCCAAAGGCGATCGCCGTTGATACGCATGTTTTCTCCTGGCGCTGCCACCATGATGCAATCCTCACCTGTTTGTCCTGGGGCATGCAAGGCGCATGCCCAATTGTTCCCGATGGTCGTTGCCGGAGCGTTTGCTTGTTTTTCTTGCCCCGGAAAATCGCCGGTTGCCTTTGTAAGACATCTGACAGATAATTTGACCGATTGGTAAACATTACAACTTCCGTGGCGGCGCTCAAGACGAAAAGCGCGAAAATTCCCGATAAAATTTCAGGCATTTGCCCAAATTTACAGCGCGGGCAGGGTGCAGTGAGAACTTGGCCGAAGGGCTTGGATTTCAAGGAGAAACAGAGCAGACATGGCCATCCCCAGAGCCGCCAGGACCCAGCGCCGCACCCGCATCCAGGAAGAAAAAGAGGAAGTGATACTCGAGGCCGCGCTGGACGTGTTTTCCGTGCACGGTTTCCGCGGCTCGACCATCGATCAGATTGCCGATGTCGCCGGCATGTCGAAACCCAATGTGCTCTATTACTTCCGCACCAAGGAGGCCATGCACCGGGCGCTGATCGACCGCGTGCTGTTCACCTGGCTGGAGCCGTTGCGCGCCTTCGACGCCAATGGCAATCCCGAAAGCGAGATCCGCTCCTATATCCGCCGCAAGCTGGAAATGGCCCGCGATATCCCGCGTGAAAGTCGCCTGTTCGCCAATGAGATGCTGCAGGGCGCACCGCATATCGAGGATGAGCTCCGCGGCCCGCTGAAGAGCCTCGTCGATGAAAAGGCCGAGGTCATCCGCACCTGGGCCAAGGCCGGCAAGATCGCCAAATGCGATCCCTATCACCTGATTTTCTCCATCTGGTCAACGACGCAGCACTATGCGGATTTCGACGTGCAGGTGCGTGCGGTCCTGGGGCAGGAGCATTCGGGCGAGGGGCGTTTCGAGGATGCTGCCCGATATCTGGAAAAGCTTTTTGTCGATGGGCTCGGCATTCGCCATACGTAGCCGATTGTTTTGTTTCGGTTACCATAATGGGGTGAAGTTTGCTGGAGTGAAGGCGGCTTTTGGGAACTGGTGTTTACGATACCCACAATTTATGCGATGGCCGACAATGTCATTGCAGTGAATGGGCGGTATCGAAGGGTGACGGAAAAAGAGGATCAACGATGGTACTGGATCAGAATATCTGACCACAAAAGTGCGACTTATGCGGCAAGAATGAGTGGACTGCCGATCTTCCTCGCCGGACTTTCTACGACCGCTCTGGCCTTGGCCAATGGCTCTTGGGACAATGGTCCGATAACCCCGCTCCTGACCATTGCATTTGGTTTATTTATCGCCGCCGTTGGTTGGCGCATCCGCGCCGGCGCCTTCCGCGTCATACCGATAATCATGCCTTTGTATCTGATCAATTTGGCCGTAAACGTTCTGCTTTTCCCAATATTGG
>DASVPC010000067.1:0-14599 GCA_036383055.1 Rhizobium sp. | reverse complement strand
CGATCGCCGCTGATGGATATCGTTCGCTGATTTATCTTGGTGACCAGGTGCGCCGCAATCCCAATGCCAGCGGTCTGAGCGTCCCGGCTATGCCTGAGCGCGTACCGGTAAAAGGTGTGGGCTTCGTGGAATTTTCCGCCGACGAGGAGGATGCGGGCGATCTCATCGGTCTCTTGCGCACGCTCGGCTTCCGCAAAGTGGCGGTGCACAGGACGAAGACGGTCAGCCTCTTTCAGCAGGGCGATATCCGCATTCTCGTCAATACCGACAGCGCCGGGTTTGCCAATTCCTCCTTCGCCGTGCACGGCACCCCGGCCTATGCGATGGCGCTCATCGTCGACGATGCCCAGGCTGCGCTTGCCCGGGCGGTTGCTCTCGGTGCCGAGCCCTTCGGTCAGCCGGTTGCTCCGGGCGAAGTGGAGATGCCGGCGATCCGCGGTGTCGGCGGCGGATTGATCTATCTCATCGATGATAAGGGCGATCTCGGTCATTTCGCCGAAATCGATTTTCTGGCCGTCGAGGACGATGTGGAGGTAGCGCCGGCCCACCTTCGGCATGTCGACCACATCGCCCAGACGGTCGCCTATGACGAGATGCTGACCTGGCTTCTCTTCTACAGCTCGATCTTCGAGACCCACAAGACGCCGATGGTCGACATCATCGATCCGGCCGGCGTGGTGCGTAGCCAGGTGGTGGAAAATGACGCGGGCACGCTGCGGATCACGCTGAACGGGGCGGAGAACCGCCGGACGCTCGCCGGTCACTTCATCGCGGAAAAATTCGGTTCCGGTGTACAGCATCTCGCCTTCCAGACCGACGACATCTTCGAGACCGCCGAAGCGTTGCGGACGAACGGTTTTCAGCCCTTGCCCATCTCACCGAATTATTACGGTGACGTCGAAGCGCGCTTCGGTCTCGATCCGGAACTGACCGAGCGGCTGAAGGCGGAGAATATTCTCTATGACCGCGACGAACACGGCGAATTCTTCCAGCTCTATAGCGGCACCTTCGGCGAAGGCTTCTTCTTCGAGATCGTTCAGCGTGATGGTTACCGGGGATATGGCGCCCCGAATGCCATCTTCCGCATCGCCGCGCTCAAGAAGCATCTTCGGCCCGAAGGCCTGCCAAGGGAGTGAACTTGGCATCGCCGTGCCTCTGTCCCGATTTCGCCTGAAGTCGAGCCCGAGATATCCGTAATCGGATCAGCATGTCTGCGCCGGACCGGCAGGCAGCCGTCACCTATCGCGCTGCCTGGTCATGCCGGTCTCGGCAACTATTCCACAGCGTCTCATAAAACGGATCGTGCAAACTGGACAGCTGTCAGAAAGTTTGATAGCGAACGTAATGTTATTACGTAACCAAAAGGATATATCATGATATCCAGATCAACGATGGCCGGAGGCTTTGCCGCGAGGGGTATTTTCAAGTGGGCGTCTTCGCGGCTTGACGCAACCGTCGTGCTTGGCATAACTGGACGAGACGGTTCCCCGACGATGACTCCGAGGGGATTAATAGGGAACACGGTGAGGACGACCCAAAAGGGACCGAGACCGTGGCTGCCCCCGCAACTGTAAGCGGATTGCCGTCCATCCTCGTGGCGCCGAAAGGTGCCGTGCCACTGTGCCAATCAGGCGCGGGAAGGCAGGTGGACGACTGATATCCGTGAGCCAGGAGACCTGCCGTCGAAGATCTATCCATTGTCACGGGCGGGGATGCCCGAAACAGGAGCAGGACATGACTATCCTTCACGCTTCGCAGCGCCTTGATGCGCTGTCTTCCCCGAATTTTGACGATCATTCGACTGTTCGGACTGCCTGTTGGGCATTCTGACCTTCACCATCGCCCTTTTCGGGCGGCGTTCACATCACTTTGGGGAATTATAATGAAGACCATTTTTAAGCGGCCATTGCGCGCCGGCCTCTTTGCCATGTCGTTGATCGTCGCCGGCTTGCCGGGGCAGGCGGGAGCGGCGGAAACCAGCTATCCTCTCACGCTCCAGAATTGCGGCCAGCAGATCACCATCCAGAAGGTGCCGTCGCGCACGGTCTCTATCGGCCAAAGCACGACGGAAATCCTCTATCGTCTCGGTGTTGCCGACAAGGTGGTGGGCACAGCGCTCTGGGTCGGGCCGGTCCTCAAGGGTTATGAGGACGTCAACGCCAAGATCGAGCGCCTTGCCGACAACGATCCAAGTTTCGAAAGCGTCGTCGGTAAGAAGCCGGATATCGTCACTGTTCAATTCCAGTGGCAGGTGGGACCCGAAGGCGTGGTCGCAAAGCCGGAACAGTTTGAGGAACTGGGTATTCCGGTCTACACCTCGCCGTCGGATTGCATCGGCAAGGAAAACTCTGCCGCGAGTGACGGCATCCGCCATCAGGTCTTCACCATGGACCTCGTCTATCAGGAGATCCGCGATCTCGCCAAGATCTACAATGTGCAGGACAAAGGCGAGGAAGTGGTCGCCGATCTGAAGCAGCGCGAAGCGGCGGCACGCGCCAAGGTTGCCTCCGCGCAGGGCAAGCTTTCCGCGGTCTTCTGGTTTTCTAGCGCCAAGGATGCCGATCCCTATGTGGCTGGTCGTAATGGGGCGCCGGGCTACATCATGTCGGCGCTCGGCATCAAGAATATCATCGAGACCGATGACGAATGGCCGACCGTCGGCTGGGAGACGATTGCCAAGGCCAATCCGAGCATGATCGTGGCGGCCGCGATGGAGCGCCGCCGCTATCCGCTGGATAGCGCGGAGGCCAAGCGCAAATTCCTGGAAAAGGACCCGGTCGCAAGCCTGATGCCCGCCGTCAAAAGTGGTCATGTCTTCGAGATGGATGCGCAGGCGATGAACCCCACCATCCGTACCATCGAAGGCATAGAGGCGCTTGCTGATGCCATCGCTGCGGCCGGCCTGACGCAGTGAGCCGCGTCCTCTCATCGATCGGACGAACGGGTACAATCGCCTTGGCGCTCGCCATTCTTGTTGCCGCGCTCTGGCTGGGCGCGGCGATCGGCGAGACCTCGATTCCGTTCGAAACTGTCGCCAAGACCGTGGCCAATCGGCTTTGGGGTGCCGGTTACTCGCTCGAGCCGATCGATGAGGGGATCGTCTGGAGCTATCGGCTGAGCCGCGCGGTCGTTGGAGCCTCTTGCGGGGCGGCACTTGCCCTGTCCGGTGTCGTGCTGCAGTCGCTGCTGCGCAATCCGCTGGCCGATCCCTATATCCTCGGCATTTCCGCCGGCGCCTCTACCGGCGCCGTCGGTGTCGCGATCCTCGGTCTGGGTGCGGGCGTCCTGACGATGCCGATGGGAGCTTTCCTCGGTGCGCTCGTCGCCTTCGCTCTCGTCGCATTGCTGGCCGTCAGGGCGGGGCGCGGAACAGCCGCGATCATTCTGGCCGGGGTCGTGGGCTCGCAGCTCTTCAACGCGCTCACCTCCTTCATCGTCACCAAGGCGGCAACGGCTGAACAGGCGCGCGGCATCATGTTCTGGCTGCTCGGCAATCTCTCCGGCGTGCGCTGGCCGGATGCCTGGCTGGCAATTCCCGCCGCACTACTGGGGTTGATCATCTGCCTCTGGCATGCCCGGTCGCTCGATGCTTTCACCTTCGGCGTGGAGTCGGCCGCCTCGCTCGGCATTTTGGTGCGCCGCACCTATCTCGTCCTCGTCGGCACATCCGCGATGATGACCGCCGTCATGGTGTCGATCGTCGGCTCCATCGGCTTTGTCGGGCTGGTCATCCCGCATGCTGCGCGAATGCTGGTGGGTGTCCGTCATGGCGTGCTTCTGCCGGCAGCGGCCCTGATCGGCGCCATCTTCATGATCGCGGCCGACATCCTGTCGCGCACCCTGATCCACGGCCAGGTCCTGCCGATCGGGGTGATCACCGCTCTTGTCGGAGCGCCCGCCTTCGCCTTGATTTTGAGCCAGAAAAGGGCGCGCGCATGACCCTGTCGGCAAGGAATGTTTCGTGGAATGCCGGCGGTCAAGCCATCGTGCGGGACATATCGCTGGACGTCCGTACCGGCGAGTTTCTCGGCATCATCGGGCCGAACGGTTCGGGCAAGACCAGCCTGATGATGATGCTGTCCGGCATCCGCAGCCCGAAGGCCGGCGAGATCCTTGTGGACGGCACGCCGATCCGCTCTCTCGGACGGCGCGAACTCTCCCGGCGTCTGGCCCTGGTGGAGCAACAGGCGGAGACCGGTGAGCGGATTACGGCCAGACAGGCCGTTGAACTCGGCCGCACGCCCTATTTGGGCGCGTTGTCGCCCTGGTCGGCGGCGGATGATGCAATCGTCGAGAGCGCCCTTGCCAATGTCGATATGCTCCATCTTTCCGGCCGGCTCTGGCACACGCTTTCGGGCGGCGAGCGCCAGCGGCTGCATATCGGCCGCGCACTTGCGCAACAGCCGAAGATCCTGCTCCTCGACGAACCGACGAACCATCTCGACATCGGTCACCAGATCGGCCTTCTGGATCTCGTGCGCCGGCAGGATCTGACCGTGGTTGCGGCCCTGCATGATCTCAACCATGCCGCCATGTTCTGTGATCGCCTCGCCGTCATGAACAATGGACGGCTGGTGGCGCTCGGTACGCCGGGTGAGGTGCTGACGGCCGAATGCATTCGCGATGTGTTTGGCGTGGATGTCGAGGTGGAACATGACAGTGATGGCAGCTGCTTGATCCGCTATCGGGCGACGGCAAATCCGCGCCGGCCATTGCGGGTCATCGATGACACTCAGCCCGAAGGTGCCAAGGTCAGGGCATCGTAAACATGCAGGGCCACAATCATCATCTGAAGGAAGATATTCGCGAATACTGGTCGGAACGATCCAGGACTTTCGACCTCGCCTTCGGCCATCGCATTCCTCCTGGGCCGGAGCTGAATGCTTGGGCCGCTGCGGTTCAGCGCGGTCTTGGCAGCGACCCGTTGAAGGTGCTCGAGCTTGCCTGCGGCACCGGTGAGGTAACCAACGTGCTGCTCTCTCTTGGGCATCAGGTGACGGCGCTCGATTTTTCCGAGGCGATGCTTGCAGTTGCGCGCCGCAAACATGCCAAGCGGGAGGGTGTGCGTTTCATCCTTGCCGATGCGGAACGGACGATGGAGCCGGATGAGCGTTATGATGCCGTCGTCTGCCGTCATCTCGTCTGGACGCTGACGAGACCAGATCAGGCGTTTGCGGACTGGTATCGGGTTCTGAAACCAGGCGGAAAACTGTTGATCTTCGACGGTGATTGGGCAAAGCCCACGCTTGTCGGACGGGTTGCCTCCTTCGTCATCGGCCTGATCGACCGCGTGGCCGGGATCGATCCACACTACGACGGCGCCATGAGCGACCGGCATCAGAGCATCATGGGACGGCTGCCGTTTGGCACCGGCCTCACCGTGGAAAAGCTCGCGCCGCTAATCGAAGCAGCGGGTTTCGAGGGTATGGAGATCGGTTCCCACCAACCGATCGCCGCAGCCCAGCGACAGACTGCCGATCTGAGAAATCGGTTGCGGACCCTGCGTTATCGGCGTTTCGTCCTTTGTTGCACGCGGCCCCATGAAGTATCCGGCGCGCAAAACAGCGATGCGGCGCTCGCCGGCCAAGCTCGTTGATAGAGTGCCTCAGTCATAGATGGCCGACAACGCAATCGAGCTTGCAACCTCCTCGCAGCGGTCGGAGAGGGTGGCAGTTGCAACGCGCAGGTGGTTGCTCGGCAGGTTGGAGAACTTCGCGCCGGGATGAGCGGCAATGCCGCGCGCAGCCAAGGTTACCATCGCGAAGGGTTCGGAGGTAACGGGAATCCAGGCGCAAAGGCCGTGGCCCTGTGCCGCGTTGACGCCCCTGTCTCGCAGGGCGCCGACAAGGTCGTCGCGACGGTTCTGATAGATGGCGCGTGCGCGCTGTACCGTGTCCTGGGTTGCCTCGTCATGCAGCAGCCAGGCGGTCGCGGCTTGCAGGATGCGGCTCGTCCAGCCGGCGCTGAAGCTCCGGTAGGACTGGATCTGTTCGACGATTGCCCGCGAGCTTGAGAGCACGGCGAGACGCAGGTCCGGCCCGTGCGTCTTCGAAAAAGAGAAGATGTGGATCACCCGATCGGGAAAACGGTGCCCCAGCGAATGGCGCGGCGCGGCGGAGATGTCGCCCATGCCGTCGTCCTCGACGATCAGCGTATCGGTGTCTCTGAGGATGCGCTCCAGAGCGTCCATGCGCTGGTGGCTGACGGTTTGGCCGGTGACCGAATGCAGGCGCGGCTGGAAGATGAAGGCTACAGGCCGATGTTCCATCGCCGCTTGTAATGATGAAGGCAGTGGCCCTTCCGAATCGCATTGTACGGGAATGACGCGCGCGCCGCGATCTTCGAAAATATCCAGAAGGCGCATGCCCGTCGGGTCTTCGATGGCGACCGTTTCTCCCGGCGCGATCAGGGCATGCGCCAGCGTATAGACGGCGTTGTAGCCGCCATTTGTCGCGAGAAACGCTTCCGGCTCGTAAGGCCAGGTCTTGCGCATCGCCGCCTCCAGCTCCGGTAGGATGCGGTTGCGTTCATAGCTGTTGAGGTTTTCTGCCGAGGCACCGTAGGCCATTGCTTCCGCGAGCTTCGGGAGCAGGCTGACGTCCGGTACGGCAGCGGTGAGGTCGAGGACGTCCTCGCCGTAATGTCCGTTGCTTGCCAGTCGTGCCGGCTTGGCGACGAAGCGATCGCCGCTGACCCAGGTGCCGTTGCGACCCCGCCCGCTGATGATCTTCTGGCGCCTGAGTTCGCTCCAGGCCTCCGAGATGGTGGCGGGGCTGATGCCGAGCGCGAAGGCGAGATCGCGGATGGGCGGCAGCTTCGTGCCGACCGGCAAAGCGCCGGCGCGGATCAGTGCGCTGGTTCCAATGGCGATCCCCCGAATGGTCCTGTCGCTCAATTTTTCGGCAAACCATCCCGCATTTCTGCCTTCGCTCATTTCCGCGCCATTTTTAATGTTCAATAACGTAATAACATTTGATCGGCTTCATTTGAACATTTATTCACTTCGAAAACAAGATTTCAGCGAGTGAATGTCCATGCCTCTTATTCTCCGCCTTGCCCTTCGTGACTGGGACTACATGACGCCGCTCGTCCTCGGCGACGTCTCTTCTCCAAAGCTCGACATCAAGGTGGACAGGATCGGTACCCTGGTTTCGCATGTCGGAAAGAGTGACGCCTATGATGCGGCGGAAATGTCGTTCAGCCGCTATACGCAGCTTCGCATCGATGGCGACGAAAGTGTCGTGGGTATTCCGAATTTCATCATGCGCGGTTTTCGTCACCGCTGCATCATCACAACGAAAGGCAGCCCCATTGCGGAGTTTGGCCATCTGGCGGGCAAGCGCATCGGTGTCACCGGCTGGCGCGATTCCGGCAATACCTGGACGCGGGCAGCACTTCGTCGGGAGGGCGTCGGCGTCGAGGATGCCATGTGGTATGCGGGGCGCCTGACCGAGGCGCATCCGATCGTCGATCGTCTCGACGGCTTCGGCCGTCCCGGCCGCATCGAGGCGGCGCCAGGCGAGCGGCCCATGGTAGACCTTTTGAGGGACGGCGAACTGGACGCGATCTTCACGCCGTTCATGCCGGACGGCTATTTCGCGAAGGGTTCGCCCTTCCGGCAGGTGCTTTCCGATTTTCGCGGTGCTGAGCGCCGATATTTCGATGAGGTCGGCTATGTCCCCGGCATGCATCTCATCGGCCTGAAGGCCGATTTCGTTGCCGAACATCCCTGGGTGATTGCCGAACTCAGCGCACTGATCGACGAATCCCAGCGTATGTGGCTGAGCAAACGGCGTAAATATGCCGAGACCACACCCTGGATGTTCGATGAACTTCTGAATTCATCGGTCGAGCTGCCGCAGGGCTGGGATGCGAGCGGCTTTGCGGTCAATCGGGCCATGATCCATGATTTCGCCAATGAACTGCATGTGCAGGGTATCCTGCCCCGGCTGTTGACGCCGGAGGAGCTCTTTCAGTTCGACACCGATGGCAGCCGCATCGACGCTAAGGCTGCCGGCTGAAACGCAGGAATACAATCAAAAAAAGGGGAACGTGCATGTCGTTTAAGAAAGTAACTTACCTTGCCCTGGCAAGCCTGATGATCTCCAGTGCCGCGTTCGCGCAGGATGCCGGCCTTCCAAAGCTGTCGGTGAATGAAGAGCTGCGGGCCAAGCTGCCCGAGAGCATCCGCACGGCCGGCAAGATGATTTCCGTCAACAACGGTTCGTTTCCTCCCTATGAGATCGTCACCGGCACCGAACTGACCGGCGCCAGCGCCGATCTGACCGATGCCATCGGTGTGGTGCTCGGCGTGAAGATCGCGCATGAGACGGTCGGTGGTTTGCCCGCTCTGCTGGCCGGCATCAATTCCGGTCGCTATCAATTCGCCTTCGGCCCGGTGGGTGATTTCAAGAGCCGCGAAGAGGCGAACGATTTCGTCGACTGGGTTCAGGAATTTGTTGTCTTCTCCGTCCAGAAGGGCAATCCGAAAGGCATCACCTCGCTCGACACGGCCTGCGGCAAGCGCATCGCCGTCATGGCCGGCGGTTCCGCCGAGAGGGTCATCCAGGTCCAGGCCGAGAAGTGTAAGACTGACGGCAAGGGGGCAATCGAGGTTCAGTCCTTTACCGATCAGCCGAGCTCTATCCTCGCAGTCCGGTCCAAGCGGTCGGATGCCTTCTTCTCGTCGCAGGCGCCGCTCACCTATTTCGTTTCGCAGGCAAACGGACAGCTTGAATTGACGGGCGTCGGCCAGAAGAACGGCTTCGAGGATCTATATCAGGGCGCTGTCGTGCCTAAGGGGTCGCCGCTCGGTCCGGTGCTGCGGGATGCCGTCAAGCTTCTGATGGACAATGGCACCTATGCCGCGATCATGAAGAAGTGGGGCCTTGAGAACAACATGATCAAGGAGCCGGGCATCAACCTCGGCGGGACGTTGCCGAAATGAGTACGGCGGCCGACAACATCGCATCGCCGGATGGCGATGCGAATGCTAGGGATGTGGCCAACGCCCATAGCCCTTTTCCGTTGGGCCGTCTGGCGGCCTGGGTCGTCACGTTGGCGATTGCGGCCTATTTCACCTGGTCGGTCGCCGGCAACGAGAATTTCGGCTGGTCGGTTGTGGCGCATTATTTCTTCGACCCGACTGTCATCAGCGGCCTCTACGTGTCGCTGGGCCTGACAGTCGTTGCCATGGCGTTCGGTATCGTGCTCGGCCTGCTGCTGGCAATCGCCAGATTGTCGAAGGACCGTCTGGCGAATTCGCTGGCCTCTCTTTTCATCTGGTTTTTCCGCAGCACGCCGCTGCTCGTTCAGCTGATCTTCTGGTACAATCTTTCGACCCTGTTTCCGACGCTTTCGATCGGCATTCCCTTCGGCCCGACCTTCGTGAGCTGGGATACGAATTCGGTCATCAGTCCAATGACAGCGGCGATCGCCGGTCTGGCGCTGAATGAGGCTGCCTATATGGCGGAGATCATCCGCGGCGGCCTGCTGTCCGTCGACAAGGGCCAGTTCGAGACGGCCGAGGCCTTCGGCATGACGCGTGCCCGCGCGCTCAGCCGTATCATCATCCCACAGGCCATGCGCTCGATCGTGCCGCCCACCGGCAATCAGCTTATCAGCATGATCAAGGCGACCTCGCTCGTCAGCGTCATCGCCATGGCGGATCTGCTCTATTCGGTCCAGTCGATCTATAATCGCACTTTCGAAGTCGTGCCGATGCTGCTGGTCGCCGTCATCTGGTATCTGTTGATCACCTCGGTGCTCAATGTCGGCCAGAGCTATATCGAGCGCTACTACGGCCGTGGTGACCGCCGTTCCGGCGGGGCTAAGCCTGCGAGAGAAATTGCGCTAGCTGCACCGACCTCGTCCCAGCTAGTAGCACAGGAGGCAGGCCAATGAACGCGATCGCGACCGTGGTGCCGCTTGTGCGGGCTCGTAACGTCCATAAGTCTTTCGATCACCTCGAAGTCCTGAAAGGCATCGATCTCGATGTCGCACCGGGCGAGGTGGTGGTCATTCTCGGACCGTCCGGATCCGGAAAATCGACCTTCTTGCGTTGTATCAACCACCTTGAGTCCATCGATCGCGGATCGATCGAGGTTGATGGGGAGCAGATCGGCTATCGCCTTCGCAAGGGCCGGCTGGAGCGCCTGTCCAACCATGCGATTACCCTGCAACGCCGCAAGATCGGCATGGTGTTCCAGCAGTTCAATCTCTATCCGCATATGACGGTGCTGCAGAACATCATCGAGGCGCCGGTCGGCATCCATGGCGAAAGCCGCGCCAGGGCGATCGAGAATGCGCGTGTCCTTTTGGAGCGGGTCGGGCTTTCGGCCAAGGCCGATAATTACCCGCGCCAGCTCTCCGGCGGCCAGCAGCAGCGCGTGGCGATTGCCCGGGCGTTGGCGATCAAGCCGACGCTGATGCTTTTCGACGAGCCGACGTCTGCGCTCGATCCGGAGCTTGTTGGCGAGGTGCTTGCCACCATGCGGGATCTCGCCAAGCAGGGCTTGACGATGATCGTCGTCACTCATGAGATCGGTTTTGCCCGCGAAGCGGCCGACCGTGTTGTGTTCATGGATGGCGGCAAGGTCGTCGAGCAGGGCCGGCCGGACGATGTGCTCGGCAATCCCCAGCATCCGCGCACCAGAAGCTTCCTGTCGCGCTTCATTTAGCGCGGCGGCTCTCGATCAGATGCGGGATCGCCAGCCTCATTAGGGCTGGCGTAGCGCTCATGCAAACCACTGGAACAGCCATGACCCTCGACAACGACTTTGCCCGCCTCTCGGATTTCGAACCGATGAAAGCCGAACTGACCGGTATCCGGCAGCACCTACACGCTAATCCGGAGCTATCCTTCGAGGAGGCCGAGACCGCCCGCTTCGTGGCTGAGAAGCTGGAGGCCTGGGGCTACGAAGTTCACCGCGATGTTGGTGGCCATGGTGTCGTCGCCCGCCTGAAGGTTGGTGCGGGCACGAAGAGCATCGCCATCCGTGCTGACATGGATGCGCTGCCGATCAACGAGCAGACCGGCAAGCCCTATGCCAGCAATGTTCCGGGAAAAATGCATGCCTGCGGTCATGATGGCCACACGACGATGTTGCTCGGCGCGGCCGAATATCTGGCGCGCACCCGTCGTTTCAACGGTACCGTGAACCTCATCTTCCAGCCCGCCGAAGAGGCCGGTGCGAGGAGCGGCGCCCAGGCGATGATCGATGATGGTCTTTTCGAACGCTTTCCGTGTGACGCGATCTTCGGCCTGCACAATCATCCCGGTGCGCCCGAAGGCACCTGGCTGATGCGCTCCGGCCCGCTGATGGCTGCGGCCGACACGGCGGAGATCACCATTACGGGCAAGGGCGGACATGCCTCGCGCCCGCATTTGACGATCGATCCGGTCGTCGTCGCCTGCAATCTCGTTGTCGCGCTGCAATCGGTTGTTTCTCGCAGCATCGATCCGACACAGACGGCCGTGATTACCGTGGGTTCGATCCATGCGGGCGAAGCGGCAAACGTCATCCCTGAAAGCGCAAAGATGCTGCTCAGCATCCGCTCCTTCGATCCAAAGGTGCGCGAGCTCCTCGAAGCGCGGATCAAGAAACTATCGGAAGCGGTGGCGGAGGGATACGGAGCGCAGGTTGCCATCGACTACTTGCATGGTCACCCCGTTGTCGTGAACTCCGAAAAGGAAACGGAATTTGCTCGTACTGTTGCCGAAGAGCTCGTCGGCGCCGACAAGGTCGGCACCTGCGCGCTCATTCCCGGCAGCGAGGATTTCTCCCACTATCTCGAACACAAGCCAGGCAGCTTTCTTCGCCTTGGCAATGGTGTCAATTCGGCAATCTTGCACAGCGCCAAATATGATTTCGCCGATGAAAGCCTGACGGTCGGGGCCGCCATGTGGGCGCGCCTGACGGAGCGCTATCTCGACCAATGAGAAGCGCCGGCAGGGGCGCGTCAATCCGTGGCTGGCGTTAACGCCAGCCGAGGGCCGGGGCGACGTGGGTGAGGATTGCTTCGATCACATGCGCGTTATACTCCACGCCGAGCTGGTTCGGCACGGTGAGGAGCAGCGTGTCGGCTTCCGCGATGGCTTCGTCCTGTGCCAGTTCCTTGATCAGAGCGTCGGGCTCGGCCGCATAGCTGCGGCCGAAGATTGCCCGGGTCTTGTCGTCGATGAAGCCGATCTTGTCTTCGCCCTGATTGCCGTTTCCGAAGTAGGCGCGGTCTCGATCATTTATCAGCGCGAAAATGCTGCGGCTGACCGATACGCGCGGCTCGCGCTTGTAGCCCGCCGCCTTCCACGCCTCACGGTACACCCTGATCTGATCGGCCTGCTGGACGTGGAACGGAAGTCCGCTCTCGTCGTCCTTGAGGGTGGAGCTTTGCAGGTTCATCCCGAGTTTGGCTGCCCAAAGCGCCGTGGCATTCGAGCTTGCGCCCCACCAGATCCGCTCGCGCAGGCCTTCCGAATGTGGCTCGAGCCGCAGCAGACCCGGAGGATTGGGGAACATCGGCCGTGGGTTCGGCTGCGCAAAGCCTTCGCCTTGCAGCACGTCGAGCAGGACTTCAGCATGGCGCCGGGCCATGTCGGCCTCGCTCTCTCCTTCGGGCGGTGCATAGCCGAAGTGACGCCATCCATCGATGACCTGTTCGGGGGAACCACGGCTGATGCCGAGCTGTAGGCGCCCGCCGGCGATGAGATCGGCCGAGCCGGCATCCTCAGCCATATAGAGCGGGTTTTCGTAGCGCATGTCAATGACGGCCGTGCCGATCTCGATACGGCTGGTTTTGGCGCCGACAGCCGCCAACAACGGGAAGGGCGAGGCAAGCTGGCGGGCGAAGTGATGGACGCGAAAATAGGCTCCGTCCGCGCCCAGATCCTCGGCCGCGACGGCGAGATCAATGGACTGCAGAAGCGCGTCGGCTGCCGAGCGGGTTTGCGATTGCGGTGAGGGCGTCCAGTGCCCGAACGACAGGAAACCGATTTTCTTCATGATCGCACCGCTCAAAGATGTTGTGTTTAGAGTCCATGCTTCATGGCACAGTTCCCGCTTTGGATACAGCCGGCACCGTGTCGCTGCCAAAGAAGTGATGCGTCGGCCCCGACAGGCTACCTGCGCGACAAGGTCGACACGAGATCGCTGAAGCGCTCGCCCTGAATGCTAACATGCTGGCGCAGAAGCGTGCGTGCGCGTTCCGCGTCGCCGGCAAAAAGCGCCTCCACAACCGCATCATGCTCGGAAAACGATGTCGCGACACGATTGCGGACGCGCAGTTGAAGACGCCGATAGGGCTGCAGGCGGCGGTGCAGCGCCACGCATTGCTCCGAGAGGAAATCATTGTGGCTGGCGGCATAGATCGCCCTGTGAAAGCGCTCGTTGTCATAATAATAGGCGTCGCTGTCGCCGGCGGAGGACGAGCGCTTGCAGTCGGCATGAGCCGCAAGAATCGCAGCGCGATCGGCGTCCGTCAGCCGCCGTGCCGCCAGCGAACCGGCCATGCCCTCGATTTCGGCCATCACCTCGAACATCTCGAAAATGCGATGCGGCCCCGGATCGATCACGATTGCGCCGCGGCGCGGACGGATTTCCACCAGCCCGATCGCGTTCAGCTGCATCAGCGCCTCGCGTATCGGCGTTCTCGATACGCCAAAGCGCGTGGCCAATTGCACCTCGTCCAACCGTTCGCCGGGGGCGAAGTCGTTTGAAATGATACCGTTTTCGATCTCGTCGCGCAGGCGTTGAACGACATTCTCGGACATGTTTGCCACGTTCTCCAATGCAAAAATCAAATTATTGTATGCAAGATTGTTTACTTTGCGCACAAGATAACTTAAGAACGATACCACAATAGATATGTCGCACACAAATGAACGCGCTCGTCAGAGCTGCTATGATGTACCGGAAACGCTTGGGAGAGCTGTTTCCAACCAATCCCGCTTCGCCAGGAGGATACTGACATGGCAGGCATCTCCTTCTTCAGCGACATGATGCAGAGCATCACGGATCGCGGCCGCAGACTGCTCGCGGTGGGCACGCGCGCCGAGCCAGTTCAAGCGGAGACGACGCTCGAAACGCTGTGCAACATGCTTCTGTCGAGCCGGGGCGAAGCCTCGGGCATGGCCCTGGCTGCCGAGATCCTTCAGCGCTGGTCTGAACTCGATCCGACTGGTCAGCGGGATTTCATGCTGATGCTCCACGACCAGTTCGGCCCCGATGTTCTCAAACTGGACAAGGCCATCGACCGCTATCGCAGCGACAGGAATTCGAACGCGCTTATCGATCTGCATCAGGCGGCTGAGCCGCGCCGCCAGGAGCTGGTGCGCAGGCTCAATCTTGCGCCCAAGGGTACGGCAAAACTGGTAGAGATGCGTGAGCGCCTGCTGGGCATGAAGGATGCAACAGAGCAATTCCGTGCCGTGGACGCCGATTTCGCCCATCTCTTCGGGTCGTGGTTCAATCGCGGCTTCCTGACGCTGCGCCCGATCGACTGGTCGACGCCGGCTGATATCCTGGAGAGAATCATCAAATACGAGGCCGTTCATGAGATTGCCGGCTGGGATGAACTGCGGCGAAGGCTGGTGCCGCCCGAC
>DASVPC010000066.1:0-15441 GCA_036383055.1 Rhizobium sp. | reverse complement strand
CAGGTCTTCAACGAGATGGAAGCCATCGTCCGCGACAAGGGCATCAACACCTTCAAGCATTTCATGGCCTATAAGGGCGCGCTGATGGTGGATGACGACGAGATGTTCTCGTCCTTCCAGCGCTGCGCCGAGTTGGGCGCGCTGCCGCTCGTCCATGCCGAAAACGGCGATGTGGTGGCACAGATGCAGGCAAAGCTGCTGGCCGAGGGCAATAACGGCCCGGAAGCGCATGCCTATTCCCGCCCCGCCGAAGTCGAAGGCGAAGCGACGAACCGCGCCATCATGATCGCGGACATGGCGGGCTCTCCCGTCTATATCGTCCATACTTCCTGCGAACAGGCCCATGAAGCCATCCGTCGCGCCCGCCAGAAGGGTATGCGCGTCTATGGCGAGCCGCTGATCCAGCATTTGACGCTGGACGAAACCGAATATGCCAACGCCGATTGGGACCATGCCGCCCGCCGTGTCATGTCGCCGCCCTTCCGCAACAAGCAGCATCAGGACAGCCTCTGGGCCGGCCTCGCCTCCGGCTCGCTGCAGGTGGTCGCCACCGACCATTGCGCCTTTACGACAGAGCAGAAGCGGTTTGGCCTCGGCGATTTCACCAAGATCCCGAACGGCACCGGCGGGCTTGAAGACCGCATGCCGATGCTCTGGACCTACGGCGTCAACACCGGCCGCCTGACCATGAACGAATTCGTGGCGGTGACCTCGACCAACATCGCCAAGATCCTCAACTGCTATCCGAAGAAGGGCGCGATCCTCGTCGGCGCCGATGCCGATATCGTCGTCTGGGACCCGAAGCGCTCGAAAACCATCGCCGCCAAGACGCAGCAATCGGCGATCGATTACAACGTCTTCGAGGGCAAGGACGTGACCGGCCTGCCGCGCTATACGCTGACCCGCGGCGTGGTCGCCATCGAGGAAGGCACGATCAAGACCCAGCAGGGCCACGGCGAGTTCGTCAAGCGCGACCCCTTCACCGCCGCCAACCGGGCGCTTTCGACCTGGAAGGAAGTCACCGCGCCGCGCAAGGTCCAGCGCAGCGGCATCCCCGCAAGCGGGGTGTAACGCTTGGTCATTTGGAACAGCGAAAGCTCCGGCGTTTTTCTACCTTCTCCCCGCCGGGGAGAAGGTAGAACATCAACGCGGCACCAACCGCTCCAGATCCGGCAACAGGACGACGCTTTCCTGCTCGTTCGGATCGGTGCGGGCGATGATGGCCGTCGCCGGCTGGTCGCTGAGATTGGCAGGCAGATGCGGCACGCCGGCCGGAATGTAGAACATCTCGCCGGCGCGAACGATAACGTGCTCTTCCAGCTGATCCCCGAACCAGCAATGCGTCTCGCCGGCGAGCGCATAGATCGCCGTCTCATGCGCGGCGTGCAAATGCGCCTTGGCGCGGCCGCCCGGCGGGATGGTCA
The DNA here is from genome assembly GCA_036383055.1 of Rhizobium sp. Lineage (GTDB taxonomy): Bacteria > Pseudomonadota > Alphaproteobacteria > Rhizobiales > Rhizobiaceae > Rhizobium. Next base: position 14,017 of record DASVPC010000066.1, on the reverse strand, counting down.
GGAGATGCATGCAGATGCCTGCCGAGCCGACGGTCTCGGCGGCAATCCCCTCGAAATAGCTAAAGCCCTGCTTGCCGGCATAGGTGCCGCCGGGCCGCACGACACGGCAGGTGGGCTTCGATGATATGCTCATGGCATTGCTCCTCTGGATCGGGCAGCCGCGCCGCGGCGTTGCCTTCCAAAGCTGCCGCAATGCCAAACAGGATAACAAGCAATCCGCCGCTCTACGCGGCGAAAACATGACTGGTAGGTGTTAATGACGTCGTCCGCTTCCTCCGTCGTCTCCGCGCGGAACCTCTGTCTCACCTACGAGACCAATGACGGGCCGGTGCATGCGCTGAGCAATGTCGATCTCGAGGTGAGCAAGGGCGATTTCGTTTCCTTCATCGGACCCTCCGGCTGCGGCAAGACGACGTTTCTGCGCGTCATCGCCGATCTCGAGCGCAAGACCTCCGGCGACATCACCGTCAACGGGATGACGCCGGACGAGGCCCGCAAAGCCCGCGCCTACGGCTATGTCTTTCAGGCGCCGGCCCTTTATCCCTGGCGCACCATCGAAAAGAACATCGCCTTGCCGCTGGAGATCATGGGTTATGCCAGGGACGAGCAGGCCAAGCGCATCGCCCAGACGCTGGACCTGGTCAACCTCACCGGTTTCGAGAAGAAGTTCCCCTGGCAGCTTTCGGGCGGCATGCAGCAGCGCGCGTCGATCGCCCGCGCACTCGCCTTCGACGCCGACCTGCTCCTGATGGATGAGCCCTTCGGCGCGCTCGACGAGATTGTTCGCGATCATCTCAATGAACAACTCTTGAAACTCTGGAAGCGCACGAACAAGACCATCTGTTTCGTGACGCATTCGATCCCGGAAGCGGTCTATCTCTCCACCAAGATCGTCGTCATGTCGCCCCGCCCCGGCCGCGTCACCGACGTCATCGAATCCACGCTACCGCTGGAGCGTCCGCTCGACATTCGCGAAACACCCGAATTCCTGGAGATCGCCCATCGCGTCCGCGAAGGGCTGAGAGCCGGGCATAGCTATGAGGAATAGGATCACATCATGAACCCGCAATTCCTCCTCTGGCTCGTCGGCGCCATGGCGGTCTTCATCGGCGGAGCAACCGCCTCGCGAACCTATATCGCCAACAACAACATGTTCGTCCTCATCCTGGCGCTCATCCTCTATTGCATCGGCAATCTTATGATGATCCGGCTCATGCGCGAGGGCGGGCTGGGGCTGGCGATATCAGCCTCGTCCATCGCCCAGCTCGTGGTCGTCAACATCGTTGCCTTCGTCGTCTTCGGCGAGCGGCTGAGCCTGCCGCAACTGGCCGGCGTCGGGCTCGGCATCGTCGCCATGGTCCTGATGCTGTTTCCCGCGCAAGGGAGGGCATGAGCATGGATAAGGAGCAGTTCTTCAAGCACAAGTTCCTGCCGGTCACGACCATCGTGCTGGCGATCGTCTTGCTGTGGTACATCTTCGCCGTCATCCTCAACGCGCCGTTCCAGCGCGACCTCGACCGGCGCGGCAATGTCACCTCGACGACGATGGAGTTCATAGGCAAGACGCTGGCACAGCCGAAACCGATCCTGCCGGCGCCGCATCAGGTGGCGCAGAACGTCTTCGAAAACACCTTTCTCCGAGCCCCAATCAGCAATCGCAGCCTTGTCTACAACGCCTGGGTAACGCTCGCTCCCACGGCTGTCGGCTTTGCCTTCGGCACCGTGCTCGGCATTCTCTTTGCCGTTGGCATCGTGCATATGGTCGCGCTCGACCGCAGTCTCATGCCTTGGATTATTGCATCGCAGACGATCCCCATCCTGGCAATCGCGCCGACGATCATCGTCGTCTTCAGCGCCCTGGGCATCGACGGGCTGATCCCCAAGGCGCTGATTTCCACCTACCTGTCGTTTTTCCCCGTCACCGTCGGCATGACCAAGGGACTACGTTCGCCGGAGGTCATGCATCTGGACCTGATGCGCACCTATAATGCCAGCGCGTCGCAGACCTTCTGGAAGCTGCGCGTGCCGGCCTCGATCCCATTTCTCTTCACCTCGATGAAAGTGGCGATTGCCGCAAGCCTCGTCGGCACCATCGTCGGCGAGCTTCCGACCGGAGCCGTGGCTGGCATCGGTGCCAAGCTGCTCGCAGGCTCCTATTACAGCCAGACGATCGACATCTGGGCGGCACTCGTTGCTGGCTCGGTACTGGCGGCGATCCTTGTCGCCATCGTCGGAATTGCCGCACGCATCGTCAATCACTCGATGGGAGGGAGGCCGGCATGAAACTGATCCAGCTCTCCTGGCAGGGTCTTCTTGCCCTCCTGCTTTGCCTTGCCGCCGCGCTTACGCTACCGCTGTTTGCGGAGGGCGCGCCGGAGCCGATTCAGCCGAGTATTGTAGCACTCGTCTTCTTTCTCATCGTCGTCACTGCGATTTTTTCCCAATCTACTCTGCCGGCAGCGATCATTGCGGCCATCCTGTTTCTGGGCGCGCACGAAACCGCCTGGCTGCTGCTGTCCCAGATCACCAGCAACGAAGGCAAGGCGCAGCCCTCCTTCTTCCTGCTGGTCGCGGCCGGCTGGCTTCTCGCTTGGCGCTGCGTCTCTGTGCTGTCATCAACCCGGCCACACTCCACCGTCGGCAATTATGGGCTGCGGCTGCTGATTCCGGTGATTTTCGGCGTCTGGATTCTGATCATATGGGAGGCCGTGACGCGCGGCGCCGGCGTCTCCCTGGTTCTGCTGCCGCCGCCGAGCGCCATCGGGGCAAGGATTGTCAGCTCGCTTCCAACACTTTGGACCGATATACAGCAGACCATCTTCAAATCCGTCCTGATCGGCTACATCATCGGCTGCGGCAGCGGCTTCGTCGTCGCCATCCTCGCCGATCGCTTCGCCTTCCTGCGTCGTGGCCTGCTGCCGATCGGCAATTTCGTCTCGGCGATGCCGATCATCGGCGTCGCGCCGATCATGGTCATGTGGTTCGGCTTCGACTGGCAATCCAAGGCCGCCGTCGTCGTCATCATGACCTTCTTCCCGATGCTGGTGAACACCGTCGCCGGCCTTGCCGCCGCCGGCAACATCGAGCGCGACCTTATGCGGACCTATGCGTCAGGCTATTGGCAAACGCTGTTCAAACTGCGCCTGCCGGCCGCCGCTCCCTTTATTTTCAATGCGCTAAAGATCAACTCGACCTTGGCCATGATCGGTGCCATCGTGGCGGAGTTCTTTGGTACACCCATGTCGGGTATGGGGTTTCGCATCTCGACCGAAAACGGTCGGCTGAATCTCGACATGGTCTGGGCGGAAATCGCGGTCGCCGCGATCGCGGGATCCGTCTTCTACGGCATCGTCGCCATTCTCGAGAGGATGACGACGTTCTGGCATCCGTCTATCCGCGGTGGAAAGACGTAGACTAAGATCCTGGGCAAGGGATCAGGGCATAACTTCAGAGGGAAAAGGGTGAAGACAATGAAAAAACTGATGCTTACACTGATGGCGAGCGCCATGGCGCTGACCATGGCTCAGGCCGCCAACGCCGCCGACAAGGTGACGCTGCAGCTAAAATGGGTGGCACAGGGCCAGTTCGGCGGCTACTTCGTTGCCAAGGACAAGGGCTTCTACAAGGAAGAAGGCCTCGACGTCGACATCAAGCCGGGCGGCCCGGACATTGCGCCGGAACAGGTGATCGCCGGCGGTGGCGCCGACGTGATCGTCGACTGGATGGGTGGCGCTCTGGTTGCCCGCGAAAAGGGTGTGCCGCTGATCAACATCGCCCAGCCCTTCGAAAAGTCCGGCCTCGAGCTGATTTGCCCGAAGGACGGCCCGGTCAAGACAGAGAAGGATTTCAAGGGCCATACGCTCGGCGTCTGGTTCTTCGGCAACGAATATCCCTTCTTCGCGTGGATGAACAAGCTTGGCCTGAAGACCGATGGCGGCAAGGATGGCGTTACCGTCCTGAAACAGAGCTTCGACGTCCAGCCGCTCGTCCAGAAGCAGGCCGACTGCATCTCCGTCATGACCTACAATGAATACTGGCAGGCGATCGATGCCGGCTTCAAGGCGGAAGACCTCACCGTCTTCAACTATTCCAAGCTCGGCATCGACCTTCTGGAAGACGGCCTCTATGTCAAAGAAGACAAGCTGAAGGATCCGAAGTTCAAGGCCGACATGGTCAAGTTCGTCCGTGCTTCGCTGAAGGGCTGGAAATACGCCGTCGAGCATCCGGATGAAGCCGCCGAAATCGTCATGGACAATGGCGGTCAGGACGAAAACCATCAGAAGCGCATGATGGGCGAAGTCGCAAAGCTGATCGGCAGCGGCAAGCTCGAAACCAAGCTCTATGATCGCACTGTCGAGGCCCTTCTCGACCAGAAGATCATCAACAAGAAGCCGACCGGCGCCTACACGCACGAGATCACCGACGCTGCGCTGAAATAGTCCCGGCGCAAACAAAAGACCGAAACGCGCGGGTTTCTTTACTCGCGCGTTTTTTTCATTTTGTAACAACGACCACAAAAAGCTGGCTTTATCGTTGCGTCTGGATGAAAAGCCAGACGTCGATCAAGTATTTGAATGCGGACATCACATTGCCGTGATTGATTCCTAGCGTTGCTCACACTAGAATCATCCCGCGGCAGAAATCATTTTCTCGTGATCTTGCGGGATTTGGAAATCGCTCCCATTTAATGGAACGAGTTGAGGATGAGGGACTTTCTGGCATGACAGACGGATGTTGATCCGCCGGACGAAGCCGGCCCGCATGCATATCCCCCGTGTTCGCGACGGAAACAGCGAAGTCCCCTTTACCCAAAATGCCGAACTGGAACCGGACGCATGGCCCTCACGCCGCATAGATTTCTGAGCACGACCGCAATGCTGCTTGCCCTTCTGTCGGCGCCTGCTGCCTTCGCGGAAGAGCCCACCGTAACCGCTCCGAAACAGAACCTGCCGGCCATCGTCGTCACGCAGGCGCAAACGCGAAAGCTGGTCGACAAGGTGGTCGCCACCGGCACGGTGAAAGCCGTGGAAGAGGTCTATATCCAGCCGCAGGTGGATGGCCTGTCGGTCCGATCGCTCAACGCCGATGTCGGCGACAAGGTCGAGGCTAACGGCACGCTCGCCACGCTGAACGACGACGCGCTGATCCTGCAGAAGAGCCAGATGGCGGCGACGAAGGCCAAGGGCGAAGCGACGCTTGCCCAATTGCGCGCGCAGCTTATCGAGGCTCATGCCAATGCGGACGAGGCGGAACTGGCGCGTGCCCGCGCCGTCGCCATGGGCGCAAGGGGCACGGTCTCGACGTCTTCCGTCGAGCAGGCAAACGCCACGGCCGCCGCCAACAAGGCGCGCGTTGCCTCGGCCGAGCAGGCAATCGCCGTTGCCGAAGCCGATCTCAAGGTTACCGACAGCCAGATTGCCGATACCGACCTGAAACTCGCCCGCACCGGCATCAAGACGCCGGTTGCCGGCACCGTTGCCTCGCGCAACGCCCGCATCGGCGCCATCGCCAATGGCAGTGGCGACCCCTTGTTCACCATCATCCGCGACAGCAAGCTCGAGCTCGTAGTCGACGTGTCCGAAAGCGACATCACCAAGATCAATATCGGGCAGAAGGCATTGATCTCGCTATCCGGCAGCCGCGAAAAGCTTTCGGGCTCAGTGCGTCTGGTTGCGCCGATCGTCGATTCCGTGACCCGTCTGGGCGCGGTTCACATTTCCATCGATGACGGCGACAAGGCTCGCGCCGGCATGTACGGCAGCGCCGAGATCGTTATCCGCGAGACCCAGGGCGTCGCCCTGCCGTTGACCGCCGTCAACAGCGACGAAAACGGCTCCTCCGCCCGCAAGGTCGAGAACGGCGTCGTCAAGTTCGTCAATGTCGAGACCGGCATCCAGGACGGCGCTTATGTCGAGATCGTTAAGGGCCTGCAGGATGGCGAAGAGGTCGTGGCCAAGGCCGGCGCCTATGTCCGCGACGGCGACCACATCACGCCCGTCAAACAAGCGCCGCAAGCGTCCAACTGAGCGAGAACGGCAAGATGAACTTTTCCGCCTGGTCCATCCGAAATCCGGTCGCGCCGCTTCTGGGCTTTTTCCTGCTGATGGTGGTGGGCGCGCACGCCTTCTTCAATCTGCCGATCACCCGCTTTCCGAATATCGACGTGCCGGTCGTCAACGTGACCGTGACGCAAAGCGGCGCGTCGCCGGCCGAACTTGAAATGCAGGTGACGAAGGAGATCGAAGACGCCGTCGCCAGCATCAACGGCATCGACGAAATCCAATCGACCGTCACCGACGGCCAATCGCAGACCGTCGTGATCTTCCGCCTCGAAGTGCCGACGTCACAGGCCGTTCAGGATACGAAAGACGCGATCGACCGCATCCGCGGCAACCTGCCCTCCACCATCGATGAACCGATCGTCTCCAAGGTCGATGTCGAAGGACAAGCGATCCAGAGCTTCGCCGTCTCCTCGCCGAACATGACGCTCGAGGAAATGTCGTGGTTCGTCGACGATGTCGTCAAGCGCGCCCTACAGGGCCAATCCGGCATCGGTCGTGTCGACCGCTACGGCGGCGCCGACCGCGAAGTCCGCATCGAGCTCGATCCGAACAAGCTCAATGCCTACGGCATCACCGCGCTTTCGGTCAGCCAGCAACTGCGCGGCACCAATATCGATCTCGGTTCCGGCCGCGGCCAGGTGGCGGGCAGCGAGCAGGCAATCCGCGTCCTTGGCGACGCCCGCGAGGTCGCCCAGCTTGCCGACACCACGATCGCGCTGACCAATGGCCGCTTCGTCAAGCTCTCCAATCTCGGCGTCATCAAGGACACCTATCAGGAGCCGAAGTCTTTCTCGCGCTTCAACAGCACACCCGTCGTCACCTTCGGCGTATTTCGCGCCAAGGGCGCCAGCGAAGTGACCGTCGCCAAGACCGTGAACGACACGCTGGACAAGGTGCGCGCCGAAAACCCGAATGTCTCCATCGAGCTGATCGACGACTCCGTCTATTACACCTACGGCAACTACGAAGCCGCCATGCACACGCTGCTCGAGGGCGCGCTGCTGGCAATCATCGTCGTCTTCCTGTTCCTCCGGAACTGGCGAGCGACGCTGATCTCGGCCGTCGCCCTGCCGCTGTCGGCGATCCCCACTTTCTGGATCATGAACCAGATCGGCTTCTCGCTGAATCTCGTCAGCTTCCTCGCCCTGACGCTGGCGACCGGTATCCTCGTCGACGATGCCATCGTCGAGATCGAGAACATCGCCCGCCATATCAAGATGGGCAAGACCCCCTATCGCGCCGCGATCGATGCCGCCGATGAAATCGGCCTTGCCGTCATCGCCACCACCTTCACCATCATCGCCGTCTTCGTTCCGGTCTCCTTCATGCCGGGCATTCCCGGCCAGTATTTCATCCAGTTCGGCCTGACGGTCGCCTTCTCTGTGTTCTTCTCGCTGCTGGTCGCGCGACTGATCACGCCGATGATGGCCGCGTATCTGATGCGTGCTGAAGACGCCGTCGACGACCATCATGATAATGACGGCCGCTTCATGCGCGGCTATAGCTGGCTGGTGCGGCTGACGACGAGGAAATGGTATACGCGCTACCCGACCCTGCTCGCGGCATTCGCATTCTCCATTGCCTCGGTCTTCGCGCTGATCATGTTCGTGCCCGGCAGCTTCATTCCCCCGGAAGATGCCTCCCGTATCGTGCTCTCGGCGGAACTACCGCCCAATGCCCGGCTCGATGACACCGAGCACGCAACCAATGAAATTTACAGCCGTGTCAAGGACATCAACGGCGTTGCAAGCGTCTTCGTCCTCGGCGGCGCCTCGCCCAAGGGCGATCTGGAACTGCGCCGCGCAACGATCACGCTAACGCTTGGCAAGCTCGACCAGTCGCTTGTCAAGAAGCTGGTCAACGATGTGCTCGGCTCGTTGCCGGTCATCGGCCCCTATCTGCCGAAAGTGACCGTCCATGGCCGCGAGCGTCCGCAATGGGATATAGAAAAAGAAGTCTTCGCCAAGCTGCGTTCGCTTCCCGACGTCCGCATCACCAAGCTCAACGACCGCGGCGATCGCGACCTGACCTACAACTTCCTCTCCCGCAACGAGAAGGATCTGAACCAGGCCGTCGGCATCCTCGAAGCCAAGCTACGCAGCGATCCGGCGCTTGCCAATGTCAGCGCCGACGGCGCCCTGCCCCGGCCGGAGCTGCAGATCTATCCGCGCAAGGACGAGGCCGCCCGCCTCGGCATCACGCCGCAGATGATTTCCGACACGGTGCGCGTCGCCACCATCGGCGATATCGACGCCTCGCTGGCCAAGATCTCGCTTGATGATCGCCAAATCCCGATCCGGGTGCAGGCATCGCTCGGCCTGCGTCGCGACCTTGCGTCTATCCGGGCACTGCGCATCAAGACCGCCTCGGGCGTCACGGTGCCGATGTCGAGCGTGGCCGATATCGACTATTCCGAAGGTCTCTCTTCGATCAAGCGCAACAACCGCTATCGCGTCGTCGCGATCGGCGCGGACCTGCCGCAGGGCGTGGCGCTGGATACGGCTTCGAGCCACTTCCTCGACATCGTCAACAACGCCAAGATCCCCGCCAGCGTCCATCTCGCGGAAAGCGGCGACACCAAGGTTCAGAAGGAAATGCAGCAGAGCTTCGGCAATGCCATGCTGCTCGGCCTTCTGCTCGTCCTGACCGTGCTGATCCTGCTGTTCAAGGACGTGATCCAGCCCTTCACCATCCTGCTGTCGCTGCCTCTGGCGATCGGCGGTGTGGCACTGGCGCTGATCATGACCGGCAACGCCCTGTCCATGCCCGTCATGATCGGTATTCTGATGCTGATGGGTATCGTCACCAAGAACGCCATCCTGCTGGTCGATTTCGCCATCGAGATGATGCATCATGGCATGCCGAGGCTGGAGGCCGTGGTCGAGGCCGGCCGCAAGCGCGCCCGGCCGATCATCATGACCTCGATCGCCATGTCCGCCGGCATGTTGCCATCCGCCCTCGGCGTCGGCGAAGGTGGTTCGTTCCGCGCACCGATGGCAATCGCCGTGATCGGCGGCATCATCGTCTCCACCGTGCTCAGCCTGGTGGTCGTGCCGTCCTTCTTCCTCATCATGGACGACCTGTCGCGCCTACTGGCCTGGCTCTTCGGCCGCCTCGTCGGCAAGAAGGACGCCGATGACGAGGTTCTGACCAAGGAAAGTCTGGCGGCCGCCGTCAACGAGAACCGCAAGTCGCTGACCTCGTTGGAAGAGCGCATCGACGCCGTGGAGCACAAGGACGCGCCGCAACATGGAAGCGCGACGGCAAGGACGAATATCCTGAAGCTGCCGCCATTCGCCGCCGAATAGCGGCAGCCCGACAGTAGAATTAACGAACGGCAGGGCGGCTTAAAGGCCGCCCTGCTCCTTTAGGAAGTCGACGATCGTTCCGACACCGTCGCCACGCTTCATGTCGGAGAAGACGAAGGGACGAGCCTGACGCATCCGTGTCGCGTCACGGTCCATGACATCGAGATCGACTTCGACGAAAGGCGCGAGATCCTTCTTGTTGATAACGAGAAGATCGGACTTGGTGATACCAGGACCGCCCTTGCGCGGAATCTCCTCACCCTGACAGACCGAGATCACATAGATGGTGATATCGGCAAGATCCGGCGAAAAGGTCGCCGCCAGATTATCGCCGCCGGATTCGATGAAGACGACGTCGAGATCGGGAAGCCGCTCGTTGAGACCGGCAATGGCCTGCAGATTGATCGTCGCATCCTCGCGGATGGCGGTATGCGGGCAGCCGCCGGTTTCGACACCGACGATGCGGTCCGAGGTCAGCGCCTGCATTCGCACCAGCGCCTCGGCATCTTCCGTCGTGTAGATATCGTTGGTGACGACGGCGACGGAATAATCGTCCCGCATCGCCTTGCACAGCTTCTCCGTCAGCGCCGTCTTGCCCGAACCGACAGGCCCGCCGATGCCGACGCGCAAAGGTCCATTTCTCGATTTCATGCTCAAAACTCCAATGAAAAATCAGGATAGCGAAGCGCGCGCCTGCCGCACAGCGGCGAATGACGTAGGAATGGCTCCGAATATAACATTTCCCCGCGCCATCTCTTCATGAACGAAAGAGGCGCGTGCCCTGCGTTTCATGACGAAGGCTAACAATATCGGCCTGAACCGTCGCGGCGCCGAGATCATCGAGGCTCGACCGCGCGGCCCGTTTCGCCGCATCAGCGATGACATCCTCCAGCGCCGCCAGGATCGCCACGCCGTCCTTCTGTCCGCTGACCCCAAGACGGATGCCGGCCGATATCATCTGCGATGCCAGCGCATGCAGGAAGGCGGCCAGCGCCTGCTCGCAGGCTATCCCATGCGCGCGGGCTACAGCCCCGACTGCAACGGGATAGGCGGTCTTCGCGGATAATATCGAAAAGACCGGATGCGGCCAGGCAACGGCCGCTGAGAGGAAGGCTTCACCGAGCAGCATGGTTTCCTGATGCCGCTCCTTCGAGCCAGCTAGCGCCTCGGCAAGTTCGGCCACATTAGCCAGCCGCACCACATCCTCGCCGGCGCCATGCGCCTCGGCAAGCATCACGGCATCATTCCAGGCGGAGCCATGGCGGATCAACGCCATGATCCAGTCCTTCAGGCTCGCGGCATCCCGCACCAGGCCGTCATGCACGGCGCGCTCCAGGCCGCCCGAATAAGCAAAAGAGCCGACGGGAAAGGCCGGAGACAGCCATGCCATCAGCCGCAGGAGCGCCTGCAGATCGCGATTGCCTGTCGCTGAGACCTCGGTCATCGGCGCTCAGTCGTGCGAATGGTCGTGGTGATCGTGGCCATGGCTATGCCCGTGGTCGTGACCATGCGACTGACCGCCATGGGCGTGATAAGCGCCGCGTGCCGGCTGGAAGGGTTCGCTGACCTCCGTCACAGTCGCGCCGAGACCTTCGAGCATCGAACGGATGACATGATCGCGCAGGATGAGGATGCGCTCGTCCTCGATCTGCGCCGAAAGGTGCCGGTTGCCGAGATGCCAGGCGAGCTCGATCAGATGCCGGCGGTCGCGCGGCTTGATCTCGAACAGCTTTTCCGCCGCGGCGATAATCTCGATCAGTTCGCCGTCCTCGCGTACCAGCAGATCGCCATTGGCGAACAGAACCGGCTCCCTGAGGTCCAGCATGACCATGTCGCCATTTTCGAGATGCAGCAGCTTGCGGCGCAGATGGCGAAGATCATGCGGCAGTTCGACACGATCGATCGGATTGGAAGAAGGGGTGCCGGCCGGCAGATAGGAAGTGACGCGTTGCATGACGGATCCAATTCAAAGCTTTGTCAGACCATGCAAAATAGTCGCTTTCCGCGCAAGGACCAATGCCGGTTTCGCAGACCTATATCCTGTTGGCGTATCGATATTGCTCAATGGGCTCCAGCATCATTTCCCGCTCTTCGTCGGTCGAACAGCGATGCCAGGCCTGGTTTATCCATTCGCTTTCATGGACGACGCGATTGCGGCCGAGCGCCTTGGCTAGATAGAGCGCCTTGTCGGCCGCGGCATAGGCGGCTTCTTTCCTGCGCGGCCCCCATATGTCGGCGATCCCGGCTGAAATGGTGATCTTCACCGCGCCGCCCTCGACGGCAATGGCGTGGTCGGCAATCAGCGCCTTTACATCCTCGATGCGGGCGATGCGCTCGGCCATGTCGCGGCCGTGGACGATGGCGCCGAATTCCTCGCCACCAAGACGGGCGACCATATCCCCGCCCCCGAAAATACTGGAAAAGATCCGCGACACCGCGATGATGACGGCATCGCCCGAGGCATGCCCATAGCGGTCATTGATCGTCTTGAACCGGTCGACATCGAAGATGACCAGCGAGGCATTGTCTTCGACCCTATCCAGCGCTTCGGTGAAGGCTCGGCGGTTCAACAGGCCGGACAGCATGTCCGTGCGGCTCAGCCGCTCGAATTCGGCATTGGAGAGGGCGAGCTTGTGAATTGCATGGCCGGCCAGCAACGCCAGCGCGGCGGAGACGATGCCGCCGATGAACGATGCGAGGAGAATGCAGAGGCGAATGGCGTCCGGCATCGGCAGCGGCAACAGGCCAAATCGCTGCACGATCGGCAGCACCACGAGAATGATGGCGACGGATAGAACGATGGCGGCGCAACTCATCTTCAACGCGAAAAAGTATATCGTGCGGCGGCACTGAAAATCACCCAATTCGGCCTGCAGCGAAATCCATTGTTTCATGCGATTCACCTTCCTCAGCCCACCGTGCCCATGACGTGAGATAGATGCGAACGCTCTTCCAGGTCTTTAATGCAATGATTAAAATGCGCGGCATTTCCCAACTTGTGAACGGTTAGAAATGACTGCCAACGACATGCCCGGTATCAGGTGAAACACCGGCTCCGGCGCACACAGATGCAAGTCTCTGATAATGCTACACTAGTTCTGCAGCCTTATGAAAAACCCCTGGAATCCTAGGGATGCCGTGTTTGTTGGCCGATAAAACGCAACGGGAGCGGCAGAAAACTGAGGATAAAATGGGAGCGGCGGCCTGTAACTACACTTGCCGATTAAAAGCGCCTCAATTGTAAAGAGCAAGCGACAGCTTCAGTGTCTCCGGAACTGGGTTCCACAGGCCGGTTCTGATTCCGGCTGCTCGTAACGCCGCCGCCGTCCAGGTATTGCAGCCGAACAGCGCGTTGAAATAACCCTTCGCCTCAAAGAAGCGATCGGTAACACCATAGGCTGCATCGGCAATCGGCGTCGCCTCGCCGTTTCGCTTCTCGAAACTTCCCCCAATGAACCCTAGCAAAGCCGTGAATTCACCGGAACTGACGTCAAATGCCTGAACGGCAGGATGCTGCTCGGGAATATGTCCTGCGACGTCTACATGCAGCACCGACCGGTCCAGCGTCAGCGCCCGTAGCACCGGCATCGGCTTCAGATCGGCCCAATGCGGCGTTTCCAGATAAAAGGCGCGGCCGCCCCAGCCAAAGATCAGCCATTCCGCATCGGGTGACGCCAAGGGAATGCCAGCTTGTCCGAGAAAGGAAAGCCCCGCCCGGGTCTCGTCATCGAGCGGCACGGCAATGTCGGTATGGATCGGGTTGGAGAGCACAAGAATACGCCGCGAGCCTGCGGCGTCCAAAGCGGCTTCGCCCGGTGAAAACAACGGTCTGGGAATGAAAGTTCCGCCCACCACGGCCAGCACAGCCAGCAGCACTAGGCGAAACAACCAGCGGATGACTCCTCCCATCAGCCCCTCTAGAACAGGAAGTAACGCTGCGCCATCGGCAGCACCGTCGCCGGTTCGCAGGTCAGCAACTCGCCGTCGGCCCGCACCTCGTATGTCTCCGGATCGACCTCGATATGCGGCGTCAGGCTGTTATGGATCATCGACGCCTTGGAGATACCGCCACGGGTATTCTTGACGGCGAGGAGCTTCTTGGCAACGCCGAGCCTGCCGGCAAGGCCGGCGTCGAGCGAGGCTTGCGACACGAAGGTGACCGAGGAATTTGTGCGCAGCTTGCCGTGTGCGGCAAACATCGGACGATAATGCATCGGCTGCGGCGTCGGGATAGAGGCATTCGGATCGCCCATGGGCGCAGCCGCGATCGAGCCGCCGAGCAGAACCATCTCCGGCTTGACGCCGAAAAAGGCCGGGTTCCAGATCACCAGATCGGCGCGCTTGCCGACTTCGATCGATCCGACCTCATGGCTGAGACCCTGGGCGATCGCCGGATTGATCGTATATTTGGCGATGTAGCGCTTGACGCGGAAATTGTCATTGTCGCCGGTTTCCTGGGCTAGGCGGCCGCGCTGGCGCTTCATCTTGTCGGCAGTCTGCCAGGTGCGGATCGCCACTTCGCCGACGCGACCCATGGCCTGGCTGTCGGAGGAGATGATCGAGAAGGCGCCGATATCGTGGAGGATATCTTCCGCCGCGATCGTCTCCTTACGGATGCGGCTTTCCGCGAAGGCGATGTCTTCCGGG
>DASVPC010000065.1:0-9386 GCA_036383055.1 Rhizobium sp. | reverse complement strand
TGTCGAGCCCCTTCACGAAATCCGGGTTGCTGCCGCCGGTGACCGGGACGACCTTGCGGAAAACGCTCTGCGACTTGATCGTGCCCGTGCGGTCATTGAGGATCTTCACCGAGATTTCGACAGCGGCTGCCTTCTGGCCGCCAGCAGCATCGATCTCGAAGGAACGGATGTCGGTGACGATCTGGTAGTCGATCGCCAGCCCCTGCCCCGGTACGCCGACGCCACCAAGCTTGCCGGTATTCTCGAAGGCTTCGACCAGCTTCGATTGCACCATTCGGCTCAACTTGTCGCTCCATTGTGCCTTGCCGAGGTACTGGATTTCGGAGGGCGAGACGCGGATGACGATCAGGTTGCTGTCCAGCGCCTGCAATGCCGTCGGCGGCGGAATGAGGATTTGCTTACCCTTCATCAGCGGACCGCTCGCCTTGACCGAGGCCGAGAGATCATAGGTATCGTTGGATGGCTTGGAACCGCAGCCGCTGAGTAGGGCCGCGAGCAGCGGCAGAACGATTGCTGCCTTCCGGTACACCTGATAACGCTCACTCGAAACGCAACCGACCATATTCCGCATATCCCTCACAGTCCAAAAACCGCTATCCATCAACGCCGCGCCCGGCCATCATATTGCTTGACCGTATCGCCACCGAACAGCAGGCGCTGCGGATTGCGATCGAAGTTAGTGATCGTGCTGTTGAGATTGTCAACCGTGCCCCGCATGTCGTTGATCAGGGTCTGGACGTTGCTCAGACCGCTGCCCGAGAACTTCTGCAGATTGTCGGCGATGGGCCCGATCCGGGCATTGAGATTGTCTGCCATCTTCTTGAAGGATACGAGCGTATCCCTGGCTTCGGCAAACAGCGACTGCGTGTCGCCGGAGCCAAGCAGCGAATCGACCTTGCTGAGAACGCCGTCGACCTTGCCGGACGCGGAATTCAGCTTGTCGGAAATCGACCGGGCATTGGCAATCGTCTGGTCGATATCCTGCTGGCGGGCGGCGACCGAATTGGCGACGTCACGGATGGATGTCACGGCCGCGCGGGCGTCCTTGGTCACCTGCGTAATGTCGTCAACCGAACCTTTCAGCTTGGCGGGGTCGATCTGCGCTACGATGGCATCGACACGATCCAGCGTCTGCTGCGCCTTCTGACCGAAAGCATTGTAAGTATCGGCGGTCTGCTTGAACGCGGCCACCGTCGCCTTCAGATCGGTCGTCGCATCCGCGACGTTGGCGGTGATCTTATTGGCGTTGTTGACGACCTCGTTGATCTTGTTGGCATCGACCGCACGCACCAGCTTCTCGACGGCTTCCAGCGTCGAGTCGATGCGCGTCGAGACATTCTTGAAGGTGTCGGAAAGCTGCCCCATGCTGGCTAGGAACTTGTCGATATTGTCGGAATTGTCCGATAACGCCTTCGAGAAGGTCTGCGCGTTGCGCACCGTATCCGTCAGCGGCGCACGGGAATCCGAGACGAATCCCTGGATATCGCCGATCGTGTCGTTGGCACGGTTCAGGATCTTGTCGGCGGTGTTGAGCAGGTTGGTGACGCTCGACTGGTCGGCAAGCAGCACGGCGCGCTTGCCGGTATCGACCGAGCGCTTGAGGATGTTTTCGTCACCGTTGCGACCGCCGGAAAGCTCGATATAGGCAGCGCCCGTCAGGCCCTGGATCTCCAGAATCGCCTTGGTGGACGTATAGACCGGCGCATCGGCGCGCACTTCGGTAAAGGCCAGCGAATAGTTCGGATCGTCGGCATCGATCGAAAGCCCCTGGACGGAGCCGACCTGAATGCCATTGAAACGGACGGGAGAGCCGACGCTCAGGCCGTTTGCCGAGCCCGGAATGCGAACGACCAGTTCGACCATCGGTCCGCCCCGGCCATATTCGGCCATCCAATAGACGAAGCCGAACGCGGCCGCGATGACCAGCAATGTGAAGAACCCGACGATCGTATAGTTGGCTTTGGTTTCCATTGTTCCAATTACTTCTCGCGGCTGTGGGCGCCAGCGCCGTTGTCGTCGTTGCGGTCTCCAACCCTTCCCGCCGGCACGATCGAACGCGCGCGTTTACCACGGAAATAGGACTGCACCCAGGGGTCGTCGCAGGCGAGCATGTCCTCAACCGTTCCTTCCACCAATACCCGTTTCTGTCCGAGAACGGCAATACGATCGCAAACGGAAAAAAGGCTATCGAGGTCGTGAGTCACCATATAGACGGTCAGGCCGAGCGTGTCTCGCAGCTTGGCGATCAGCTCGTCGAATTCCGCGGCACCGATCGGATCGAGGCCGGAGGTCGGCTCGTCCAGGAAAACGAGGTCGGGGTCGAGCGCTAGGGCTCGCGCCAGGGCCGCGCGCTTGATCATGCCGCCGGAAAGCTCTGACGGGTATTTGTCGGCCGCATCGGCGGCAAGGCCCACCATGCGGATCTTCAGATGCGCGAGCTCGTCCATCAGCGCTTTCGGCAGGTCGAGATATTCCCGCATCGGCACCTGGATGTTCTCCTTCACCGTCAGCGAGGAAAACAGCGCACCCTGCTGGAAGAGCACGCCGAGGCGCATGTCGAGCCTGTTGCGCTCCGGCTCGGAGAGCTTGTCATAATCTTCGCCGAGGATCTCGATCTTGCCAGAGCGGCGCGGCAGCAGCCGCAGCACCGTGCGCAGCAGCACCGATTTGCCGGCACCGGAAGCGCCGACGAAACCGAGGATTTCGCCGCGATAGATGTTGAGGTTCAGTTTATCGAGCACGACTTTCGATCCGAAAGCGACGGTGACATCCCGCGCCGACAGCACGATGTCCCTGCCATGCTCATCTTTTTCCAAGGAGATTTCCGAGTGAAGCGCGCTCATCGTTGATATCCCTCAGAAATCGATCGCGGCATAGAACATGGCGAACAGGCCGTCCATCAGGATCACCACGAAAATCGACTTCACCACCGAGGCGGTCACATGCTGGCCGAGCGATTCGGCGCTGCCGCCGACCTTCAATCCCTCGACCGCCGCGACGATGCCGATCACCAGCGCCATGAACGGCGCCTTGATCATGCCCGAGATGACGGTGGAAAGGCTGATAGCCTCATGCAGGCGCGCAACAAAGGTGGCGAAGGTGATGCCGGAATAAGCCCAGGTCACCGTTGCCGCACCTAGGAGCGAGGCGAAATTGGCAAGGATTGTCAGCAGCGGCAGCGCCACCGTCAACGCCACCAGTCGCGGGAAGATCAGAACGCCGATCGGGTTCAGGCCCATCACCTTCAGCGCGTCGACCTCTTCGCGCATCTTCATCGAGCCGATTTCAGCGGTGATCGCGCTGCCCGAACGGCCGGCGATCATGATGGCGGTCAGAAGCACGCCGATTTCACGCAATTGCAGGATGCCGACGAGATCGACGACGAAGACTTCTGCGCCGAAATAGCGCAGCTGGAATGCCCCCTGCTGCGCGATGATCGCGCCGATCAGATAGGACATCAAAAGGATGATCGGGACGGCGCGCACGCCCATATGGTCGATCTGGTTGACGATCGAAGCCGGCGAAACGCCGCTGCCGCGCCCGAACTTCAGCTGCGCCCCGCGCACCGCCGAGCCGAGAATATACATGGCAGCGACCAGATTGCCCCAGACTTCGTGGACGGTTTCGCCGATCGGCGCAAAGACGCGCTCCGTCCAGGATTTTCTTAGCCTGGGCTCCGGCCTCTCGTCATCCGGGTCTTCGGTAAAGGCCGTCAGCAGCTCGTCGATATGCGGATTGGAACCTTCGATGCTGACGCTGGCGCCATGCGCTTCCTGGCTTTCCTTCAGGCGGCGGATCAGCAGCGCTCCCGCGGTGTCGACGTCGGAGAGATCGGAAAGATCGATCACCACCCGGCCGCCAGCGCTTCGCGTCGTCAGCTCATCAATGCGCCGCAATACGCCATGGACATTGGCGCTGCGCCAATTGCCTTCCAGCCGATAGCGATGCCCGCTGCCATCAGGCTCGTCGTCGATCCTCGGTGCATCGGGTTTCTGTACGGCTGCTTTCAAACTCATGCATCTTTCAAGTCTTGCGGCACACTCGCCGACTCGGGAATCCCCGCGCGACGCTAATCGTTAATACACCGAGTTCATAGGCGATTTCTATGCCGCCTACGCGCCAAAGATATGGCACGGCATTTTGATATCTAGATGAAACTACTTTGCGCGACTTACGAAGCCTCGCTTGCTCTTCCACCGAGTGAGGAACTCCGAGGCTGAAGGTTGCGGGCGACGATCAGCATGGCAAGGCCGAAAGCGGCAACGCCGGACATGATATAGTAGCTGGAAAGACCGAACCAGGCATAGAGATAACCAGACGCCAGGGTCATCAGCCCGAGAAACATGCCATTGTAAAAGAAATAGGTACCCTGAGCAGACGCCTCCTGCGTTTCCTGTACCGAAGCGACAATACGACGCTGGATGCCGGTATGCACGCAGGCAAAGGTGCAGGCATGGAAACATTGCAGAACGAAATAGCCGACGAAACCAAGATTGATCGGGAACAGGATCCAGCGGACGACGCACACGGCCGAACCGAAAAAGATCAGCGTCCAGGCGCTGAAGCGACGGCCCAGCATCCTCGACATGAAAAACACCATGACCTCCGCCGCCACCCCGATGCACCAAAGGACGGCGATCTGCGTGCCAGAAAAACCAAGCTCGCGCCAATAGATCGACGCGAAGGTATACATCATCGCGTGGCTCGACTGCTGCACGGACACGCCGATCATGGTGACCAGCAATTGCGGAGACCGCAGCGAGCTGCCGGTTGGCGCCTGCAAATCGATCGGTTGATGATGACGACGACGCGTCGGCCCGATGCGCGGACAGAAAAAGGCCATCAGCGTTGTCAGGACGAAACCCGCGACCATGGCGGGAAGAACCGTCGTGCCGCCCCATTTGCCGATCATCTGTCCACCAATAAGGGTTGAGACGATGAAAGCGATCGATCCCCAGACGCGCATCGAGCCATAATCGAAACCCCAGCGTCGTACGCCGGAAACGGCAATCGATTCAACGATCGGAACGTAAGGCGCGTAAGTCGCGCCCTGGATGCCATAGACCAAAAGCACCGGCCAGAAATCGCTCGTCCAGTAAAGTGCGATCGCCGTCAACAGCGACAGCGCACCCGACCAGAACAGAACAGTGGCGCGTTCCTGCACACGGTCGGCAAGCATGCCGACGATAGGCACAACGAGAACTCGCACCACCATCGGCACGGCAAGGATGAGGCCGATCTCGCGATCGCTGAAACTCAATCCAGCCAGCCAGACCGGAAAAAACGGCAAGGCAATCCCGTTGACGATCAACGGAGCGCAATAGGACAAGGCGGTGCGTAACCGAAAATAAGGCGGCGCGGCCTCGCCCAGCAGAGATTTTGTCGCGGGAATCATGACAGACCTGAAGGGAGCTGATGTATTCCTAGCACCCTATCGTCATTGCGACTATGGCGGGAAATGGGCTAGCTGCAACGTTTCAGCCCAAAATGACCAAAGCGGCCCAATCGCGCTGATCAATAATTGTGACTGAGCGTTATCGAGGCGGAAGCCGATCGCCACATTGGCGAACTCAACCGACATATCCTTCTGCCGGATCATTTTCGAAGAGCAATAGCAACGAGTCCGCCAACCTCTACGGCAGAGATGCCAGAGCTTTCGACAAGCCGATCAGTGAGTGAATAGTGATCGTTGCCTGCTCCGCCTCAAGCCGACGCGCATGGATGACGCCCCAGGGGCCGCGAACCAAGAAAACCGCACACATTCCCGCTCTTCTTGCAGGCAGGATATCATTGTCCAGACGATCGCCGACATAGGCAATCTCAGAAGGTTGATACCCGGCTGCTTCGATGACTCTTGCGAAGAACGCCGGAGACGGCTTCTCAACACCCCAGCGCGCGGAAGAGGCGATATAGTCGACCTCAACTCCACAGACTTTCAAGGCACGCTCTGCTTCCTCTGGCTGATTTCCCGCTATGCCGACGCGATATCCCGCGTCTCTCAATTCGTGAAGCGCGGCAAGGGCATCAGGGTAAAGGTCACGCGGCTCTATAACGTAGCCTTGGTCGCCAGCCCCACGTGAAGCCTCTGCCTCCTTTTGATCGAAATCAGGAACGAAGGCATCGAACACCCGTCGATGATACTCTCCCCGCTCAATGACAGCCCCTAGTGCTGCGCAGAACGACAGACGAGAAACCCCAAGCCAGTCAGCCCAGGAAAACCACTGACGCGTCTCGTCTACCAAGGTTTCACCGACATCGAAGAAAACGGCTTTGATCGGCACCTGTTGCCTCCCGAATTGCCTGCAAACAACCGCGCGATAGGGCCAATCTCACGGTCTCTACAATTCGCCCCGGTTAGCCAGATAGGCAAAAAGCGGCAACTCCCCGGCCCCAAAAAACATTTTCGCGAAAACCATAACGCAACTGATGTATTCTTTTAGATCTATAGTGAGAAATAGTCTGACGAAATATTCAAAGCGAAATATCAGACTGCACGGCGATCAAAAATTAGACAGCGCGAACTTGAGCCAACAGAGCATCCAGATCGACGTGAATTTTTGGCAGTCTTGGCCACGCGCTGAAGGTATCTCCGGCAAATCGGGGGAAAAAATGGAAATGGAGATGCTGAATTGATTGCTCCGCATCTCTCCCGCTTGCATTTAGCAGGTTGAATCCCGTCGCCCCTAGCTTCCTTTCGTACAGAGACGCGAGAAATTGCGACGCTTCGAAAACATGCACACCAAATGAAATGGGAGCGTCGCGGACATCAGCAAAATGAGCCTTTGAGGCAATCAAGGTGTGACCGAACACTTCCGGTTCAAGTGGGAAAAAACAGAGAAGATCTTTGGTCTCCCAAACAATCCGGTTCTGCGATTTCTCTTTAACGATTGAACAAAACACACACCTTTTGGAAGGTTCAATTCTGGTATCAGATGGGTTCAGGGTATTCGTCATCACAAATCAAGCTAGCATGAGTCAGCGAGCCGGAAAATAAGCAAACTGCGGGTCCGAGCCTTGCGTGCAAATCCCAATAATGCAAACGGAGCGTTATTAGGCCCGTGAGGCGGCGAAGTACTAGGCCGCCTGCGCTCCAAGCGCTTCCGGCAGCTCGTCGCCGGCAATACCGATGAGCTGGGTCTCGGCAATCGTCTGCCACGTGATCAGCTCGAATGTGCCGTCCTCATGCTCGGCGATCGCCGTGCAGCTTTCGACCCAGTCGCCGGTGTTGATGTAGCGGATGCCATCGAAATCCTCGATGACGGCGTGGTGGATATGGCCGCAGATGACGCCGTCGGCGTCGCTGCGCCGGGCTTCTTCGACCACGACGCGCTGGAACTCACCGATGAAGTTGACGGCGTGCTTCACCTGAAGCTTGGCCCAGGCTGAGAAAGACCAGTAGGGCATGTTCAGGCGACGGCGTACAGCGGCAAGCCCGATATTGATCAGGATCGCCATGTCATAGGCCCAGTCACCGAGATAGGCGAGTAGACGGGCGTTGCGGACGACCACATCGAATTCGTCGCCATGCAGAACGAGATACTTCTTGCCATCGGCGGTCTCGTGGATCGCGCGCTGGGCCACTTCGATGCCGCCGAAATGCGTGCCGGGGAAATCGCGCAGGAATTCGTCGTGGTTGCCGGGGATATAGACGACGCGCGAGCCCTTGCGCGCCTTGCGCAGCAGCTTCTGTACGACGTCGTTGCAATCCTGCGGCCAATACCAATTGCGCTTCAGCCGCCAGCCATCGATTATGTCGCCGACAAGGTAGATGGTGTCGGCGTCATGAAGGCGCAGAAAATCGAGAAGGAAGTCCGCCTTGGCCGCTTTCGAGCCGAGGTGCACGTCAGAAATGAACAGCGTTCGAAACCGCCGAGTGTCCATGTTTTCATTCACGAACATTTGTTCGCGTCCTATCCTACGTTACCTATTCCAAAATCAGACTCGTGTTTCAGGAAGATGACAAATGCTGTGCGGAGCGCTCGCGGCAGGAAATCAGCTGCGTTTTGCAGCTGCGGCGAGATCTGACCTATCGGTTACGAAACTGACGACCCCAAGACGGAACATGGTCCTCTCACTTTCATAGCGTCGGGTCCGCAATGCCGCAGTTTCCGCAAAGGAAAAATTATGCCTTTGCCGCGACAAAAAACCCTTCAGCAGCGTCAAATCCATACTGTGCACTCCGAACGATTGATGTATGGAGGGGACTTGAGGCGCAGGCGCGCAAGCAGGAATGGAGAAGCGGGATGGATACGAACGACACATCGAAGGCAGCCAAGAACATGGCGAGTGGCAATCTCGACGAACAGGCTCTCTTCTTTCATCGTTATCCCCGCCCCGGCAAGCTGGAAATCCAGGCGACTAAGCCGCTCGGCAACCAGCGCGACCTGGCGCTCGCCTACTCTCCCGGCGTCGCCGCGCCGTGCCTTGCCATCCGCGACAATCCGGAAACGGCCTTCGACTACACCTCGCGCGGCAATCTCGTCGCGGTCATCTCCAACGGCACGGCCGTGCTCGGCCTCGGCAATATCGGCCCGCTGGCCTCCAAGCCGGTCATGGAAGGCAAGGCCGTCCTCTTCAAGAAATTCGCCGGCATCGATGTCTTTGACATCGAAATCGAAGCACCCACCGTCGATGAGATGGTCGCAACGATTTCCGCACTGGAACCCACCTTCGGCGGCATCAACCTTGAGGACATCAAGGCACCGGAATGCTTCGACGTCGAGCGTCGTCTGCGCGAGAAGATGGACATCCCGGTCTTTCACGATGACCAGCATGGCACCGCCATCATCGTTGCCGCCGCTATCCTCAATGGATTGGAACTGGCCGGCAAGAAGATCGAGGAGGTCAAGATCGTCGCTTCCGGCGCCGGTGCTGCGGCGCTTGCCTGCCTCAACCTTCTGGTCATTCTCGGCGCCAAGCGCGAAAACATCTGGGTCCACGACATTGAGGGCCTCGTCTACAAAGACCGCAACGTGCTGATGGACGAATGGAAGTCAGTCTACGCCCAGGATAGCGACAAGCGCGAGCTTGCCGAGTCGATCGGCGGCGCCGATGTGTTCCTTGGCCTGTCTGCCGCTGGCGTATTGAAGCCAGAATTGCTGGAGCAGATGGCGGAGAAGCCGCTGATCATGGCGCTGGCCAATCCGACACCGGAAATCATGCCGGACCTCGCCCGCGCCGCCCGCCCGGACGCGATGATCTGCACCGGCCGCTCGGACTTCCCGAACCAAGTCAACAACGTCCTTTGCTTCCCCTACATCTTCCGCGGTGCGCTGGATTGCGGCGCCAAGACGATCAACGAGGAAATGAAGATGGCCGCCGTGCGCGCCATCGCATCGCTTGCCCGCGAAGAGCCTTCGGATGTCGCCGCTCGCGCCTATACGGGC
>DASVPC010000064.1:0-1648 GCA_036383055.1 Rhizobium sp. | reverse complement strand
GGGCCGGCGTCGCTACCAGCAGGGATAGCAAGAGAGAGGAGTAGAATTTTTTGCCGCGGTTCACGTTGTACTCTTCGAAAAGCGGTTCGATTTCCGCGGAGAATATACCGTGTTGCTTAACGACGTACCCATCAAAACATGTTGATTGTGAAAGATTTTTTGCGGCTCGACCGGAAATCAAACTCGGCTTGCGCCTTCTTGGTGGTTTGATTTCACTAAAACGGAGAATGGCCGGTGAGAATAGCAGCAACAAGTGCGATGATTTATCCGGCTAATAACCTGTCGTTTGCATCGCGACGGCCGCCTTTGGAGACGGCCGTCCGGAGTGAAATTCAGATCAATTCGGTTGCGATGCCTCGACCACGGCGAGAGCCGCCATGTTGACGACACCGCGCGAGGTGACCGAGGGCGACAGGATATGGGCCGGAAGCGCCGTGCCGAGCAGGATGGGGCCGACATGCAGGCCGTCGGTCATGGTCTTGACCACGCCGAGGGTGATGTTGGCGGCATCGAGATTGGGGAAGACCAGCAGGTTCGCTTCACCGGAAAGCGTGCTGTCCGGCATGACATGGCGACGCAGGCTTTCGGAGATGGCGCTGTCGCCGTGCATTTCGCCGTCGACTTCCAGCTCCGGTGCCGCTTCGCGCACCAGCGCCAGGGCGTCGCGCATCTTAGTGGCGCTTTCCGATTCCCGCGATCCGAAGTTCGAATGCGAGACGAGGGCGGCGCGGGGCGCTATGCCGAAGCGCTTGATTTCCTCGGCCGCCAGCACCGCCGACTGGGCGATCTCCTCGGCGTTCGGATTAAATGTGACATAGGTGTCGGTGTAGAAGGTTGCGCCACGCTGCGAGATCAGCAGGCTGAGCGCCGAGAAGTCGCGGACGTCAGGGCGCTTGCCGATGATCTGGCGGACGATGCGCAGATGGCGCTCATACCGGCCTTCGAGGCCGCAGATCAGTGCGTCGGCATCGCCGCGCTTCAGTGCCAGTGCACCGATGACGGTGGTGTTGGTACGAACGATCGTTCTTGCTGCCTCCGGAATGACGCCGCTGCGGCCGACGAGTGAGAAATAGAGCTCGACATATTCACGGAAGCGCGGATCGTCATTCGGGTTGATGACCGCGAAATCGGTATGCGGCCGGATCTTCAGGCCGTAGCGCTTCAGGCGGGTTTCGATGACGTTGGGGCGGCCGATCAGGATCGGTACGGCGGTGCCTTCTTCAAGCAGGACCTGGGCGGCGCGCAGAACGCGCTCGTCTTCGCCTTCGGAGAAGACCACGCGCTTGCGTTCGGCAATTTTCGCGGCGGCAAAGATCGGTTTCATGACGAAGCCGGAACGGAAGACGAAGCGGTTGAGCTCGTCCATATAGGCGTCGAAATCGGCGATCGGGCGCAGGGCCACGCCGCTTTCGGCCGCCGCTCTCGCGACAGCCGGCGCGATGCGCAGGATCAGGCGCGGATCGAAGGGCGAGGGGATCAGATAGTCCGGCCCGAAGACCGGCGTCTCGCCCGTATAGGCGCGAGCGGCGACATCCGAAGGCTCTTCGCGGGCAAGCGATGCGATGGCGCGCACGGCGGCCATCTTCATTTCCTCGTTGATCGTCTTGGCGCCGCAATCCAGCGCACCGCGGAAGATGTAGGGGAAGCA
>DASVPC010000063.1:0-3230 GCA_036383055.1 Rhizobium sp. | reverse complement strand
CAGGCATCCAACCACACCGGCGAAGCTCGGCGTCA
This sequence comes from Rhizobium sp., assembly GCA_036383055.1. Taxonomy (GTDB): domain Bacteria; phylum Pseudomonadota; class Alphaproteobacteria; order Rhizobiales; family Rhizobiaceae; genus Rhizobium. Next base: position 3,195 of record DASVPC010000063.1, on the reverse strand, counting down.
GCGATACGGGCCGGTCGAGCAGGCCTAAAAACACGGCTATATTGGAGATGCCAACCCGTTTCGACAAAATAATCTGCCAAGCAAAGGTGATCAGCACCTCCGATAGAGCGAGCGTTGTGAGGAAGCCGATCAGCCAGGCGATTTGCGTCTTGCGTCGCATGCCGGCGATGAAATAGGTGGCTGGAAACGCGATTAATATGCTGATCGTGGCCACGGTCAGGGCAAGGACAATGGAAAATGTCAGGCCGTGCAGCACCACCGGCTCGATCAGCCCGGCATAGGCGTCGGTTGTCCAGCCGCTGCCTTGGTAGAAAGCCAGGTCTCGGCGCGCGAAACTGACGCGCAGCAGCAGGAAGAAGGGCACTCCGAAGAAGGCGACGATCATGAAAAACGGCCACAGCAGGCCTGTCCACGACAGGCTGCGGTCGCGAGCAATATCTTCGCTCAGCAATGCGGTGGAAACGGATGGTACGGTCACGCTCATCAGCTAGTCCTCCAGAACGCTGGCGGCGCCGGCGGCGAAGCCGACCACCAGCTGCGGTTTACCTTGCAATTCCGCCCAGCGGGCCGGCGATACCGAGGCAACGATCTGACGCGCGCCCCAAGCGAGATGAACTTCAACGCTTGACCCGACATCGCGCACGAAACTGACGTCGCCCTTTGCCGCGGTTCCGCCGTCAGCGGGCGCAGCGGAGAGCACGACACCTTCAGGGCGGATGCAGACGGTGACGTCCTGGCCGGCGCGGATGTCGGCGGGTGCTGGAGCCACCGCAACCGAACGACCGTCAATCAGCACTTGACCAGGATCGATGACCGTGGCGGCGATGAGATTGCTCTGGCCGATGAAGTCCGCAACAAACCGGTTGACAGGACGCCGGTAAATTTCAACTGGGATGCCGACCTGTTGGACCTTGCCATGCGCCATAATGACGATCTGGTCGGCGATCGTCATCGCCTCGCGCTGGTCATGCGTCACGAAAATCGTGGTGATTTTCAGCTTCTGCTGTAGTTGGCGTAGCTCGAGCTGCATGTGGTCGCGCAGTTTTGCATCCAGCGCGGAGAGCGGCTCGTCCATCAGGAAGAGCCGCGGTTCCTGCGCCAGGGCGCGGGCAATGGCGACGCGCTGGCGCTGGCCACCGGAAAGCTGGTCGACACGACGCGCCTGCATATCCGGCAGATCGACCAGCTTTAGCAGTTCAGATACCCGCTCACGCTTAAAGCGGGCGTCCATGGTGCGATAGCGCAGACTGTAGCCAATATTGCCGGCCACGACGAGATGCGGAAACAAGGCGAGCGACTGGAAGACCATGCCGAAGTTCCGTTCGTTGGTGGGGAGTCCGGTGATGTTCCGGCCATCCAGCAGAACCTTGCCGCTGCTCGGCTCTTCGAGCCCGGCAATGATGCGCATGAGGGTGGTCTTGCCGCAGCCCGACGGGCCGAGAAAGCAGACGAACTTACCCTGTTCTATGGTCAGCGACACATCGGAAACGACGGTGTTCACACCGAAGGATTTTGTCAGATGGGAGATTTCCAAGCCTTGCATGTTCTTATCCCGCCTCAGGCGCCCATCATCTTCAGCATCCGCTGCGACATATAATCCGCGTGCTTGACCCTGGCTTCGGAGGCAACGACAATTGGCTTTCCCGGCCCGGATGCACGCGCGAATTCCGTATCCGTCACCTTCAGCTTGGCGCGCTCGATCAGCGGCGCGGATCCGACATGGCGGACGATCAGCTCATGGCAGGCCGGCGTCGCAGTCCAATCCAAGAAGGCGACCACGCGATCCGACACGGTACCGACCTTTGGTACGCACCAGGCATTGAATCCGAGCACCGCCCCCTCCTTGGGGAAGATTGAGACAAGGTCGGTACCTTCATCCTTCATGATCATTGCGACGTCGTGGTAATACATCCCGCCAATCACTTCGTCGTTCTGGAAGGAGGTCTGCATGGAGCCTTCATCCGTCCACCAGAGTTTGGCATTCGGCTTTAATTCAGCGATCTTGGCGATCACCTTGTCGATGCCGGCTTCCGTGTCGAGAATCGAAGGGCCCTCGAAGTAAACCGAGGCCACGATGTCGAACAGCATCGTCGTTCCACTACCTTGGAAGCCCCAAGCAGAAGGGCGGGCCTTCCACATGTCGGTCCAACTATCCGGCAGCTTCTCGAATTCGTTGGGATTGGCGATCATCGTTATGTACCACGCCATGGCCCCGACGCCGTCGACAGCCTTGCCGTCACGGTAGACATATCCATCCATAATGTTGCCGAGATTCGTAAACCTGCTTTCTTCGATCATTGCCCACAGACCTTGCTGGCGTCCACGGATCACCTCTTCCTGGCCGGTGCAGCAAATATCCATCGGCGCGCTCCCGGCCTGGACGGCCTGACCCAACTGGACCAAAAACTGCGCACTGCCCGACTGGGCGATGGACTGCACTTCGATGCCTGTCGTCTTGGTGAATTCGGGATAAACATGCTCGGCGAATGCCTTTTCGAAGAAACCGCCGAAATTCGATACGCGCAGGGGCGTCGAAGCATAGGACGGCTTGACGAACGGTGCCGACAGGATCGAAGCTGCCGCAACGCCGCCTGCGCCCTTGATGACGGCCCTGCGCGAAAGTCTCGCGGAGGAAAGGGAAGGCTTCTGAATGGATGGCATGCTGTTCTCCTTCATTAAAAACTGCGGCTACGTTGCCAAATGCAAGCTGCATGCCAAATCGGCATGTCTAAAAAAGTCAAATTAATACAATGATATATGCTGGCACTGCCATTTCAGCGACTAATGTGTATGATTACATAATAGGCAAATGATGACAGAATATCGACATTGTATGCAATATTGCATACGGACCTGATATGTGTATGGTGGCCTCGGCCTGCCAATCAATCCTGTGGCGGTCTCTCAACCCTAGCCAGCGAGCAATACGCCTATGACCTCTTTCATTCCCATCGTTGCCAAGCCGATAATCGTCGGCAAGCCGGCGATCGTTGTCGTTGATATCCAGAAAAATGGCTTTGTGTCTGATCCAGCGAACGAGCGCCTGCCGTTCATGTCGGATACCGCGGAGCGCTTTTTGCGGGCCAAGACGGTGATCGACGCTGCTCGCGCCAACAATGTGCCGATAATTTTTATTCAGGAAGCGCATCGTGACGATATGATTGACTTTGGCCGGGAACTGGACGGCTCCGAGAG
>DASVPC010000062.1:0-16213 GCA_036383055.1 Rhizobium sp. | reverse complement strand
CTGCCGCTGAAGCTGCGCGGCGTCTCCGAGACATCCGCTCGTGAGCAGATCATGGCGACATTGGCGACCGTGGGCCTGCAGGATTTCGCCGGGGCCTATCCGCGCGAACTATCGGGTGGCATGAAGATGCGCGTTTCCATCGCCCGCGCTCTGGTCACCAAGCCGAAACTACTCTTGATGGACGAACCTTTTGCCGCACTCGACGAAATCACTCGCCAGAAGCTCAACGACGATGTGCTGCGGCTGTGGCAGACGACAGGCATCACGGTGATCTTCGTCACCCATTCCGTTTACGAATCCGCCTATCTTTCCAACCGCATCGTCGTCATGAAGGCTCGCCCCGGCCGCGTCCACATGGACTTTCCCCTGAAAACCAGCGGCGAACGCGATCCGCTCTACCGGTCCTCCGAGGAATATCGGCAGGTCTGCGAAAAAGTGTCCCGTTCCCTGATCGAGGCCATCGGCTGGCCGGAGGCCCATTGATGAGCGACAGCACCAGCCTATCCGCCAACCTGTCCACGGAAGCGGCCGATGCCCCGCCGAAGCCGGCCGTCCGCACCAGAAATGCCGAACGCTCCCTCGGTGTCATCGTGCCGGTCCTGACCGTCGTCGTCCTGATCGTCCTCTGGCAGCTTCTGGTCGTTGGCGCCGATATTCCGCAATATATCCTGCCGAGCCCGCTTGCCGTTGCCAAAGCTCTTGTGTCCGACTGGGGCATTCTCTGGCCGGCGCTCTGGGTGACCACGCAAATTACCTTCATTTCCCTGGCGCTGGCCCTGATCGGCGGCGTCGGGTTCGCTATCTTCCTGGTGCAGTCGCGCTGGATCGAGCTCGCCTTCTATCCGCTTGCCGTCATCCTGCAGGTGACGCCGATCGTGGCGATTGCGCCGTTGATCCTGATCTACGCGCCGACCCGCGAATCCGCGCTGCTGATCTGCGGCTTCCTTGTCGCTTTCTTCCCCATCCTCTCCAACATGGTGCAGGGCCTGAAGAGCGTCGACCACAATCTCCTGAACCTCTTCGATCTCTGCGGCGCCTCGCGCTGGCAGACGCTGCTGCATCTGAAGCTGCCGGCGGCACAGCCCTATTTCATGACCGGCCTTCGGATCGGCGGTGGCCTGTCGCTGATCGCCTCCGTCGTCGCCGAATTCGCCGCCGGCTCTGGCGGCCCCAATTCCGGCCTCGCCTTCCGCCTGCTGGAGGCGCAATACCGCCAGAACATGCCGCGCCTGTTTGCCGCCCTGCTGCTGCTCTCGGCGCTCGGCGTCGCCATCTTCGCCCTCACCTCCTTCATCTCATGGCTGAGCCTGCATCGCTGGCATGAGAGCAGCCTCAAGCGGGAAAACTGATGTCCTATTCCTTCATGTCCCCGCCGAATGCCGCACGCTTCGTGCTGAGCAACGCCACCGTCCCCACGGTCACGCTGACCGGCTTTACCGGCCCGTCCAGCGAAGGCCTCGTAAAAGCCGACATCGTCGTCGCCGATGGCCTTATCAAGAACATCCTGCCCGCCGGCACAGCGCCCGCGGAATTCGCCAAGGCCGACATGAGGGACGGCATGGTCTGGCCCACCTTTACCGACATGCACACCCATCTCGACAAGGGCCATATCTGGGAGCGCCGCGCCAATCCGGACGGCAGCTTCATGGGCGCGCTCGACGCCGTGCGTTCCGACCGTGAAGCCAACTGGTCTGCCGCCGATGTCCGCAAGCGCATGGAGTTCTCGCTGCGCGCGGCTTACGCCCACGGCACCAGCTTGATTCGCACCCATCTGGATTCGCTGGCACCACAGCACCGCATCTCCTTCGAGGTGTTCTCGGAGGTGCGCGAGGCCTGGAAGGACAAGATCGCGCTACAGGCCGTCGCCCTCTTCCCGCTGGATTTCATGGTCGACGACGCCTTCTTCGCCGATCTGGTCACGGTCGTCCGTGAGGCCGGCGGTCTTCTCGGCGGAGTTACCCAGATGAACCCCGATATTGACGCACAGCTCGACAAGCTGATCCGCGCCGCTGCCGACAATGGTCTCGATATCGACCTGCATGTCGATGAAACCAAGGACAGAGAAGTGCTGACGCTGAAGGCGATCGCCGAAGCCGTGCTGCGCAATGGCTTTACCGGCAAGGTCACAGCCGGCCATTGCTGCTCGCTTGCCCGACAGGACGAAGAGGTCGCCGCCGCGACGATCGATCTCGTCGCCAAGGCCGGCATCTCCATCGTCTCCCTGCCGATGTGCAACATGTACCTGCAGGACCGCCATCCGGGCCGCACGCCGCGCTGGCGTGGCGTCACGCTGCTGCATGAACTCGCGGCCGCCGGCGTGCCGACCGCCGTCGCCTCCGACAATACCCGCGACCCCTTCTACGCCTATGGCGATCTCGACCCCATCGAAGTCTTCCGCGAGGCCGTCCGCATCCTGCATCTCGACCATCCGCTGGATACGGCCGCCCGTGTTGTCACCACCTCGCCGGCTGCCATCCTCGGCCGCCCCGATATCGGCCGCATCGCCGTTGGCGGTCCCGCCGATCTCGTCCTCTTCAGCGCCCGCCGCTGGAGCGAATTCCTCTCCCGTCCGCAGTCCGACCGCGTCGTCCTTCGCAAGGGCAAAGTGATCGACCGCAGCCTGCCGGATTACCGTGAACTCGATACTGTTATTGGAGCCTGACATGCCGGATTATCAGCTCGTCAAGAAAGAACTCGAAGGCATTGCCATCGAAGACAATCCGGCGCTGGTGCGCCAGAAAAGCCGCGACTTCTACTGGTATTCGCCGATCCTGAAGGCGCAACTCGACAATGTCACCGCCGACCTCGTCGTCACCCCGAAGACCGAGGAAGAGGTGATCCGCACGCTGAAGGTGGCCTATGCCCATGACGTGCCGGTCACCCCGCGTGGCGCCGGCACCGGCAATTACGGCCAGGCCATGCCGCTCTCCGGCGGCATCGTGCTCAACCTCGCCGCTATGAACAAGGTCAAGGAAATCCATCCCGGCCGCGTCATTTGCGAGCCCGGCATCGTCATTGCCGAGCTCGACCGCCAGACGAAGGCGCATTCCGGCCAGGAACTCCGCTTCCACCCTTCGACCGCGCAGACTGCAACCATCGGCGGCTTCATCGCCGGCGGCTCCGGCGGCGTCGGCTCGATCACCTGGGGCGGCTTGCGCGACATCGGCAACATCCTGCGCCTGCGGGTCGTCACTATGGAGGCCGAGCCGCGCGTGCTCGATCTCACCGGCTGGGACCTGACCAAGGTCAGCCACGCCTACGGCACCAACGGCATCATCACCGAGATCGAAATGCCGCTCGCCCCCGCCTATGACTGGGTGGACGTGCTGGTCGGCTATGACGACTTCATGGATGCCGTGCGCTTCTCCGACGCGCTCGCCAAATGCAACGGCATCCTCGTCAAGGAGATCGCGCCGATTGCCGCGCCCATTCCCCACGAATATTTCACCCGTCACAAGCCCTATATCCGCGAGGGACAGTCGATCGTCGCACTGATGATCGCGCCGCATTCGATGGAGCCGTTCGTCGCCTTTGCCGGTCAGCAGAAAGGCGAGATCACCTTCCGCTCCGATAAGGTGGAGAGCATGAAGGGCATCCCGCATGCCTATGAACTCGCCTGGAACCACACGACGCTGCGCGCCATCAAGGTCGATCCAAGTATCACCTATCTGCAGGTGCAGTATCCGGGACCGGACCATGTCGCCAAGGTGCAGAAGATGGTCGAGATCTTCGGCGACGAGGTGCCCGGTCATCTCGAATTCATCAAGTTCGACGGCCAGATCCAGTGCTCAGGCCTGCCGCTGGTGCGTTACACCTCCGAGGCCCGACTGGAGGAGATCATCAAGATCCACCAGGATCACGGCTGCCCGATCTTCAACCCGCACCGCTATACGCTGGAAGAAGGCGGCATGAAGCAGACGGATACCGTCCAGCTCGCCTTCAAGAAGGAGACGGATCCGAAGGGTCTGCTCAATCCCGGCAAGATGATCGCCTGGGACAATCCGGACTTCGATTTCAAGTCCGGCCAAAACTATCTCTTCCCTGGCCTTGCGGCGCTGATGGAGGCCTCATGAGGGTTCTCGTGCTGCATTCGCATCCCGTCGAGGAGAGCTATGGTGCTGCCCTGCACCGGCAGACGATCGAGAGCCTGAAAGCCGCCGGCCATGAGGTCGACGACTGCAATCTCTATGCCGAGGGCTTCGACCCGGTTCTCTCCCGTCACGGGCGGACGATCTATCACGATTACCCTGAGAATACCGAGGCGGTGAAATCCTACGTCGAGCGGCTTGAGCGCGCCGAGGCGCTGGTTATCGTCACCCCGGTCTGGAATTTTGGCTTTCCGGCAATCCTCAAAGGCTATTTCGACCGCGTCTGGCTACCCGGCGTCACCTTCGAGCTGGTGGACGGCAAGGTGACCTCGAAACTGCGGCATATCCGCAAGCTCGGCGCGGTGCTGACCTACGGCGCCGACCCCTTCCGCGCCTTCATCGTCGGCAACCCGCCGAAGAAGATCGTCAAGCGCATGCTCCGCGCCATGATCAAGCCCTTCGCCCCGGTCGTCTTCCTCGCCCATTACGACATGAACCGCTCGACCGAGGAAACGAGAAAGCGATTTCTGGAGAAGGTGAAGCGGGAGATGGAGCGGTTTTAAGGCGCTTCGGAATTCGGACTTAAGCCGGGACGAGCCCGTGGCGCAGCATGATCTCCTGCGCCTTGGCAAGGTCAGGTTTGCCGGGCACATTGATCACGTCGGCGATCTCTTCGAAGTAGCGGCGTTTGATGGCGCCAGGCGTGATGACGACCAAGGCCCGTGCGCGGCCCTCATGCAGATTCTCATGGTGATGGACACTGCCGCGCGGGATGAAGACAGCGTCGCCAACGCCCAGTTCCTGCTTTCGACCATCAACCATGACCGTCACAATACCCTCGATCCCATAGAGGATCTCGTCCGCATCCTTGTGATAGTGGGGCGCGGGTACGCGGGCGTGGGACGGAACGATGAACTCGAATACCGTAGCACCTTTGTCGTTCACCAGGAAACGCAGTTCCAACTCCCCGATGCGTACGACATCATGTCCATTCGCTTCCATTGGGCTGATCCTTATTGTAAAATGACTTTACGAAATAAACGTAAAGCGACTTTACAAATATGTCAATATTCGATGAGCTGACAAAGCAACCCAATACGAGCGAGGAACTGCAGCCGCCTTTCTTCGGCGCTCTATTGCGCATCGTCTGGCAGGACGTTCGCAGTCGGATGTACAAAGCTATTCACGACGCCGGCTTCGCGGATTTTCAGGACGCCCATTTCGCCGTGTTCTCCTATCCCCTGCCGGACGGCATCAGGCCATCCGAATTGGCACGGCAGAAGAAAATGTCGCGGCAAGCGATCAACTATCTCATCACCCAACTCGAAGAGCTGGGATATGTCGAGCGGCGCGCTTCTGAAGGCAGCGATCGGCGTCTTATATACCTCAGTGCGCGGGGACAGGAGATAGCCGAAACGATCTTCACCTGTCTGCGTCGACTGCACGCAGAATGGGCTGAAGAGATCGGTCACGAGCGGTTCGATGTCTTCCTCGACGTGCTGAAACAGCTTTCCCTCAAAGTGCAGGAAAGTACGCCAGAGGCTAGCCCATAATCCATTCGCTCAAAGGCACACCGAGGCGGACAGCAGCATCCGCAAGTCACGTCATCGTGGATATCAGCAGGAACATCGGACGCTCGCGCTCGATCGCCCAATCCGGATGCGTGGCCAGATCCGCATCCGTCGGCGTCCACTCCTCGACATGCATGATCGTAAAGCCTGAGCTGATCAGCAGGTTCAACGTCGTCCCCATGGTGCGATGCTGTTTCACGACACCTTCGGCGAGCCAGTTCGTCACCCGGGGCCCTTCCATCTGATAGCCGTCAAGTGGCCACGACTTGCGACCCTCGGCATCGACCAGCCAATCCGGCCGTCGCGGTGCCATGTAGATCGGGTGCTCGATGGAGAAGATCAAACGTCCACCCGGCTTCAACGCCTGATGGATCGTTGCCAGAAGCCCGGAGAAATTTTTGATATAGTGGAAGGCGAGCGAACTGTAGGCGAGATCGAAAGCGGCCGGCGGAAGCCGGAGGTCCTCCAAATCGGCCTTGCCGTAACGAATTGCCTTGTCAGCTGTCTCGCTCTCCGCGCGGGCGAGCATATTGTCGGAGACATCAAGGCCCAGCACACCCGCCGCACCATGCTCACGCGCCCAGCGGCAGAACCGGCCGAAGCCGCAGCCGAGATCGACAATATCCAGACCGCGCAAGTCGGGCAGCAGCGTCCGCATCGACGGCCATTCCGCCGCACCCGCCAGCCCATCGATCGATCGTTGCAGCTGGCTGTAGCCTTGGAAAAAGGTCGGATTGTCGTAGATGTTCTGCGTCATGCCCGCCTCCCAAGGCTCGATACCGCCTATCCCTGTCAGGTCGCGGTCTTCGGCCTCGACAGCCATTGCGAATAGGGCTTTACGCCAAAGCCCGGATCGGCCGCATCCTCAAGCACATGGATATACTCGATCGAATGCCCGTCCGGGTCGGCAAAATATTGTGAGACCGCCGGCATCCAGCCGAGAACCACCGGCTCGTCCGATGGATTGTCGTTCAAATCGAGCGGCTGAATGCCATGCGCCTTCAGTGCGGCGGCAGAGCCAAGAACGTCCTCCAGCGTGACCCGAAAAGCAATGTGAAGCCGCATCCGCAGGGGCGCGCTACCTATGGCCCAGAGGCCGAGCATGCCCTTCCTCTTGTCGTCGATCCAGAAGAACGCGACGTTCCTATTCTCAATGACGGTTGCCAGCTCCAGCCCGATGACATCACGATAAAACCGGATCGAACGATCAAGATCGACGACCGTCAGATGGGTCTCATACAGACCCAGGATTTGCGGCATCGGTACATTTTTTTCCATGTCTTCTGAAGCTCCTGTCATCACACCACCTTCGCTGCGGTCACTTCGACCTCTACTAAAAATTCCGGCCGCGTAAACCCGCCGACGATGATCAGGGTCGAGACGGGTTTTGGATCGAGCGTATATCGGTCACGCACGGCCATATAGGCGGGAAAATCCTCACGCCTGGTGACGAAACCGGAAATACGGATGGCGTCGGCAAAGCTCATGCCGGCCTCCTCCAGGATCGCCTTGATCGCCTCGAAGCAAAGCTCCGCCTGGCCGGTCACGTCGGAGGGGATGCTCTCATCGAGCGCGATCCCGACCTGGCCCGAGGTCACCAGCAGGCTGGCGCCCGGCGGCACCAGCAGGCCATGATTGTAGTTGCCGAACGGGCGGCGGACGGAGGGCGGATTGAACGTCTTCTTCATCAGCGTCGGTTCCTCGTTTGCAGGGCCGATTTCAGCATTTCGACAGTCGGCGGACAAGCCGTTCAGTGCACCTGAACAGGCTCCTTCACCCGATTTCGCCGCACCTCCAGCAGGATATGCCCGAAGAGCGCGGCAAGCACGATCGGCCCGCCGACCAAGGTCGCCCGCGACGGCAGTTCTGCAAGGAACATCCAGGTCCACAACGGCGTCAGCGGCACTTCGAGCGCCGTCAACAGGGTCGCATCAGCAGCCGGGATCAGCCGCGAACCGAAAGTATAGAGGCTGAGACCCATGGCGCTCTGAACGAGGCCGAAAGCGACGATCAGGCCCAGATCATGTCCCGACACCATGGATGGCGACGCAAACCAGAAGGTGACGAAGGAGCACAACCATGCCGACAGCGCCATCGCCGGCAGCATCGGCACATCCCGGTGCTGGCGCATGATGACGGCAAGGCCGGCAACAGCCAGGGTCATGATGACGGCAAGCCCCTTGCCGAGCCAGCTTCCGTCACCGGCGGACTCGCCGGAAAGCATCACCAGCACGCCACCCAAAGCCACGACGCTCGCGACGAGCGTCGTGGCGCTCGGGCGTTCCCGGATGAAGACATAGGCGACGCCGGCCGTGACGAAAGGCACGGTCGCATAGATCACCATCGCATCGGCAATGGAGGTGTAATAGATCGAACCGATACCGCCGATCATGGCGGTCGTGGAGAAAACCGTGGCGGCCAGCGACGGCCAGCGCATCGACCGAATAATCCGCCAGCCAGTGCCGCGCTCGATGTAGAAAAACAGCGCGAAGACGCCAAAGCCCGTGACGATGCCGCGGCAAAAGAGAATGGTCATTAGATCGGCATGGATCGTACGCACGAACAGGCCGGAGGTTGACCACGCCAGAGCCGAAAGCGCCACATAGGTCACGCCCAGCCGATACTGCTGCTGCTCCGCCAGCGTCACGACGAATCCTCCCAATAAGCTTATGTTTTATGGCGCGACTATTAGCGAGTGCAGGAACAACCCACAAGCCATGCTTGCGGCTTGCACGTCGCGGACGCGCGAAGAAAGCACAGCGGTTGCAGAACCGCCACGCCTGCTTCAATCCAAACCGGCCCATCCGTCTTGCGGATATTTCGGGCGCCTTTAGGGTATGGATGATTCGGCAGAGGGAGAAACAATGCAGCTATTGCTGGCAGGCCTGTTTGCATGCGGCTGCGTGAGCCTGGTCGATGCCGTGCCGTGGCCCGTCGCCGAGAGCTTTATCAACCCCGCCGCGGAATGCAGCCAGAGCGCCGATCCGGGAGCCTGTCGATACACGCGCGACACTTGGAAAACAAAATACAGCGACGCCGTCGCAGGGAAATATCAAGGGCAGCGAAACGTTGCACTCTGCCTGAGCACGGGCTGCGACAAGGCGATCCAGCCCGACAAGATCCTCGGCTGCGCCTGGCGTATCGTCATTGCGAAGTCGGGACATACGGAGTTTGATGACACGGATGCCATGAACCTGAAGGTGTTCTGTGGGTCGGACTATATTACCCAGGCGGACAGGCGAGTGGCCGAGACGCAGGCGAGAAGCATGGTGATGATGATCGGGAAATAGCTGGACGCTTCGCGGCCATCGACAGCCATACGCCCGGAGCTTTACTCCTATTCAGGTGGGGTTAGGTGGCAGATGCTCCGAGGGGAGCTTGCGGCCCGAAGCGGTCATGGCATGGCTCAACTGGCTCGGCGGAAACCTCGCAACGTGTGCCGACCGGGCTGCGATAAGGGTGGCCGCTGGATCTCTTCGTGTGCCAATTCTTCCATATCGTGTGCACGTCTCAGCCTCTCATGGCCACAAAGGTCAGAAGCCGCGCGGGATGCCCAATCCTCGACCTGTCGACCAGAGAGCGCCAACTTCGAGGAGTTTCCACTATCTCCAACTGTCGGGACTCTAAAAACGGTTGTATCAGAAACGTCCGAGGCATAGCAATTATTATGCTATTTGTGGGGCTTTTCATGAAAATTCGCTTGGGCTTTCTGATGTCCTTTTGCTTGATCATCATAGGCTTTTTTCTGCCCTTGGTTGCTACTGTACCGGCGGCCGCAAACGCGCAGACACCCGAAGAGTGGCCGATGAATTTCGCTTTGGTTCGGAACGGCAATTGTAAGGAAATCTGCATCCAATGGATATCTGCCGAAGGCAAGATAACGGCTGACACGCCCCAACGATTTAAAAAGCTTCTGAGGAGCCTTAAGGGCCGAAAGCTTCCTGTTGTGTTTCAGTCTCGCGGCGGAGATGTGGATGCCGCGCTCTCGGTTGGACGTATGATCCGAGCTGCCGGCCTTGAAACCGCTGTGGGCAGGACGCAGTTGAACGACTGCCCGATGCTGGTGCCGCGCTGTGCGCAAAAGATCGTCAGGGACGGCTGGTCGGAAGGCGAAGTTCGCGCTGGAGGGGCGTACTGTTTCTCAGCTTGCCCACTCGCTTTGGCTGGGGGCAAGGTGCGGGCTGCGGCTGCTAATGCCTATATCGGCATTCATCAGATAACAAACGGCCCAAATCGTCCGGCGACGGGGAGAAGAAACCTTGATGCGATATCAACGAAGGCCGATCCGGCGCTGAAGCGGATGCTTTCCATTTATCTCGACGAAATGAGTGTCAATAGTGAAGACGTGTTCGCCATGATGGGACTAGCAACACCGGAGGGGCTCTACTATGTCCAAAGCGCCGAGGCACTCAAGTCAGGCGTCGTTACGAAAATCTTCTCGGACGCCGACGAACCGGGCTATGTCGTCCGTGGAACCGGATTCAAAACATCCACGCCGCCCCTGGTGGATTCCGACTCCTTGCTGGACTTTAGAAGGCCCGACGACATGTGTCGCATCATCAATCAAGCGTATGTAAACACTAGAAAGACCGCTATCTATAGAGAAACTGTCAACTTCGTCGAGCCTGATGGCCTACGATTGTTAGCGGAAGGCCTCGTGACCGCTTCGGGTGCTTTTGAGAGGTGGGGAAGCCAATCAAAATGGGCTAGAGCAACGGCCCCGTATGCTGTCGAAGCTTATGCCAGATTTACGTCCTGCACGTACGTTGACAGCGGCAAGGGGCCACACTTTCGTGCGTACTGGCACAACCAACACCCGTCTCAAACAGCCAATGCAGACGTTTGGTTGTCTCCAGACCTTCAAAGGCTGAGCAAGGTTCTCCGTCATTTTCCTAACGACGACATTCGGTATCCCTCCAAAACCTTATTGGCGACCATGGATTATGATGCCACACGCGCAGTCGCTCCCTCGGACGAAGACCTCGCGCAATGAAGGAGTTTCGGAAAAGCCGGCGGCATTTGCCACCGGCTTTTCTGTTTACGCATAGGGCACAAGAAACCTGCGGATCGCCTCGATCTCGTTCGGGCGGATATCGTGGCCACCCGGATGCCAGTCGAGCGTCACCTCAACCTTCTGCCGCGTGAAATAATCCGCCAGCGCCTTGGTCACCGGCGCCGGCGAGATCGGGTCGCGTTCGCCGGCCGTAATCAGCACGCGCCGGCCGTCAAGCCCGGCATTGTCGCGCGGCTGGAACGGGATCAGCGGATGCATCAGCACGGCGGCGTCGAAGAGATCACCATGATCGATCAGCACATTGGCGAGAATATTCGCACCATTGGAAAAGCCGAGACCGAGCACCTGCGAGGCGCCGTGATCGATAGCGAGGCCTTTGACATAAGCCGCCATCTTTTCCGTTGCGCGGGCAAGGTCGGCCATGTCGTAGACGCCCTCGCCGGTACGGCTAAAGATGCGCGCGGCGCCATGTTCCGAAACGTCGCCGCGCGGCGAGACGATGGTCGCGTCCGGTAGCAGACGGCTGCCGAAATCGAAGAACTGGTTCTCGTCACCGCCCGTACCGTGGAAGGTGAAGAGGATGGGCTTGCCGGGTGCACCGGGCTTCACCCGGTGCACATAGGTCGTATCCGTCATGATTTTACCCCTCGCTTAGGCGTCCAGCGGTTCAAGATGCTCTTCGAGCAGCGAGCGCAGATGCGCGTGCTGTTCCGGCAGCTTCAGCGCCTCGCCGAGATGAGCCGTATCCTCGTCGCGGTTGAAGCCGGGCTCGTTGGTGGCGACTTCGAACAGCACGCCGCCCGGCGTGCGGAAATAGATCGCCCAGAAATAATCGCGGTCGATGACCGGCGTCACCTGATAGCCCGTCTCCATCAGCGCCTTGCGCACCTCGAGCTGCTTGGCGCGGTTCTCGACGGCAAAGGCGACGTGGTGGACGGAACCGGCACCGGGAAGCGCGCGGTTGATGTTCGGCATGGTTTCGAGATCGACGAAATCCGCACCATTACCGCCGGGAATGGCGAGCCGCTTGACGCCTTCATGCGTGTCGACGACTTCATAGCCCATATACTTCAGCAGTTCGGCCGTGGCGCCCTCGTCCCGCAGCCGCATGGCGACGGAATGAAAGCCTCGGATCGCGTGTTCGGCATCGACGCCGCCATGGGTCCACGGATCACGCTTATCGTCCTTGACCTCGACAAGCGCAAAACCGTCGCCATCGGGACCGGCGAAATGCAGGCGCTTCTGGCCGAAGGATTCATCCGCCTTCAGTCCCTCGACGCCCTGCTTGCCGAGTCGGTCTGTCCAATAGCCGAGCGCACCTTCCGGAACGGAGTAAACCGTATTGCCGACTTCGCCGGTGCCCGGACGGCCACGCGCCATCTTCGGGAACGGGAAATAGGTCATGATCGTGCCGGGCGTACCGGTCTCGTCACCGTAGTAGAGGTGATAGACATCGGGTGCATCGAAATTGACGGTCTTCTTGACGCGGCGCAGGCCAAGCGTGTTGGTAAAGAACTTGTTGTTCGTACGGGCGTCTTCCGCCATCGAAGTAACGTGGTGAAGACCCTTGATCTGATTGAGCATCTCTAACCCCTTGTCTCGCCCGCAACGGCAGGCGTTTCTCATGGGCAGAAGATGGTTCGGGAACGAGTGTTTCGATAGCCCTCAAGTGCCAAACGGATTGTCTCCATTTACTGAACGATGGAATAATATCGTTCACCACTTGTATTTTCTTGCGGCACCGCCCCCACCCACATTGCATAAGACAACCATGCGTATTAACTTAATCTAGACAGTCTAGCTAGGAGAGCGACCGATGGATTGGCCATTGCAAGACGCCAAAAATCAGTTTTCGAAAGTCGTGCAGAAGGCTCGCAGCGAAGGTCCGCAGACCGTGACGCTGCGCGGAGAGCGCGCGGCCATCGTTCTCTCCGCTGAGGATTATGATGCTCTGCGGGCGAGCCGGCCGAGCCTCGTCGATGACTTGTTATCGGGACCGACCTGGGATGACGACTTCGCCGATGCTGTGGCAGCGCGAGACAAGACCCCAAGCCGGGATGTCGCCTTCTGATGTATTTGGTCGATACAAACGTTATTTCCGAGGCCCGTCGCGGTACAGCTGAAGCAATCTCCTGGCTGCGCTCAGTCGAACCCTCGACCGTATATCTGAGCGTCATCACGCTTGGTGAGATTATGCGCGGAATTGCACTAAAGCGCAGGTCGGACCCGCGATCCGCGGCACATTTAGAGGAATGGCTCCGTAAACTCCGCCACGATCACAGCGGCCGCATTCTGCCCATCACCGACCAGATCGCCGTCGAATGGGGACGCATCGCAGCATTACGTCCGCGTGGCGATGCCGATGGTCTAATCGCTGGTACCGCAATCGTTCATGACCTTATTGTCGTCACCCGCAATACCAAGGATTTTGACGATACCGGTGTGTCGATGGTCGATCCCTGGGATCAAGCATCTCACTAGAGCAGTTCAGCGTTTCACGGAAACTCTGAACTGCTCTATCTCTTTGTTTTCTAGCAATTCCGGACGGAAGACCGCTACGCACTTTTCCTGGAATTGCTCTAACCACCCGGATTACTCGGCAAAGCCCATTCAATAGGCTCCCGGCCATGTTCTTCCAGATAGGCATTGGCTTTTGAAAAATGCCGGCAGCCGAAGAAGCCGTTATGGGCGGAGAGCGGCGACGGGTGCACGGATTTCAGCACCAGATGCCGATCAGTGTCCACGAACGCCGCCTTCTTCTGCGCATAGGAACCCCAGAGCATGAAGACGACGCCATCGCATTCGTCGTTGACCTGGCGGATGACGGCGTCAGTGAAACGCTCCCAGCCCTTGCCCTGATGCGAGGCGGCCTGCGATTCCTCGACGGTCAGCACGCTGTTCAGCAGCAGCACGCCCTGCTTCGCCCAGCTTTCCAGAAAGCCATGCCGCGCCGGCGGAATGCCGAGATCGGTCTCCAGCTCCTTGTAGATATTGACCAATGACGGCGGGATACGCACGCCGGGCCGAACGCTGAAGCACAGCCCATGCGCCTGGCCGGCGCCGTGATAGGGGTCCTGCCCGAGGATCACCACCTGCACTTCATCCAGCGGCGTCAGATCCAGCGCGCGGAAATACTCGCTGCCGCGCGGAAAGATCACCTTGCCGCGCTGCTTCTCCTCGACGAGAAAGGATTTGAGCTGCTGCATGTAGGAGCTCTCGAACTCCGGCGACAGCGCCTCCTTCCAGCTCTCCTCCAGCTTGATGCTCGCTTCCGCCATTGGCTTACGCCTCCATCTTTTGTCCGCATGTCGATTGAGGATGAAAGCGGCGGCGTGTCAAGAAAATGGCGGATGCTGCGGCGGGGAGATCACAGTTTTTAGGCTTCGCCGAACCATCGCAACGCGGCCTGCGCAACCTCCTCCTTGCTAGGAGCAGCCTCACCGGCCCAAGCGACGATGCCGTCGGGGCGCACGAGCACGGCGCTCAAGTCAAGCCTGTCCTTGGCATCGCTTGCGACATAGGTGATCCGCCCCTTCCAGCGGCTTGCCAGCGCTTGGAGCGATGTGTCCGCCTCAAAGTCCAGCAAAAGGCCTTTTCCGTTTCTGAGGTGATCACCGAGTTTCGTCCCGTCGGCGAGTTCGAAATCAGGAGCACTGCGACCGACGAGCGGGTGATGGCCTCCAAGATCATAGCGGAGAGACACTCCCCAGACACGCTCGGCGAAATAGGTCGCGCCGTCGCGTGTGTCGATGAGATCGCGAATGACGGCTTCGAGCGCGCGCGAACTCCGGCTCGGTCGCATGAGCGCGGCCTGGGCGCGCGACCAGTCGAGAACCTGCGCTCCGACCGGATGACGTTCGCTGACATAGCTATCAAGCAGATCGGCTGGTCCATCGCCACGGATCGTCGCAGCCAGTTTCCATCCCAGGTTCATTGCGTCGCCAAGCCCGAGGTTAAGCCCCTGACCACCCAGGGGGGAATGGATGTGGGCGGCGTCGCCGGCAAGCAGCACCCTTCCGTTGCGATAAGCCGTCGCCTGGCAGGCCCGATCCGTCCAGGTGGTCGCAAGCCGGAGGGCCGTCAGCGTGACATTGGTGCCGGAGATTCGGCGCAACACCGTCTGCACATGTTCGAGCGTCATCGGCTGTGCCCGGTGGAAAGCACCCCCGTCGAAATCGACCATCGCGATGGTCCCGAGCCTTTGGTAGGTATACATGCCCGTCGGCGTATAGTGACGGCCCAAGCGGAGCTTGTCCGGGTCGGCCATCTCTACGTCAACGGAATAGCCGGTGAACTCGGGATCGGTGCCGACGAACGCAAATCCGGCCGCCTTCCGCACAGTGCTGCGACCGCCATCGCAGCCAACGAGCCAGCCTCCGCGAAAAACCTCACCACCGGCGCGAATGGTCACGCCGTCGCCCGACTGCTCGAGGCTCTCGACGCCAAGGCCGCGCCTGATCTCGACGCCCATCGCGCTTGCACGAGCGGCCAGGACGGTTTCGAGATATTCCATCTCGACCGCCATGCCGGTGCCGGCCGAACTTGGCAGGCGATATGGCCATTTCGAGGTGTCGATGTTCTCGTGGAAAAACTGAATGCCGGCGAAATGGCCGCCCGGGCGGCGCTCCTGTTGCATCCAATGCAGAGTGGCTGAAGCGCCGCCGTCGGCCGATTGATCTTTCGTGCGCTGCGGTTTCACGATGTCGTCCAGCAATCCGCGACGATAAAAGGCTTCGATGGTGGGTGCGGAAAGGCCGCGCATGCCAAACGGGAGCCGCTTCAAGGGCGAATGCGGGTCTTCGGCTTGCTCCAGCACCAACACCGCGAGGTCTGCCAGGCGCAGCTCACAGGCGAGAAACAGACCTACGGGGCCTGCACCAGCAATGACAACATCATGAATTATAGGACGATCGGACATGAACTACTCCTTGTGGTCGTTCGACCGGAGCGGTTCGTCGATTTGAGAACCACACGGACGAACAATGTGGACGCGTGAGCGTCCGTTGTTCGTCGTGGGACTCATGCACTAAGCATGGACAGAGCTTCCGTTTCCGAAAGGACTTGGGCTAGACCACACCAAGTCATGCCTTTTTCGACAGAGGCAACATAACGTCTGGTCGGTCGATCGGCAAGAGAAGACGCTGTGTCGAAACCCGCGTCACACCTTTCGGCGTCAAGCCTTGATCCGCAACATCTGCGGATCATAAAACGGCTTCAGCGACACCTGACACGGCACGCGACGCTGCGCGACATCGAGCTCGTAGCGGCCGGAAAGCACGAAATCCTCGGTAACGCCATTAGTGTCACGGACATAGCCATAGCCGATGGGTTTGCCGATCGTGTAGCCATAGCCGCCGCTCGACAGCCAGCCGACACGCTGGCCGTCGCGATAGATGGTCTCGCGGCCGAGAAGCACGGTTTCGGGATCATCCGGCACGAAACAGGCAAGCATCTTCTTCACGCCCGAGGCTAGCTGCCGCTCGATCGCCTCCCGACCCCGAAAGGCGGCGCCCTTCTTCATCTTCACCGCCCAGGCAAGT
>DASVPC010000061.1:0-8228 GCA_036383055.1 Rhizobium sp. | reverse complement strand
AGCCGTTGATATAGAGAAATGTAAAAGCCGCTAGGTAGCCCGTTCTTTTATTTCCATCGGAAAAAGGATGGTTGCGAACGAGGCCATACAGATAGGCCGCAGCAAGAGCGAATAGGTCATTCTCGCCGTATGCAGCTTTGTTTAATGGACGTGCGATAGCAGCTTCCAGCGCGTTCTCATCTTTGAGACCTGCTAATCCGCTATGCTCGGCGAGTTGCTCGTGATGCATAATCTCGATGGCTTCGCGCGTCAGCCATTTGTATCCGGTCATTTTGCGAGCTCGCGCAGGGCTGCACGATACTTCTGCATTCCGAGCCTCGCTGCCCGCAATTGTTCGGTAAGATCGGCGCGCTCCGGCACCAGTTCGATGGTCCCGTTAACTTCACGTATTTCCAAAGCATCGCCACTTTTCAAACCGAGCCTTTGAAGAACTTCTCTCGGAATGATCACGCCTTCGGAATTGCCGATCTTGCGGATGACGATGTTCATGCTCGATACTCCTTGTGTAATAACTAAGTTATAACACCAGAAAATTGCCGTCGCAACGCCTCACCCCGCTGCCACCGCTCTTGCCTTCAGCCGGGCCTGCCATAGCGAATGTGCGGCCAGCGCCAGGACCAACACCAGTCCACCGGCAAGCGTCATGTTGCTTGGTGCTTCGGCGAAGATCAGCCAGACCCAAATCGGCGCGAGGATCGTTTCCAGCAGATAGAACATCGCCACTTCCGGCGCCGAGAGGAAACGTGTGCCGGTCGCAAGGCACCAGAAGGCGAGGGGCATCAGGATCCCGCCGTCGAGCAGAATCCAGCCGGGATGATCGATCGTGATGCCTGCGGGAATGACATGATAAAGGCCGACCGCAGCCGGGATGACGGCGGAGAGCAGCGACGCAAAGCCCATGTCCCGGCGCGAGGCGCGGCCGATAGTAATGGCGCAGGCGATGGCGAAGGACGCGAAAACCGAAAGCGCGTCACCGAGGAAGTGACCGCTCTCCATGCCATCCCGCACAATCAGACCGACGCCAAAGATCATGGCGATCATGGTGACGACGGTGGAAAGGGCAGGGCGCTCCTTAAGGAAAATCCAGGAGAGGAGTGCGGCGAACATCGGATTGAGGGCTATGATGAAGACGACATTGGCCGCCGTGGTGTAATAGACGGCAAGCACGAAGGCGATGGTCGTCAGGCCGTAGAGCAGGGCGACGGGAAGTCCGGCCCTGCCCGGCAGGACGCTGCGCAGCGAGCCGGTGAGGCGGCGGATGACGATAAGGGCGAGAAGCGACACGATGACGGTCGCGACGCTGCGCGCCGACAGCACCGACCAGGCGTCGCCGCTCGCAAGCCGGATCAACGGAATATCCACGGACAGCGCGAGCCCGCCGATCGCGCTCAGCAGCAGGCCTTTCCTATGATCGGAGAGATGCGAGGCCATTCAGCGGGAGTGATCTTCGCCGGCATCCGAGGGATCGAAGCGCTCCCAGCCGCGCGGCGTCAGATGCTCCTGCGGCTGGAACCGCGTCTTGTAGTCCATCTTGCGCGAACCCTTGACCCAATAGCCGAGATAGACGTGCGGCAGCCCGAGCGCCTTGGTCCGCCTGATATGATCGAGGATCATGAAGGTACCGAGCGAGCGATCCTGTTGATCGGGATTGAAATAGGAATAGACCATCGACAGCCCATCGCTCATCACGTCGGTCAGGGCCGCTGCCAGCAACTCGCCCTTCGGCCTCTGCTCCAGTCCCGAGCCTTCCTCGCGTCGGCGATATTCGATGATGCGGGTGTTGACGTGCGTGTCCTCGACCATGATCGCATAGTCGAGAACGGTCATGTCGGACATGCCGCCCTGTTGATGGCGATAATCGAGATAGCGGCGGAAGAGAGAATATTGCTCGCTGGACGGCTGGGCCGGGAATTCGGTGGCAATGATGTCGCTGTTTGTCGACTGCACGCGCTTCATCGAGCGGCTGGGCTCGAATTCCTGGGCGAGAATACGGACGGAGATGCAGGCGCGACAAGCTTCGCAAGCGGGGCGGTAGGCGATGTTCTGCGAGCGGCGAAAACCGCCCTGGGTCAGGATATCGTTCATCTCCGCCGCACGCGGGCCGACGAGATGGGTGAAGACCTTGCGCTCCATCTCACGCGGCAGGTACGGGCAGGCTGCCGGTGCCGTCAGATAAAACTGCGGAGATGGCGTCGACTGCGTATTCATCTGCCGCTGGTTGACCTTTCATCCGGCATTCGACATCGCACAAGCATGGCCCAAGTTTGGAAAACGTCAACCATGTCCTTCATGTGAGGTCACAGTTTCCTGCCCTGTTTTGATGCAAAATGCCTTTCCATGCACAATAAACGGCCCGGATAGCCGGGCCGCGAGGATATTTGAGGTGGATATCGTCTCGATTTACGCTGTTTTGACGATAACCGTGCCGAGCAACAGGTCATGAATCAGGCGGCTGCGTTCGATGAACAGGCCCGCCAGCAGGATGAGCGGCGTCAGGACGGAATTGAGGATCCAGAACAGCGCCAGATGCACGATGGCAGTCAGGAAATCCATCCGCCGGCCATCGACACGCACCATGGCGATGCCTACGGCGCGCATGCCAAGCGAAGCCTGGTGCGGTCCGCCGAGCGTCCAGCCGAAATAGAGGCCGGCCACGAGGATGAAGAGGACGGGGTAGAGGAAGAAGCCGAGCCCAAGCGTCAGGACCGATACGAAAAACAGAACGACGGCTGCCGGGATGCACAGCAACGCGACGATGACGTAGTCGATGATGAACGCGAAGATGCGCCGGCTCAGCACGCCACTATAGGCGCGCCAGTCGTCCGGTGCTGCGTAAAGCGGGATGGGATTGGAGCTCATTGTCTTCTTCCTTGGAGAAACATTCGCGGAACATATGGTGTGACGTTCGGCAAATGCAATAAGTCTGTGGTTGGTAATTACCTCTTTGCCAGAAGCTTCGCCACGTCCATGGCGAAATAGGTGAGGATGCCGTCGCAGCCGGCGCGCTTGAAGGCGAGCAGCGTTTCCAGCATCACCCGCTCGCCGTCGATCCAGCCGTTGGCGGCGGCAGCCTTGATCATCGAATACTCGCCGGAGACCTGATAGGCGAAGGTCGGAAGGCCGAAGGCCTCCTTCAGCCGCCAGCAGATGTCGATATAGGGCAGGCCGGGCTTGACCATGAGCATGTCGGCGCCTTCCTCGACATCGAGGGCGGCGTCGCGCACGGCCTCGGTGCCGTTGGCGGGGTCGATATAATAGGTCTTCTTGTCACCCTTCAGCAGGCCGCCGGTGGAGATGGCCTCGCGGTAGGGGCCGTAGAAGGCCGAGCTGAACTTGGTGGCATAGCTCATGATGCCGACGCCCTGGTGGCCGGCGGCGTCGAGCGCCCGGCGGATGGCGCCGATGCGTCCGTCCATCATTTCCGACGGTGCGATAATGTCGGCGCCGGCATCGGCCTGGTAGACCGCGGCGCGCATCACCTGCTCGACCGTCTCGTCGTTGACGATTTCGTTGCCGCGCAGAATGCCGTCATGGCCGTGGCTGGTGAAGGGATCGAGCGCGACGTCGGTGATGACGCCGATATTCGGCACGGTCTTCTTGATGGCGGCGGTGGCGAGGTTGATGAGGTTGTTCTTTTCCAGGCTGTTCGAGCCGGTCGCGTCGCGCAGTTCCATTTCGATGTTCGGGAAGGTGGCAAGCGCCGGGATGCCGAGATCGGCGGCTTCCTTTGCCGCCTCTACGGCCTTATCGACGGTCATGCGATTGACGCCGGGCATGGCCGGGATCGGCTCGACGATGCCGCTGCCGGGGATGACGAAGATCGGCCAGATCAGATCGTCGACGGTCAGGCGGTTTTCCTGCACCAGGCGACGCGTCCAGTCGGCCTTGCGGTTGCGCCGCATCCGCCGATGCCCGGTTATCTCGTCAACAAGATGCGTCTTGTCCTGCATGGTCCCGCCGTCCTCTTTGGTCTATCTAGGGCCTTACTGCATACTTCCTTAAATCGGAGTCGATTTAAGGACAAAATTATGCAGCAGTCTTGAAGTGTTACAGCGCCGCGCGTCATATTTGACGCGCGGCGCTGTAACACACAGGCAGCGTACCTATCACGCTGTCCCCAGGATTCAAAACCAGGCGAAAGGCCGCAGCCATTATAACTCTGGCGAGCCCAAGGCCTCCTACGTATTGTTCGCGCATGGAACCTGATTCTTCCGCCATACCCAAGAGCACGCTGACGGACATCCTGTTCGTCGTTTTCCTGCGGCTGATCGCCATCGCTTGTTTCTGGCTCGGCCTGCAATATTGGTCGATGCTGGTCGGCTATTCGCTGGCGGGCCAGGCCCGGTTCGATCTGCTGAACCTGCCCTGGAAGGTGGCGAGCGCCGGTCTCGCCGTCGTTTTCCCCGTAGCCGCGCTCGGCCTGTGGCTGACGGTGTCCTGGGGGCCGGTCATCTGGGTGCTTGCCGCGGGCGGCCAAACATTGATGTACGGGCTCTGGCCGCAGATCTTCGGCTCCAATTTATTGATCGTGATCCTGCATGGATGCGTGGCCGTTCTCTACTGTGCTTTCCGCATTTTGCTATGGCTGGAAAAGCGTCGGCGCCAGCAGCAGGTAATGGTTGATTTACCCTGAGACACTAACCCGTCGTGGTAAGGTGCTGTTAAGCTTGCAGTTTAAGTAGAATTTTATGTGTATTCGATAGGGTCTCACTCAAGGCGGGAAGAAAACGACACCGCCAAACAAACAGTGAGGCCAAGTCATGATGAACACGAAAA
Source organism: Rhizobium sp. (assembly GCA_036383055.1). GTDB lineage: Bacteria > Pseudomonadota > Alphaproteobacteria > Rhizobiales > Rhizobiaceae > Rhizobium. The sequence continues at coordinate 3,452 of DASVPC010000061.1, read as the reverse complement.
TCAAGCCGCAGGCAGTTGCAACCGCTCGGGACCAGCAGGTCGAGGACATCCGTGGTCTGTACATGGAATCCCTCCATCTGGTGGAGCGTCTTCACCGCCGTCTCCTCGATGTGATCAAGGACGAGTTCGACCGCCAGGGTCGCGACGACGTCAACGCCGTCCAGGCGCTGCTCCTCTTCAACATCGGCAATTCCGAGCTGACCGCCGGCGAGCTGCGCTCGCGTGGCTTCTACCTCGGCTCCAACGTTTCCTACAACGTCAAGAAGCTGGTTGACCTCGGCTTCATCAACCACCAGCGTTCGCGCATCGACCGTCGCTCGGTCCGCATCAGCCTGACGGAAAGTGGCCAGGACATCGCCGAGACCGTCGCCAAGCTCTACGACCGCCATATCGGCTCGATCGACAAGGTCGGCGGCATCGGCACAGACGAGTTCACCCAGATGAACAAGCTCCTGCAGCGCCTCGACCGCTTCTGGAACGACAGCATCGCCTATCGCATGTAAGCAATACCCGCGGATTGACCGCGAGACTCTCCAGTCGAAACAAGCCGGATGCGTTCCCTGCGCGTCCGGCTGTGTTTGTTCGAGGGGAGGGATATCTGCCCCGTTCTGTGGGCTTTTTGCCACGTCCCGTCGCGACCTTGCGGCAGTAGTGCCGTCCGCGACCTCTACGCCATTGACGCGGGATCAACAGGCGCTATTAACCGCGCTCATCTAGTGGTATTTTAGCAAGTGCAACATGGCGTTTCTTCCGATGCGGCAGACGAAAGCAAGTTTCATGCCGGGCGACACGAATCGGCCATATTGCTATGACAGCGGAAACGAACGGCAAGCTGCGCCTCAAGTCTTGATTTTCATGCCTGAGCGCTTTGGGCTCGCAATATTGTGACGGTCCGTGACGAAGTTTTTGTGGTGCTTTGAGGCAACGGATTGATATTGAGCTGCACGACTTGGCGTGAGCCGAGGTATTTGCTGCTTCCTCTCTTGGCTGCGGATGAAATTGATCGCAGCGTCGAACGGTAGGGATATGTCGAAGAAAAACGGAATTGAAGCTTTCTCGCGCCGCTCCTTCCTGCGGTCTGCGGCAACTTTTGGTGTAGCTGCTCTAGCCGCTCCTGCTCTCGCGCAACAGGATCAGACGCCTCTCGACGCGCTGATCAACAACCGCGCCCGCGGCAACTGGGATGACCAGTTCGACGCAAAGGCCGCGGCACGCACGGCCGCCGCCGTCCAGTCGAACACGCCGATCCTCGGGCCTGATTCCGTCCCGAACATCCAGCAGGCGATTGCCCAGTATCAGAACATCGCCGCCAATGGCGGCTGGCCGCAGATCACTCCCGGCGATCAGAAATTGCAGCTTGGCGTCACCGACGGCGCCGTTCAGGCGTTGCGCCAGCATCTGATGGTGACGGGCGACCTGCCGAGGGAAGCCGGCATTTCCTCCGCCTTCGATTCCTATGTCGACGGCGCCGTGAAGCGCTTCCAGGCCCGCCACGGCCTGCCTCCGGATGGTGTCATCGGCGACTTCACGCTGAAGGCAATGAACATCCCTGCCAATCTCCGCCTGCAGCAGTTGAATACCAACCTCGTTCGCTTGCAGACCTTCCCGGCCGATCTGGGCCGTCGTCACGTCATGGTCAATATTCCGGCGACCCGTGTCGAAGCCGTAGAGGACGGTCAAGTCGCGTTGCGTCACGAGGCAATCGTCGGCCGGGAATCGCGACCGACGCACCTTATCAATTCAAAGATCTACGAGGTCATCCTCAACCCGTACTGGACGGCGCCGCGCTCCATCATCATCAAGGACATCATGCCGCTGATGCGGAAGGATCCGACCTACTTGACGAAGAACAACATCCGCCTTCTCGACGGCAAGGGCCAGGAAGTTGCGCCTGAGACGATCGACTGGAATTCGGACAAGGCGCCGAACCTGATGTTCCGTCAGGATCCGGGCAAGACCAACGCCATGGCGTCCACGAAGATCAACTTCTATAATCCCAACAACGAATATATGCACGACACGCCTGAGCAGGGTCTGTTCAACAAGCTGATGCGTTTCGATAGCTCGGGCTGTGTGCGCGTTCAGAACGTCCGCGACCTGGCGACCTGGCTGTTGACCGACACACCGGGCTGGCCGCGTCAGCACATCGAGCAGGTCATCTCCACGCGCGTCAACACACCGATTAAGCTGGCCACGGAAGTGCCGGTCTATTTCGTCTATATCTCCGCCTGGAGCGCTGCCGACGGCATCGTCCAGTTCCGCGACGATATCTATAATCTCGACGGCAATGCCCAGCTCGCGCTCGACACGACGCAGGGCATGGAGCAGCCGGTTCAATAATTGGCCTTGCTTTAAGGAAATTTGCGAAAAGCCGCGTCTTCGGATGCGGCTTTTTCGTTTGCGGGAGCCGCTCATCGTAGAATGCCCAGCAAATGTCGCTGATCGTATTGCTCTCGGGCGACCCTGACGCTAATACCGTCCCATTGCCGTTCCGGCCTGTTCAGGAGCTTCCACCATGACCACCGCTTCCACCGAACCTTTCTTCAATCGCTCGCTCGCCGATACCGATCCGGAAATCTTTGGCGCAATCGGTAAGGAGTTGGGTCGCCAGCGGCACGAGATCGAATTGATCGCCTCGGAAAACATCGTTTCCCGCGCCGTGCTGGAAGCGCAAGGCTCGATCATGACGAACAAGTACGCCGAGGGATATCCGGGCAAGCGCTATTATGGCGGCTGCCAGTACGTTGATATTGCCGAAGAGCTCGCCATCGAGCGCGCCAAGAAGCTGTTCGGCGTCAACTTCGCCAACGTTCAGCCGAACTCCGGTTCGCAGATGAACCAGGCCGTGTTCCTGGCGCTGCTGCAGCCGGGCGACACCTTCATGGGTCTCGATCTCAATTCGGGCGGCCACCTGACGCATGGTTCGCCGGTCAACATGTCCGGCAAGTGGTTCAACGTCGTGTCCTACGGCGTGCGCGAAGGCGACAATCTGCTCGATATGGAAGCGGTTCAGCGCAAGGCTGAGGAAACCAAGCCGAAGCTGATCATTGCCGGTGGCACCGCATATTCCCGTATCTGGGACTGGAAGCGCTTCCGCGAGATCGCCGACAGCGTCGGCGCGTATCTGATGGTCGACATGGCCCACATTGCCGGTCTGGTTGCCGGTGGCCAGCATCCGTCGCCGTTCCCCCATTGCCACGTTGCCACCACGACCACGCACAAGTCGCTTCGCGGCCCGCGCGGCGGCATGATCCTCACCAATGACGAGGACATCGCCAAGAAGGTCAATTCGGCCATCTTCCCCGGCATCCAGGGCGGCCCGCTGATGCACGTCATTGCCGCCAAGGCGGTGGCGTTCGGCGAGGCTCTGAAGCCGAGCTTCAAGGTCTATGCAGAGAGCATTGTCGCCAATGCCAAGGCGCTGGCCTCGAGCTTGCAGGAAACCGGCCTCG
>DASVPC010000060.1:0-39838 GCA_036383055.1 Rhizobium sp. | reverse complement strand
GGCCTATGAGGCCGGCTACAGCGCCGCAACGACGACACGACGCGGCAGGGCGCGGCAGGACCATGATCCTTTCGGCCTGCCACGCGCCACAGTTCGCCGCAACGACAGCTGGCTCCATTTCATCCGGAAGTGTATTTCCGGGTAGATTGGCGCGTAGTGGCAACAGGATAGCAAACTGATCGTCTCCCCGCCGTCGTCAGGAAGACGATCAGAAGGATTTCACGGCGCGACGGTGAAGCTGTAGGTGCCGTTCGTCTTATGGCCGTCGGTCGAAAGGACGTGCCATTCGACGATGTATTTTCCGGTCGCCAGCTTGTCCGTGATCGGGATCATCAGCGTGGTGTCACTCTTCATCAGCATGGCTTCGCCTGTCTTCACGGCCACCTTGTCCGGGCCGGTGACGGTCACGCCACTGAATTTGAGATTCAATCCTTCAGTAAAGGTCAGGTCGAGTTCCGAGGGTGCCTGCTTGACAGTGCCGTCGGTGGCGGGAACGGCTGATTTGAGATGAGCATGGGCGAGGGCCTGGCCTGCGAAGGCGAAGCTGGCTGCGAATGCTGCGATAAGGAGTTTCTTCATCTGGGGCATGGTGATTGTCCTTTCAGGTTGAGGATCCGCAGGGCTTCTGCGGCAGGTCTTGATGACGGCAATGGAGGTGGCCGCTTTCGAAAGCGGCCGTCATGAGAAGAAGCGCCTGAACGGCGGCACGAAGCGCAGCAGGATCTGGTCGAAGAGCAGCATGGCGACGATGGCGAGCCCGGTGAGCGGGAAGGCCGCGCCGAAGGCGATGACGATCAGCCATAGACCGATATAGACGGATTTCCGTGACGGCATGGGCGGAACGCCGAGGCGCCCGGCCGGACGGCGCTTCCACCACATGATGACGGCCGTCACGCAGGACAGAATGATCGCCAGGCAGGTCGCCAGCATCAGGAGCTGATTGAAAAGGCCCCATTCCTGGCCCAGATGGACGTTGATCCCCCATTCGATCGCCTTGCCGAGAGCCGGGTACTGGCTGAAGGAGAGATCGACGAGCGGCTTTCCGGAATATTGGTCGATGTGGATGGTGCGCTCGTCGGCAAGATCGGCGGGATAGAGCGCGGCGGTGTAGACGCCCGTTGCGTCGGAAGGGATGGCGGTTGCAAAGCCGGGAGCCATACCGAGCCCCTTGGCGATGTCCACCGCCTTGTCGATGCCGATCGGCCGGGCAGGCTGCGCGGTGGCCACGTCGGATAGGGGAAGCGGTGCCTTTTCGACGATCCAGCCCGGCGCCGGAAGAATGTCCCGCGTGACCTTCGTTGATGTCGGGACATTGTCCCAGAGGGCGGCGGGGAAACCGAGGCCTTGCTCCGTTAGCCAACCTTTGACATTGGCGCCCCAATAGCCCGACCACGGCATGCCGCTGAGGGCGAGGAAGAAAATGAGGACGCCTGCGCCGGCGCCGGTGACGGCATGCAGGTCGCGCCAGAAGACGCGGCGCGAAGGTGTGCCGCGAACGGTGAGGACGCCGCCTGTCTGCTTGCGTGGCCACCAGAGATAGATGCCGGTTGCGACGAGTACGAGCGCGAAGCCGCCGACGATCTCGATGAGCCGGTTGGTCCATGTCCCGAAATAGTCGAGGCTGTGGAGACGTCGGACGACCCAGCCGAAATCCTGCTTGGAGCCGACCGAATCCAGCACCTCGCCATTGTGCGGATTGATGTAGACGACGGTCGACTGGACGCCTTTCGATACGGTGACGGCAGCCGATCGATCGCCGGCCGGGGCTTCGCGATAGGAGGTGGCTCTGGAGCCCTGTATCGCGGCGGTTGCTGCGTTGACGATCTGCTGCGGTGTCAGCACAGGTCCCGTGTCAGTGACGACATGGCGATGGGTATAGAAGGCAGTGTCGATCTCGTTCTTAAAGAGATAGAGCGATCCGGTGATCGCCAGATTGAGCATGAAGGGGATGACGAGCAGGCCAGCGAAGAAATGCCAGCGCCAGATGGCGCGATAGAGCGAGATGGTGTCGGTGGTTGCAGCGGCAGGTTCGGCCGCAGTGAAGGCAGACATGAAAATCCTCCGGAAATCCGGCTGGCGGCGGAAGAGCCTGTCTGCGGAGGAGGTGACGACTGTTTCGGTCGCTGCCTCATGCGGATCTGCACACGCGGTCGGGATGCCGGGGCGGCCCGTTTCGCGCAGTGATGATCAGCATGGAGGCAATCCACCCGCAGCCGGCACGATCAGGTCTCGTGCATGGTCCGGCCGCCGTTGACGACGAGCGTCACGGCGCGGGCCGCAACGCAGGCTCAGGCAATGTTAATGCGGAGGAGGGGTGGCGCGCGGGGGCCGGTGTTCGGCGGATAGAGCTGGCGCTGGAAGATTTCGGTTTTCGGGGCCGGGAGATCGTCCTGGCGTGCGAAAGTGAGATGCTCGCAGATATCCGTCGGCGGCAGCGGAAGCAGGGCCGCCGCAGAGATGCGGCAGGCCTCGCAGTTCGGCACATGCGCCTTGCTGTGTTCCTTGCCGTCCGCCGTCTTTTCGGTGACGCAGAGAACCGGCAGGGTTCCGTCCGGCAGGCGATATTGGGCAAGTGCTGCAGGTGTCAGTTCATCGGCACTGGAAACGGCCGGCTGATGGGCAAAGCCGACGGACAACAGCGCGAAGGCGCATAGAATGCGCAGCAGCCACTGTGTTGTCCCGGAGAGTGTCTTCCCCACTGCCGTCCCCATCGCCTCTTGCAGGCAAAGCACCTACGACATTCGATGGGCAAGCTCAATGCGGCAATTTGGTATTCATGTCTGATCCGCCGAACCGGCGAAACGATCAACGGCCGGACAATGAATGGCCGGCCTTTGGTTTTGCAGATGATAGACTTTCAGCGCTGCGCCCGAAGGCGGGCAGCGGCCTATTCCATTCCGAGCGCGGCCATATAGGTCTGCAGGATGGATTCTTCTTCGAGACGCTCGTTGGCGTCCTTCTTGCGCAGGCGAATGATGGTGCGGATCGCCTTAGTGTCGTAGCCGCGTCCCTTTGCCTCGCCCATCACGTCCTTGATGTCGGACTGGATGGCGCCCTTTTCTTCTTCCAGCCGTTCGATACGCTCAATGAACGCCCGCAGTTCGGCGGCGGCGACATTCTCAACACTCGTCGTGTCGTCCATTTTCTTTTCCTTTCAAGGCAGCAGCCTGCGCTGCTCTATGGGTCATGCAATTCCCTGTTTGAAGACGGGAACTACGAAATTCCTGGCCGAAATCCCATGCGCCTGTCTTGCGCGTCCATCCGCTCGATCCGCTTCGACGGAAGCGCAAAGCTGATCGCGGATGACGTCAGAGGCCTCGGATATATCGTCTCCGGAGTGCGTGGGGTTTCGAATTCGATCGGGTCGTTGACGTGCCGCGAATGAAGCGCGAGGTCAAGCCGTCTTGGCGAAAGCCGGTCTATTCTTTCGGCTTGTTCAGCTCAAAAGCGGCTTTTTGCACAGCCGAGGCTTCCGCCTGGTGCAGATTTTTCCAGTCCTCATAGGGCATGCCGTAGACCATCTCGCGCGATTCGTCCTTGGTCACCGGCAGGCCTGCCTCTTCGGCGGCCTCGCGATACCAGTTGGACAGACAATTGCGGCAGAAGCCGGCGAGATTCATCAGGTCGATGTTCTGGACGTCGCTGCGTTCGCGCAGATGCGCGACGAGACGGCGGAAGGCTGCCGCTTCCAGTTCGGTCTGTTGCTGTTTGCTGAGCGCGCTCATCGTGGCCTCCTCAATTCTCTTCATAGGGTCCGGTGCGCGACGGATAGATCCTGTATTCGTGTAGCGCCGGATCGTCGTTCATCGCTGAAAAGATTGGCGCGAGCCGCTCGGCCCATTCGGCAATGCCGGCCTCGTCGCCGATCAGATCCTGGCGGACTTCCAGCAGCGCATGCGGAATGCCCTTTACCATGCAATGTCGATACAGCGTATCGTTCTTCAGCGCCCCATCATAGGGTTCGTTGTCGCCTATGACGAGATCGGTATCGGCGCCAAGCTTTGCAAGAAGCGGCAAGACGGCGCGCTCGTCGCTGTCCCAGAGTACGCTCGCATGCCAGGGGCGGGGGACGCCCTTCCAGGCCGGTGTGAAGGAATGCAGAGACAGCACCAGCGGCGCCTTGCCCGTCGCCTCGGCGACGGAGGCGATCGTCTCTTCGACGGCATGGTGATAGGGCCGATGGAAGGTCTCGATACGATAATTCCACTCTTCGTCGGTGATCGGGTGATTGCCGGGGATGATCGCCCCGTCGGAAATCTTCATGATCAGCGTCGGATCGTCCTCGCCGCGGTTGGGGTCGATCAGCAGGCGGGAAAAGCCGCCGAGCACCGCTGGGACGCCGAGCCGCGCGGAAAGCTGACGGCAAAGGCCCTCTATGCCGATGTCGTAGGCGATGTGCCGCGAGAAGGCGGTTTCGGGCAAGCCAAGCCGGCCATAAGCCTCGGGAAGGTGGCGCATTGCATGATCGCCGAGAATGACCATGCCTTTGTCACGATTGCCCAATATGGTCTCGAAGGATTTGAAGTCGTTCATGTGGATTGTCGATTATTGCATTTTCATCTCGTTGTTTGATTGCATGCGAGGGCGGAAGGTGCAAGGCTCGCCTGATTGATCGGGCGAGGCGCGCGCTGGAGGGCGTCGTCACCATCCCGTGAAGAAAATATAATCGATTAGAGTTGCGTTGACATTCGTTGGATGGCGGCGCAAGAAGACGCAACAACGAATAATCGGGAGCCCATTGGAAGCCGTGTTCAGCCAAGTCGCGCCAAGTTTCGTTACGCGGTCAGGGCCGCTCGCCCGATTCGCCTTTTTCATCCTTGCCGCCGCCGCGCCGTTTTTCTTTGCGCCGAATGCAGCCCATGCCGACTTCCGTGTCTGCAACGGCACGCAGAATCTCGTGGGCGTGGCGATCGGCTATCGGGCGAAGGAAGGCTGGACCACCGAGGGATGGTGGCAGGTTCCAGCCACCACCTGCGCCACATTGATCGAGGGACCGCTCCAGTCCCGCTATTATTACCTTTACGCAGAAGATGCGGCCCGTGGCGGCCGCTGGACGGGTGACGTCGAAATGTGCGTGGCGGAAAATGAATTCAAAATCCCAGGCGTGAAGGATTGCTACGCGCGCGGCTTTCAGAAAATGGGATTCAAGGAATACGACACGGGGCGTCAGGCGAGCTGGATGGTTCAGCTTTCCGATACTCCGGGCAGCCAAGAGAGCCAGAACTGATGAAACGCAACAGAAAAGTCAAAATCCTAGCGACGCTAGGCCCGGCCTCCTCCTCCGAGGAGATGATCCAGAAGCTTCATGAGGCCGGTGCCGACCTGTTCCGCATCAACATGAGCCATGCCAGCCATGATGTGATGCGCGCGCTGATCCAGCGTATCCGCGCCGTCGAGGCCCGCTGTGGCCGTCCGATCGGTATTCTCGCCGACTTGCAGGGTCCCAAGCTGCGCGTTGGCAAGTTTGCCGATACCAAGGTCGATCTCAAGCCCGGCCAGACCTTCACGCTCGACAATAACGACACGCCCGGCGACAACACCCGCGTGTTCCTGCCGCATCCGGAAATCCTGGAAGCGGTTCAGCCCGGCCACCGCCTGCTGATCGACGACGGCAAGCTGGCCCTGCGCGCTGAAAAATGCGACGGCAAGAGCATTGTTACGACGGTCATTTCCGGCACGAAGATTTCCGACCGCAAGGGCGTCAGCCTGCCCGATACGCTGCTCGGCGTCGGCGCGCTGACCGAGAAGGACCGCGTCGACCTCGACGCCGTGCTCGCCACCAATGAAATCGACTGGGTGGCGCTTTCTTTCATCCAGCGTCCGGAAGACCTGTCGGAAGTCCGCAAGATCTCGCGTGGCCGCGTCGGCCTGATGTCGAAGATCGAGAAGCCGCAGGCCGTCGAGCGCATCGAGGAAATCATCGAGCTTTCCGACGCTCTGATGGTCGCCCGTGGCGACCTCGGCGTCGAAATGCCGCTCGAAGCCGTTCCCGGCATCCAGAAGCAGCTGATCCGCGCCTGCCGCCGTTCCGGCAAGCCGGTGGTCGTTGCCACGCAGATGCTGGAATCGATGATCTCCGCGCCGGTTCCGACCCGCGCCGAAGTCTCCGACGTCGCCACCGCCGTCTTCGAAGGCGCCGATGCCGTCATGCTGTCGGCCGAATCCGCTTCCGGCGATTATCCGGTCGAGGCCGTGTCGATGATGGCGTCGATCGCCAGCACGATCGAGCGCGAGCCGCATTATTCGGGCATCATCTACGCACAGCGCGCCCAGCCGGAAGCAACCGGCGCCGACGCGATTTCGCTCGCCGCCCGGCAGATCGCCGAGACACTGAAGCTTGCCGCCATCGTCTGTTACACGTCGTCCGGCACCACGGGTCTGCGCGCCTCGCGCGAACGCCCGCAGGTTCCGATCCTGGCGCTGTCGCCGATCATCCAGACGGCTCGCCGCCTGTCCGTGGTCTGGGGTATGCACTGCGTCGTCACCCATGACGCCACCGACCTCGACGACATGGTCAACAATGCCTGCCGCATCGTTGCCGAGGAAGGCTTCGGCAAGCCCGGCGATCGCATCATCATCTCGGCCGGCGTGCCACTCGGCACCCCCGGCGCCACCAACATGCTGCGCCTTGCCTATATCGGTTCGGACGGCCAGTCCGGCGTATAACGCCTACCGACGTTCCCTTTGAGAACATCCTGAACCCGCTGTCGCAAGATGGCGGGTTTTTGCTGCGCGCAGATTGCCGCATCCGTGGGAGGAGCGCCCACTTGCCAAGAGTGACATCGCATGCAACTTTCCGACAACCATAGGGGAGGAAACCATGCACGCCACCACTCTGCTTGCCTTCATCACCGTCTCCTTCATCGGTATCGCGACGCCGGGGCCGACGGTGCTCCTGGCTCTGACCAACGGTTCCCGCTTCGGCGTGCGTCGTGCGCTGGCCGGCATGGTCGGCGCTGTGTTGTCGGATTTCGTGCTGATTGGCGCGGTTGCCATCGGGCTTGGCGCGCTGCTGGCGGCATCGGAATTCTGGTTCTCGGCGCTGAAATGGGCGGGCGCGGCCTATCTCGCTTTCCTCGGGATCATGATGCTGCGCTCGAAGGGGACGATCGACGGCATGCTGCGCGCCAATGCCGAGCAGTCGAAGGGCACGGTGCTTTCGATCGGGCTGAAAAGCTTCATGGTGGCGGTGACCAATCCCAAGGGATATCTGTTCTTCTCGGCCTTCCTGCCACAGTTCATCGATCCGACAGCGCCGCTGATGGCGCAATATGCCATCCTGGCGCTGGTCTTCGCCGCGCTCGATTTCGCGATCATGTTCGGCTATGCCGTTTTCGGCTCGCAGGCCGTGCGGTTCCTGAAGGCGGAAGGCGCGAAATGGCTGGAACGCGCTTGTGGCGGCGCGCTTCTGGCTTTGGCGGGTTCGCTGGCGCTTTATCGTCGCGCTGCGAACTGAAGATTAGTGGCGCCGCAGCGCCGCTTCAAAGACTTCCATATCGACATTGCCGCCGGAGGTGACCGCGATCACCGTGTCGCCGTCGATCTCCTTGCCATGGAAGAGGGCCGCCGCCAGTGCCACGGCGCCACCGGGCTCGACGACGATCTTCAGGCGCTTGTAGGCGAGCTCCATGGCGTCCAGCGCCTCTTCATCGGTCACGACCAGGCCGGGGCCGCAGAGGCGCTTCAGGATCGGGAAGGTGATGTTGCCGGGCTGCGGCGTGATGATGGCGTCGCAGATCGAGCCCTGCAGCGCGGCATTGCGCTCGATCTGGCCCGAGGCTAGCGAACGGGTGGTATCTTCGAAATCCTTGGGCTCGCAGGGGCGGACCTTGAAGCCGGGCGCGCGGGCTTCCAGCGCCAGCGCAATGCCCGATGTCAGGCCGCCACCGCCGCAGGGAACCAGCACGGTTGCGGTATCGATGCCCTCTTCGGCCGCCTGTTCGGCGATTTCCAGCCCCGTCGTTCCCTGGCCGGCGATAACCTGCGGTTCGTCGAAAGGCTTGATCAGCGTCAGGCCGCGCTCCGTTGAGAGCCGTGCACCGATCTCGTCGCGGTTTTCCGTCACGCGATCATAAAGCACGACTTCGGCGCCGAAGGCGCGGGTATTGGCAATCTTCAGCTTCGGTGCATCGGACGGCATGATGATGACGGCGGGGATGCCGTGCATCTGCGCGGCCAGCGCCACGCCCTGGGCATGGTTGCCGGAGGAGAAGGCGATAACGCCGCGCGCGCGCACCGGGGGTTCCAGCGCCGACACCGCCGACCAGCCGCCCCGGAACTTGAACGATCCCGTATGTTGCAGGCACTCCGCCTTCACGAACAGCCGACGTCCGGCGATTTCGTCGAGGAACGGAGAGGAGAGAAGGGGCGTACGCCGCGCGCGTCCGTCTATGCGAGCGCGAGCGGCTTCGATCATTACAATATCGACCATGGAGGGATCACTCTTCTGCTGCGGAAAGTCTCTCCATCCATAAAACGCCGCGAAGCTCTTTAAAACAACGACTTTGTCCCCGTGACACTTCAGCTTACGCCCGGTGCGGAAAGGTGGCCGACATTATAGGCCTGTACGCCCGGCCGCAGCGCGTCCTTCGGCAGATCGGCAAGCAGCCGGAAACGCACTCGCGTCCAGCTCGTCGGCTCGAAAGCGGCGACGGAGGCGAGCGCTTCGCCACGGGCGATCTCGGCTGCTGCTTCCTCGCTCTCCTGCCGGCATATCTCGGCAAGCGGCGCATAGGGTTCCGTCAGGATGATCTCCCTTGTGGCGAAGCGGGCCCTGCGGATATCCGGCGAGACGTCGGCGCGCCAGACCACCCACGTCTTCACCTGCGGCCAGCCGAAACTCTCGGTCACTCCGGCAAAGCCGGGGCCGCAGAGGAAATCACTCAGGCCCTCGTCCTTGTCCCAGACATAGAAGGGGGCGTAGAAATTGTCCTTGCTGCCGGTTATCGCATCGCCTTTCCGGGCGGTGAGATAGGCTTTGAATTTCAGGCCCGGCAGATTGTCGAGCAAGGGGCCTTTCTCCTGGATGCGGCGATCGATGATCGTCATGTCGTAGTCGGCGGGCGGGGTGAAGCTATATTGCATGGCGATCATGGTTCAATCCTCGAGCCAGGTCACGGCGCTGCCACCTAGGACAGCCTGGATGCTGATATAGGCGAAGGTGCTATTCAGTGTAGCACCATGGCGATGGCGCTCATCAGGCGCAAAAGTGACGCAGTCGCCGGCGCGCAGTTTCTTGGCCGCTTCGCCATCGCGTTCGGCCAGCCCGACGCCCGAAAGGACGTAGAGGATCTGGCCGTGCGGATGGGTGTGCCACCGCGTCATGGTGCCGGGTTCGAGAGAGCAGCGCATGGCGGTCAGGCCGCCGTCCTCCCTGCTTTCGACCAGCATCTCCACCCAGAAGGGCGCGCTGGCGATGCCTTCGGGCGAACGTTGGGTGTTCTCGCCGGCGCGATGGATCGCGGGTGACCGCTGAGCGGTTTTCGGGCTCATCGTGGTCAATCCTGCTCGATCATCTGCGCGATGCCGTCCGCGAAGGACCAGTCCTCGCGCGTGGTGGTGACGATGTTGATCATGACGTCCTCGGGCCGCACGCCCGGCGCGTCGGCAAGCAAGGTGACGAGGCGGCGGTAGAAGGCCTTTTTGACCTCGGTCGAGCGCGGCTTGCCGATGGTGATGTGGAAGAAGACGTAGTCGTCCGAACGTGGACCGCCGAGATAGGTGCGGTCAAAGATCAGCTCGTTCGGTTCCAGCTGGTGGATCGCCTGGAAACGATCGGTGGGCGGCACGTCGAAGGTCTCGACCATGGCGCGGTGGAAATTGTCCGAGAGAGCCTTCAGATATTCGGGTGACTTGCCGCGAAGAAGGGAAATATTGGTGAAGGGCATGATGTGCTCCTGTTCTTTGTCCACTTGACGATTTTAGAATGCCACGGGATAATCATTCCGAAAATCAGAAAATATTGGACTTACAGTCCCAAAAATGTGGATGGTTAGTCGTGCGGAAAGTCATCTTCGATCTCGACGTCCTGCGCAGTTTCGTGACCGGTATGGAGCTTGGCAGCTTCGCCAAGGCGGCCGACCGGCTCGGGCGTTCGACATCGGCTGTCAGCGCGCAGTTGAAGAAGCTGGAGGAGCAGGCGGGTACGCCGATCTTCCGCAAGGCCGGGCGGGGGCTGGCGTTGACCGAGGCTGGTGAGACCATGCTCGCCTATGCGCGGCGATTGCTCGATCTCAACGATGAGGCGGCGACCGCGATCCATGGCGGGGATCTGGAGGGCTGGGTGCGGCTCGGCCTGCAGGAGGATTTCGGTGAAACGCTGCTGCCGGAGGTGCTGGGGCGTTTTGCCCGTGCCCATCCGAAGGTACGCATTGAGGCCCGCGTGGTTCGCAATGCCGAGCTGGTCGAGCGGGTGACATCCGGCAAGCTCGATCTGGCGCTTGCCTGGAGCGACGGATTCCGCACCGCCCACAGCGAGCGGATTGCCGAGGTGCCAATGTGCTGGGTCGGGCCGGCTGAAGGGCCGATCCATTGGCATGCCGTCGATGGTGAGCCGCTGCCGCTTGCATCGCTGGAAGCGCCTTGCCTGCTGCGGTCTATTGCGACGAAGGTGCTGGATCGCGCCGGCATCGGCTGGCGGATTTCCTTTGTCAGCCCAAGCCTTGGGGGGCTCTGGGCCGCGACGGCGGCGGGCCTGGGCGTGACGGTTCGCACGCCGCTGGGCCTGCCGGGCAAGGTGCGGCCTCTGATGGTCGGTGAGGCCGGTCTGCCGCCATTGCCGAAGCTCGATCTCGTGCTGCATCGCGCCGAGGCGGAGGCGAGCCCGGCGACGGAACGGCTGGCATCGATCATGCTGCAAGCGGTGCGGCAGACGGTGGATGCCACGCCGCAGGGGCGGGTCTTTGCGGATGCTACGGCTTACGAGGTCGAGACCGCCTGAGACGACGCGGCGATTTCGGTCGATCGCTGCTGCTTCAGGTTGGCGATGCGCGCTTCCGCCTGCAAGGCGAGCGACTGGAGATCGCGGGGCTCGCCTGCGAGGCGCTCCATGGCGGCGATGACGACATCGGTTGCCACATAATCCGGCTTGTGGCCGAGATTGCGGATGGTGACGAGTTCGGCGCCGGGGATGTCGCGCGCCAGGCCGCGCGAATGCAACTCCTCCAGGACGATATCGTCGCTATCGCCTGTGATGATCACGGTCGGCGCCTTGATCTCGCGATAGCGGGGCGCCTGCGCCGAAACATAGGCGAAGAGGTTGACGACGTCGGCGGCGTTGTTGCGGAAAGTCTTTGGCCGCAACACCAGCTCCGGCGCTGTCTTTTCGACATAGTCGACTGGGCGCTCGTTGGGGTGGAAGATATTGCGCGTGCCGCTTTCCACCCGCCGCAGGCCGATCGGGATCACCAGCAGATGCGAGAAGAGCCAGCCGAGGACCGGCATGGCGGCAAGCGTATAGTACCAATCGATGCCGCCCGGCCAGGGGTGGGTCGCCGGCGCGAGGAAGAGTAGGCCGGCAGTTTTGCCGGGATGGCGGACGCCGAAGGAGGCCGCGATTGCACCGCCGAAGGAATGGCCGATGATAATGGCGTTTTCGATGCCGAGCTTCTCCATCAATCGAGCGATCGCGTCGGCCTGGCCGGAGGGCAGGGCGTTTTCCGGGCCGCCACGTTCGGAATAGCCATGGCCAGGCCGGTCGACGAAGAGCATTTCTGCACGGCCGGCAAGCGGACCGGCAAAGGCTTCGAACTGGTCGCGTAGATTGCCGCTGGCACCGTGGATGAAGATCAAAGGCGGCAGATCGGCAGAGGCCGGGTGCGGCAGGTGCAGGGCATTGATGCGGAGGTCGCCAATATCGGTCAACTCGCCGATATTGGGATAGGCCTGTTCTATGGCGCGCGTCTTGAAGGCCGAGAAACCGGCGGTGGCGATCAGAATGAAAACAAGGGTGTAAAGCAGCACATTGATCATTTCGGTATGATGCAGCTATTGGGCCGACAGCCTGTCCGACACTTATGACCTCTCGTCCGTCGCAGGCTTACCCGTTGTTGATAAGTTTCACGTTCGGCTCCCGGCGATTTTTTCCGAGAGCGTATTCATCTGCTCCTGGGCGGCGCGATTCGCCGGATAGATCTCGAGGAAGCGTTCCCAAGCCTTCAGCGCCATCTCGTCCTTGCCGGTCTCGCTAAGGATTGCGGCCATGCCGCCCAGCGCGCCGAAATGGCGCGGCTCTATCCGCAGGACCTGATTGATGTCCTCCATCGACTTGCGATAGTCGCCGATGGCGTAATTCAGTGTCGCGCGCCGGTTCCAGCCTTCGACATAGTCCGGCTTCAGCGAGATGACCTGGTCGAGGAAATCCATGGCCGCAGCATTGCGCTTTTCCTGGATGGCCTTGTCGGCCCATTGCATCAGGAGATTGATGGTGGCGCTGCCGGAATCACTCAACTCCATGCGAATCTGGTCGGCAATCTGGCTTGCCTGATCGGGATCACGCTGGCGCTTGAGCGCTGTGAAAAGATTGTCGATCTGCTGCTTCGGCGACAGGCTGGCGGCGGAGGTGCCGGGGTCTTTTTTCTCAACGATACCAGAATCATCGGCCATCGCGACATGCGGTGCAACGAGGGTCAGGGCAAGGAGAATCGGCAGGGCCGGATATGACAAAGCAAAAACGCGCATGGCGGGCATAGTAGCCCGCCAATGTCGAAGATCAAAACAATTTTGATGTGATCATCCCGAACGATTATGATCCGAGATCACGATCCGGCCGTCAGACGGCCGGCCCGGTTCGCAAACCGGGCTCCGCGCAGAATCAGCCCTGACGAGCCTTGAAGCGCGGGTTCAGCTTGTTGATGATGTACATGCGGCCCTTGCGGCGAACCAGACGGTTGTCACGGTGACGCGCCTTGAGCGACTTGAGCGAATTCTTGATCTTCATTTTTCTGATCCGCGATCTCTGAGGGGGAATGTCACATTCGCCCGTATCTTTTAACAATCAAAAGCGCGCTCAGGGCGCGCTCTTTAGGGTGGGGAGCAAATACCTTGTCGCCTGGGTCCTGTCAACCACGTCAGGGGTTTTTTCCCTGTACTGTTAGCGGTGAAGCTGTGTGACATGGCCCATTTTGCGGCCGGGCCGGGACTCCGTCTTGCCGTAGAGATGCACTAGCACATCGTCACGGCGCAGCCAATCGGGGACCGAAAGGATGTCGTCGCCGATCAGATTCTGCATCACGCAGTCGGAATGGCGGACGGGATTGCCGAGCGGCAGGCCGGCGACGGCGCGGATATGCTGCTCGAACTGCGAGACGACACAGGCAGCCTCCGTCCAGTGGCCGGAATTGTGCACGCGCGGGGCCATTTCATTGGCGATCAGGCTGCCGTCGGCAAGCGCGAAGAACTCGATGCCGATGACGCCGACATAACCGAGCGCGGCCAGGATCTTCTCCGCAGCCTCGCAGGCCGCTGCCGCTGTCTCGTCGGAAATGCTCGCGGGCAGGGTGGAGGTGTGAAGGATGCCGTCGCGGTGGATATTTTCCGCCGGATCGTAGCAGGCGATCGCTCCATCGAGGCCACGGGCTGCAATAACGGAAATCTCCCGCTCGAAGGACACGAAGCTTTCGAGGATCAACGGCACGCTACCGAGCGCCGCATAACCGCCTTCGGCGCTGTCGGCGGCCGAGCGATAGACCCGCTGGCCCTTGCCGTCATAGCCGAGGCGCCGGGTCTTCAGCACGCCCTGTCCGCCAAAATCGGCAAGGGCGGCTTCGAGGTCGGCCTGGCTGTCGACGGCGTGGAAACGGGCAGTCGGAATGCCGCAATCGTTGATGAAGCGCTTTTCGGTCAGTCTGTCCTGCGCCATTTCCAGCGCCTTTGGCGGCGGATAGACGGGGACGTCCCTGGCCAGCCTTTCGGCGGCAACGACCGGCACGTTTTCGAATTCATAGGTGACGACCTCGCAGCGCTTCGCCAGTTCGGCAAGGGCCGCCGGATCGTCATAGGCGGCGACGATCTGTTCGTTTGCCACTTGGGCTGCCGGACAATCGGCCTGCGGTTCCAGGATCAGGGTCTGAAAATTCAGTCGGGCCGCGGCCATGGCCAGCATGCGGCCGAGCTGGCCGCCGCCGATGATGCCGATCGTTTTCGCGGTCATAGGTCGTCCATCGGATATTCGGCAACCGCGGCGCTCTGCCGGGTGCGCCATTCGTCGAGCCTGTCGGCGATTTCCTCGTCGCTGAGAGCGAGGACGGCGGCGGCCAGAAGCGCGGCATTGATGGCGCCGGCCTTACCGATTGCCAGCGTACCGACGGGAATACCGGCCGGCATCTGCACGATGGAAAGAAGACTATCTTGGCCCGATAAGGCACGCGATTGCACCGGCACGCCGAAGACCGGCAGCGGTGTCATCGAGGCGGCCATGCCCGGAAGGTGGGCCGCGCCGCCCGCGCCGGCGATGATGACCTTGAAGCCCTCGTCGCGCGCGCCCTTGGCGAAGCTCATCAGCCGGTCCGGAGTGCGGTGCGCGGAGATGATGCGCGCATCATAGGTAATCTCCAGCGCTTCCAGCGTATCCGCGGCGTTCTTCATGGTTTCCCAGTCGGACTGGCTGCCCATGATAATGGCAACGGGCGGTCTTTCTGTCATCATCGTCGCGTCTTGCTCCTCAGGCGATAATGTCGGGGATGATCTGGTCTTCCAGCTTGGTCAGCTTGTCCTTGATGACGAGCTTCTTCTTTTTCATGCGCTGGATGCGGAGGGCCTCGCAGCCCGTCTGGATCATGGCATTGATCGCGGCGTCGTAATCCTCGTGCTCCTGGCGCAACCGCGCCACGATCAGCCTGATTTCCGCCTGTTCCTGATCGGCCATGCTTAATTTCCCCAATGCTTGCGGAATCGCGTTCGTCCCGCCTCATGAATTCCGCAAGCTCCTATCACCAAATGACGATAACGGGAAGTTATCCTTCATCATGAATTTGTCGCCCAAAGGCCACGTTTTCGCCTTCGACAAGGGGTCATTATTATGTCACACTGGTAGGGTTGACACCTAGAGCTCTGGCGACGGGATAGCCGGAGATCGTAAGAGGAAGGAAGGGTCATATGACTGTTCAAGCACATCTTGAATCGCTCGAAAAGAAACATGTCGCTCTCGAGGAGGCGCTGCATTCTGCACTGACATCTCCCTCTATCAATGATACCGAAATAGCCGACATCAAGCGCAGGAAGCTGCGCCTCAAGGACGAAATCCACCGTCTGAAATCGTCAGTTCACTGACGCAACGTCTTTCAAGGGACAAAACCACCGATCACAGCCAGGAAGGACAGGCGGGCCAAAAGGCCCCGGGACAATTCCCCGGCTCGAGATGGTGAGTATTCCAATAAAAAATGCGCCGACTTCAACATGTCACGAGTGGAAGCCGGCGCAATTTTTCTGTGAAATGCCGGGAATTCGCCGCAAGGCGCCAGAGCGTTTTAACGCTTCACTGAAGCGCAAAAATGCTCTGCCCTCTGTTTTTACGCAATTCCGGACGGAAAACCGCTGCGCACTTTTCCTGGAATGGCTCTAAAGGCCGCTCTCAGGCCCAGAATTGATCCAGCCACAAATTGAGCTTGTCGAAACCGGGGCCGTTGACCGCGTAAATGCGTTTCGTGCCCTCGGATGTGACGGAAACGAGATTGCTGTCGAGCAGTGCCTTGAGATGTTGCGACACGGCGGGGCGGCTGATGGGCAGTCCTCGCGCCAGTTCGTTGACCGTTTTCGGAGCGCGCCGCAGCTCTTCCAGCAGATAGCGCCGGTTCGGATCCGCGATGGCAGCGAAGGGGTCCATGGTCGACATGGCAAAAAGCTACGTCAAACCTAGGGGACCGGCAAGTCAATTGTGCGATGCAATGATGGATTGCGCTTTGTTTCCGCCATCCCGGCCGGGAGGTTCCGCAGGGTCTCCGTAACGGATATGGTGTTCATGGCGTGGAGCGGTTTCGGCGGCCTGCCCCTTGTCAGACCGTCCTAACGGATTTACTCACAAACATCGAACGGGTGCGCCATCCCTGACGAATGAACCCGTAAATATGGAAACGCTCAATGACCTCGCCTGAAGATCGCTGCCGCCTCGTTCTCATCGTTCCCGATATTGCCGATGTCGATGAGCAGGCAAAGGCGGTGGTCGATGCGTTGAGGGGCGGGGACGTCGCCTCGGTCATCATTCCGCAATACGGGCTTGATGACGGCACCTTCCAGAAGCACGCGGAAAAGCTGGTGCCCCTGGTGCAGGAGGCCGGTGCCGCCGCGCTGATTGCCGGCGACAGCCGCGTGGCCGGCCGCGCCAAGGCCGATGGCCTGCACATCACCGGCAATCTTGCGGAATTCACCGATGCGGTGGAAAAACATGTGCCGAAGCTGATCGTCGGTGGCGGCAATGCCACGGACAGGCACCATGCGCTGGAGATCGGCGAGCTGCGGCCCGACTACATTTTCTTCGGCAAGCTCGACGGCGATATCAAGCCGGAGGCGCACCCGAAAAACGTGGCGCTCGGCGAATGGTGGGCTTCGATGATCGCTATCCCTTGCATCGTCATGGGTGGCACCGATCCGAAATCGGCGCTGGAGGTGGCTTTGTCGGGTGCCGAATTCGTGGCGCTGCGCACGGCAGTTTTTGCGGATCCTGAAGCTGCCGCGTCCATCGTCGCGGAAGTGAATGCACTTCTCGACGAAAAAGCGCCACGGTTTGAAGATTGATAGCAAACCATGTCGTTTACGCCTCGATTCAGTCACCATTCCTTCCTTGCCGCGCTCGCCGTCGGGCTGACGGCATTGCCGTTGCTGGCGGTGGCGCAGTCGAGCAAGGGCGATGCGACGCTGCCCGGCATCACCGCGCAGCCGGATAATTCGGACCAGAATGCCAAACCTGCCGAAGGCGGGCTTGCCGACGATACCGACGTGCCGCTGGACGACGGTGCCTCGGCGCGTGGCGAAAGCGTCGTGACGCGCCCTTTGGATGCAGGCACGAACACCTTCAAGACCGAGAAGATCCAGCCTGGCGCGGAGCCGAAGACCGATAACGTCAAGCCGTCCGAAGGTGTCGGGGTCTTTGAGCGCATGGGTGCCAATCTGCCCGACCTGCCAAAGGATAAACCCTTCACGGGCAAGGTCGACGAAGCTTATGGGGCATTCCAGCGCGGCTATTATCTGACCGCGTTCCAGCGGGCACTGCCGCGGGCGCAGCTCGGTGATCCCGCCGCGCAGACCCTGCTTGCCGAATTGATGACCCAAGGTCTCGGCGTCAAGCGCGACACCAAGGATGCCGCCTTCTGGTACGGCAAGGCGGCCGAAGGCGGTGACGCCACTGCAATGTTCAAATATGCGCTCATCCTGATGGAAGGGCGCGACGTGCCGCGCGACCGGAAGAAGGCGGACGAATGGATGAAGAAGGCGGCCGATGCTGGCCAGGCATCCGCCGAATTCAACCTGGGGCAGCTCCTGACGGCCGAAAATCCTGGCATCAAGGGTCTGCAACTGGCTCTTCCCTATTACGAGAAGTCCGCCGAGCAAGGCATTGCCGACGCGCAGTACGCCGTCTCGCAGCTTTATCTCAACATGCCCGACCTGCCGCCGGAAAAGAAGGCGCGCGCCCGTGAATGGTTGTCGCGTGCCGCCAATGCCGGCTTCGATACCGCGCAGCTCGATATGGGCGTTTGGCTGATCAACGGCACCGGCGGCGCGCAGGATCTGGAAAAAGGCTTCAGCTGGATGCGGGTTGCCGCCTATCGCGGCAATGTCGTCGCCCAGAACAAGCTGGCGCATCTCTATATCAATGCCCTGGGCACGAAGCAGGATCCGGTGGCGGCGGCCAAATGGTACGTCATCTCCCGCCGCGCCGGCCTGAAGGATCCGGAGCTCGAAGATTTCTACCAGGGCATCGAGGATTATCAGCAGAAGGCCGCGATCGACGCGGCCAACAAGTTCCGCCGGGCGCGGTAGCGCGTTTGGGCGGTCTCGCGAGCGCCCCATAATGTCAGCATTCGCCTCAGCACTTGAAATTCCCCCGATTTTGTGGTCTTGAGGCCGCCAATCTTTTATTGCGCTGCCGATCCCGCTCCGCCGGGGCCTTCTTCGGGTCCGGTCAGTGCCTTCTATATTACCCAAGGAAAACCGATGGCCCGTTCTGCTCTTCTCAATGTCATGGTTCAGGCTGCCCTCAAGGCAGGCAAGTCGCTCAGCCGCGATTTCGGTGAAGTGCAGAACCTGCAGGTTTCGGTGAAGGGACCGGGCGATTTCGTCAGTCAGGCCGATCTGAAGGCACAGAAGATCATCCGCGACGAGCTGCTGAAGGCCCGCCCGACCTATGGCTTCCTCGGCGAAGAGGCTGATGAGGAGATCAAGGGCACCGATGGCGCGCATCGCTGGATCGTCGATCCGCTCGATGGCACGACCAACTTCCTGCACGGCATTCCGATGTTCTCCGTCTCGATCGCGCTCGAGCGCAACGGTGAAATCGTCGGCGCTGTCGTCTTCAATCCGGCAACCGACGAGCTTTACACCGCCGAGCGCGGTGGCGGTGCCTTTCTCAATGACCGCCGGCTGCGCGTCGCCTCGCGCCGCGTGCTGTCGGATTGCGTCATCGGCTGCGGCGTTCCGCATCTTGGCCGTGGCAATCACGGCAAGTTCCTCGTCGAGTTGCGCCATGTCATGGGTGAAGTCGCTGGCGTTCGCCGCGTCGGCTCGGCAGCCCTCGATCTCGCCTATGTCGCCGCCGGCCGTTTCGACGGTTTCTGGGAAGTGGGCCTGTCGCCCTGGGACATGGCGGCCGGCATTCTGCTGGTGCGTGAAGCCGGTGGTTTCGTATCGGATTTCGATCGCGGCAACGACATGCTCGCCACCAGCTCGATCGTCTGCGGCAACGAGCATATCCACAAGGCGCTCGCCGAGGTCGTCAAGCGGCCGATCCCGACGAAATAAGCTCGGCCTTAGCCCTATCACCTGTGGCAAAACTGCCTGTTGCCAACGGGCTGTTTTGTGCTTTCCGTCTCTTCAATTCGGCTCAATGTTGCTCTAGTCTCCGCCTACGGAAACTCCGGAGGTTGAGCGTGCGATGGAAAATGTGAACCTGGGGGATCTGGGCTCGACCGACAATACGTCGGGCGGATATACCTACAAGCTCTCCAGCCCAATGGCCTTCTTCTGGACGATGATCCTTTTCCTGGTCATCGTCGGCTTTATCGTGGCGATCCTGTTTCGCCAGGCTCAAGTCGCCTTCATGCACAATCCCGGCCTCAACGGCTTGATCCTCGGTGTGCTGGCCGTCGGTATCCTGTTGGTGTTCAACCATGTGCTGATGCTCAGGCCGGAAGTCCGCTGGTTCAATCATTTCCGCGCCGTCGGCAATGCCGATAAGGTCGGCCGCAATCCTCGGCTTCTGGCGCCGATGCGAGCGCTGATCGGCAATCGCCGCGGCATGCAGCTTTCGACGGCGACGTTGCGCTCGATCCTCGATTCCATCGCCACCCGCCTCGACGAGTCGCGCGACACCTCGCGCTATCTCATCGGCCTGCTGGTCTTTCTCGGTCTGCTCGGTACCTTCTGGGGCCTGATCGGCACGATCGGCTCGATCAACGATGTCATCCAGAGCCTCGATGCCGGCTCGGGCGACAGTAGCGATATTCTCAGTGCGTTGAAGTCTGGTCTTTCCGGGCCGCTGGTCGGCATGGGCACGGCGTTCTCCTCCTCGCTGCTCGGCCTCTCCGGCTCGTTGATCCTCGGATTTCTTGACCTGCAGGCCGGCCGCGCGCAGAACCGCTTTTATACCGAGCTGGAAAACTGGCTTTCTTCCGTTACCGATGTCGGTTCCGATCACGGCCCGGTCATCGACGCCACCAACGGTGCTTCCTCCGAGGATGTGCGCGCGCTGTCAGACTATCTGCGCAAGATCGCCGACGAAGGCGGTGGCCAGCGTTCGGTGACGGCGATGGCGAACCTCGCAGAAGGCATTCAGGGCCTGGTCAAGAACATGCGCAACGAGCAGCAGATGCTGCGCGACTGGATCGAGGCGCAGCAGGAGGAGGCAAAATCGATGCGCCGCACGCTCGATCGCCTCGCAGACCGCATCAGCCATACCGAGAAGACCGGGAGCAAGTAAGCCATGGCGCTCGCGCGAAACCGCCGCCATCAGCGAACGGTCGATTATTGGCCGGGCTTCGTCGATGCGTTGTCCACCCTGCTGATGGCGATCATGTTCCTGCTGACGGTGTTCGTCCTCGGACAGTTCATCCTCAGCCGTGAGATTTCCGGCCGGGACGAGGCGCTCAATCGGCTCAACAGCCGCATCAACGATCTGGTGGAGCAACTGGCGCTGGAGAAGAACGGCAAGCAGGATCTGGAGGATTCGGTTGCCAATCTGCAAGCATCGCTGTCCATGGCGGAGAGCGAGCGTTCGCGCCTGCAGGCCTTGCTCAGCGCCGGCTCCGGCAATGGCCAAGCCGCGCAGCAGCAGGTCGGTACGCTGACGCAGCAGCTTGATGAACAGAAGCAGGCAAGCGCCCGTGCGCTCAGCCAGGTCGAACTCCTCAATCAGCAGATTGCCGCACTTCGCAGCCAGATCGCCGCCGTCGAGGCTGCTTTGCAGGCGTCGGAGAGCAAGGATCAGTCGTCGCAGGTCAAGATCGCCGATCTCGGCCGGCGGCTGAATGTGGCGCTGGCGCAGCGTGTGCAGGAGCTCAACCGCTATCGCTCCGACTTCTTCGGGCGCCTGCGCGAAATCCTCTCGGACCGCGACAATATCCGCATCGTCGGCGACCGTTTTGTCTTCCAGTCCGAAGTATTGTTTCCCTCAGGTGCCGCCGATCTCAATCCGGCCGGTCAGGCGGAGATGGCCAAGCTTGCCGCCGCGCTGATCGACCTTTCCAAGGAAATTCCACCCGAGATCAACTGGGTGCTGCGCGTTGATGGGCATACGGACAATGTACCGCTCTCGGGCAATGGCCGCTATCCGGATAACTGGGCGCTGTCGTCGGCCCGAGCCATCGCCGTCGTCAAGTTCCTGATTGCCCAGGGCGTTCCCGCCGACCGGCTCGTTGCAGCCGGCTTCGGCGAGTTCCAGCCGATCGCCCCCGGCGACACGCCGGAGGCTCGCGCCACCAACCGGCGTATCGAGCTGAAGCTGACGGAGAAGTGAGGGGCTCCTGCCGGGGCATGTGAGAGGGCGCATGCTCAACGTCATTATGTCTCGAGAGCAGCCAGCCGCTCTGAAAGAAACTCGCGAACAGCTTCGCTGTCGCTGAGACCGATCGCTGTCTGATAGGCCGTGACCGCACCTGCCGTATCTCCTGCCTCTGCCAACAGATGCGCGCGCACAGCCCAGTAAGGTTGATAGCTGGCGATATCGCGCTCGACCATTTGGTTCAGATGATGCAATCCCGCAGTCGCGCCTTGTGCCCGGCCGATGGCGGCGGCCCGACTAACGCGGGCGCCGGCGGTTGGTGTCATCTGAACGAGTGCGTCATAAAGTGTTGCGAGCGCCGTCCAGTCGGTGACACCGGAACGGCGGCGTTGGGCGTGGACGGACTGGATTGCCGCCTGGCATTGGAACGGGCCGAAATGGTCGAAAGCGCCTGCCTGCCGTAGCAGATTGTCGGCTTCGGCGATCATGATGGAGTTCCAGCGTGTGGTGTCCTGTTCATCGAGCGGGACATAGTAGCCTTCGGCATTGCGGCGAGCGTTGCGTCGGGCTTCACAATAGAGCATCAGCGACAGCAGGCCAGCCGCTTCCGGCTCCTCCGGCAGGATGGCGAGCAGGGCGCGGCCGAGCCAGATGGCCTCGTCCGCTAGCGAGCTACGCTTGCCGTCTTCGCCGTCAAGCCCGTCCCAGCCGAGGCCGTAAGCGGCATAGATCGCCGAGAGCACACCCGCCAGTCGTCCCGGCAGCATGGAGCGATCGGGAACGCTGAAAGGAATGTGCGCTTCGCGGATCTTGGCTTTTGCCCGCACCAGCCGCTGGCTCATGGTTTCGGGCGAGACGATAAAGGCCCGCGCGATGGTTTTGGCGTCGATGCCGAGGACTGTCTGCAGCATTAGCGGCGTGTGCGCTAAGCGGTCGATGGCGGGATGGGTGCAGGTGAACAACAGCTTCAGCCGCTCGTCGGGGAAAGTCGGGCCATCCGCATTCATGCGTTCCTCCGCCTCCTCGAATGCCACGGCGATCGTATCGCGGGCGGCGACTTTGACTTTCGCGTGCCTTGCCGCGCGATAAAGGTTACGCCGCGCGGCGACCAGCAGCCAGGCTTCGGGATTGTCCGGAATACCCCGCTCCGGCCAATTGTTCAGCGCAGCGGTAAGCGCTTCGGAGAGCGCATCCTCCGCCGACGCTACATCACGCGAGCGCGCCGCGAGAAAGGCGATCAGCTTGCCGTAGGATTGGCGCGCCACCCGCTCGGCAGCGCGCCCGGCCTCGAGACTCATCGCTGTCTCATACCAATAGGCGCGGCCGTACCTCGACGGAGCCTTGCGGGGAGACTGGCACGCGCGCGGCCCATTCCAGGGCAGCATCGAGATCCGGTACGTCGATCAGGTAGAAGCCGCCGAGCTGCTCCTTGCCGTCCGGGAAGGGGCCGTCCTGGACATGGTGGTCGTCACCACGGCGTCGGACGATCGTTGCTGTTTCCGGCGCGGTCAGTCCGGCGCCACCGGTCATGATGCCGGCCTGGACGAGCGCCTGCGTATAGGCGATCCAGCCGTTCCTGTAGGCGGGATCCTCGCGCCGCTTAAAGTCCTCGGCCGATTCTCGGATGATCAAGGCGTATTGCATGGGAAACTCCTGCTCGCTGTATTGACGGTTTTCCGGGCCGGATGCCGCATCTAAGAAGCAAATCTCAAAATGTGCAACGCCGACGGCGAAGCGGCTTCATGCCGTTCCAACATAATGAGCCGCGAGCCGGGCCGATTTCGACACAACGGAGCGAAATTTTCAGAAGTTTTCCGGCGGTCAAACAAAAACGGCCAGCACGCCAAAAGGCGGCCGGCCGTAGAAGATTTTGTAACAGACGCTCGACGTGAAGTCTTAAGCGGTGGCGATGGTCTGGTCGTCGATGACGGCGGCGCCGACATGGGACTTGATGGATTCAATGGCGTGCAGGGCCGAAGCCTTCGCCTTGTAGCCTTCGGAGCCAAACATGGTTTCGCCGTTCGAGGCCTTGAACCGGAATCGGAATTCGCCAGCCTTATCCTTGTAGACTTCAAATTTATACATCGTTCCCGTCTCCTAGAATCGCATCAGTGCGAGATAACACCGGAAATCTAGCGCAACTTCAAAGCCATTTCCACCTGTTGCATTCGTAATGACTTGATCAATCTGTCGTTATTTCACAACGAGCATACGATCTTCGACGCCGGCGTCGAATTGCAGCCGCGCCAGCTTGGCGTAAATGCCGCCGTGATGGATGAGGCTCTGGTGCGTGCCCTCCTCGACGATGCGACCCTGATCGAGCACCAGGATGCGGTCGGCCTTCAGCACGGTCGCCAGGCGATGGGCGATGACGAGGGTGGTGCGCGTTTCCATCAGGCCGTCGAGCGCCTTCTGCACCAGCGTCTCGCTTTCGGCGTCGAGCGCGGAGGTCGCTTCGTCGAGCAGCAGGATCGGCGCATTCTTCAGGATGGCGCGGGCAATGGCGATACGCTGGCGCTGGCCGCCGGAAAGGGTGATGCCGCGCTCGCCCACCTGCGTGTCGTAGCCCTGGTCCAGGCGCGAGATGAACTCATCCGCCTGGGCGGCGATCGCGGCGGCGCGGACTTCGTCGCGCGAGGCGCCGGGCCGGCCGAAGGCGATGTTGTCATGGATGGTGGCGGCGAAAATCGTCGTGTCCTGCGGCACGATGGCGATGCGGTCACGCAAGGCGTCCGGGGAGACACGGCAGATGTCGACGCCGTCGATGGCGACGCTGCCCTGTTGCGGATCGTAGAAGCGCAGGAGCAGGGAGAAGATTGTGCTCTTACCGGCGCCTGAGGGGCCGACGATCGCCACCGTCTCGCCCGGCTTGACGGACAGGGATAGGCCATGCAGCGCCGATCTGCCCGGCCGCGACGGATAGGAGAAATGCACGTCTGAAAAGTCGACGCGGCCTTGCGGCGGTTGGGGCAGCGACAGCGGATTGGAGGGGGCGGCAATCGGTGATACCTCCGCCAGAAGCTCACCCAGGCGATCGGCGGCGCCGGCTGCCTGTGACAGTTCGCCCCAGACTTCCGACAGCGAGCCGAGCGAGGTGCCGGCGATGACGGAATAGAGCAGGAACTGACCGAGCGTTCCGGCTGTCATCGTGCCGGCAAGCACGTTCTCGGCGCCGACCCAGAGCACGGCGACGATGCTGCCGAAGATCATGGTGATGGCAAAGCCGGTGAGCAGCGAGCGGGATTTGATGGCGGCGCGTGCTGCCTGATAGGCATCTTCGACCGAAGCACCGTAGCGTTCTGCGGCGGCGTCTTCGCCGTTGAAAGCCTGAATGGTGCGGCTGGCAGCGATGGTCTCGTTGGCGTAGGCCGATGCCTGGGCCAGCGTATCCTGTGCTGCGCGTGAGCGCTTGCGCACCGATCGGCCGAAGCTGACGAGCGGCAGCACGATGATCGGAATGGCGATCAGCACGATGCTCGACAGCTTCGGGCTGGTGACGATCATCATACCCACAGCACCGAGACAGAGGATGAGATTGCGCAGCGCCACGGAGGCTGTTGCGCCGACGGCGGATTTGATCTGCGTGGTGTCGGCCGTCAGCCGCGAGACGATCTCGCCGGACTGGTTGACGTCGAAAAAGGAGGGCGACAGCCGCGTCACATGGTCGAAGACCTCGCGGCGCATATCCGAGACGATCCGCTCGCCGATTGTGATGACGAAATAATAGCGCATTGCGCTTGCCACCGCGAGGACGACGGCCATGATCATCATCGCGACGAAATAGCTGTCGATGAGGCCGCGGTCGGCCTGATCGAAACCATGGTCGATCATGCGCCTGACGGCAAGCGGCAGGGCGAGCGAGGTGACGGCGGCGGCGATCAGAGCAATGAGGGCGCCCGCCACCATGCCGCGATAGCGCTTGAGATAGGGCGTCAGCCGCCCGAGGGGGCGGATGGATCCGCGTTTTTTGTCATCTGTCTGGCTCGTCTCTGACAAGTCGTCTCCAATCCCCATATCAGCAAGGGACTTCGCTTTTTCGCCCCTTGTTATCCTTGCCGCCTTCATGTATAGGCACGCCATCTTAATTGGAAGCCGTAGCCTAATCGGACTGCGGCTTCATTTATTCAATCGGTTCGGTTGCCGCAATGGCTTGCGACAAATGGACCCTGGCATGACAGGAAGATTGTTATGAAGGCCAACATCCATCCCGACTACCACACCATCAAGGTAGTCATGACTGACGGCACCGAATACGAAACCCGCTCGACCTGGGGTTCTGAAGGCGCCACCATGAATCTCGAAATCGACAGCAAGTCGCATCCGGCTTGGACGGGCGGCAACCAGCAGCTCATGGACCGCGGCGGCCGCGTCTCCAAGTTCAACAAGCGCTTCGGCAGCCTCGGCGTCTAATCGCTTCGCGACCCGACGTTTTGACAAGAGCCCGGTTTTTGCCGGGCTTTTTTGTTGTCTGCTAACGCGGGAAATGACTCAGATGCTCGTGGGTGATTTTCCATTCGTCGGATCTCTTTTGGAGAACCGTCGTGCCCCGGCCTTTGCCTTGGAAGGCTTTGCCGTCCCACAATCCTTTCCAGTGAAACGTGTAGATGCAGCTTGCGGCGTCGCTACCGACAGCGATCCACCTGAGATCCTCGAGCCAATAGACTTCATCCTTAGCTTTTTCCCAAGTTCTTTCGAACGCGGCCCGGATATCCTCAAGGCCGTAATGGGAGCCGTCGGAGAACCAGAACACGGCGTCATCGGCTATCAGCGGCACCAGCTCGTCGAAATGCTGTAATTTGATCCTCGTTTCGTAAAGCTTCAGCACATCATCGGGACGCATGATCACCTCGCTAGGCTGACGCTGTCACGGTAATCATTTTTCCCGGTAAAAACAAAACCGGCCGTGCAGCGCACGACCGGTTCAATTCGTCTGCAGTATGATTGCTCTCTCGCTTATTCCCCGAAAGCTGTCTGCAGCAGGGTGAGCTGCGCCTTGACGCTGTTCTGGTTGTCCGGAACGATCTGGGGTTCGGTCGGGCGGTAGATTTCGCGGTCGAGCAGGGCTACGCGGTTCTGAAGGCGCAGCGAGCGCTCGACGAGGTCGCGGAAGGCTTCCGGCAGGTCGTTCCAGCCGGGTGCGTTGCGGTCGACGTTGAAGCCGTCGAGGCGAACCTTGTTCTTTTCGGCTAGCACCTGGTCGCGCGACATTTCGCCATTGTTGACGGCGCGCTGCAGCAGCAGCCAGGACGCCATCTGCATCAGGCGGGTGGTGAGCCGCATGGATTCGGCGGCGTAGAGCACGGAGGCCATGCGCGGCAGAACCTTGGAGGCGGTGCGGCCCTGGCCATCGAGATAGCCGGCGGTCTCTTCGACCAGCGACATGCCTTCGGAGTACAGCATCCTGAACTGTGCCGACGACGCTGCATGGCCAGCAAAGCTGATCGTGTTCAACCCAAGTTCCGACATCGAAGAAATCCCTGCTTCACGCAACACTTTTGTTCAGGAAAGACCGGGCAAGTCCAGAAGGACTCTCGGCATCCGTTCTTATGACTTCAAGATGATGATTTTAACTGAAATCCGCAAGACGATTCTTAAGAAAGGGTTAATCTCCACAGTTTCGTCGAAAGCCCGCGGGACAGGGGAAAAAGAAGAGCCGCAAAAGCGGCTCTCAAGGTAAAACAGGGAGAAAAATCAGACCAATTCGACAAGTGGAGGAACTGTCTGAGTCCAGAGCAAATCTGGATGGTTATAGTAATATGTCGTAAAGCTTAATATTCCGTTGAGCATATCCGTCCGCCTGTTTCGGGCACACGGGTTTTGCGCCGATGGCGGACTATCTTTTGCGCAATTCCGAACGGAAGGCTGCTGTGCATTTTTCCTGAAATTGCTCTAGAAACGGAAGAGGTTTTCAGCGGCCTTCCTGCCGGATGCCTTGGCGGCGATCTCGTCTTCCAGCCGGGCGATCTCCGCCTGCAGCAACGTGACGCGATATTTGAGCTCGTCGACGGAGAGCAGCGAAAGATCGCTGCCGATCTCGTGGGCGGACGGCTGCTTCGGCTGATCGTCGTCGAAAATGCTCATTTCGGCTCCTCCTTGCCCACTCTTTGGGCTCAGGTGCCGTAATTTACAGTGTTATCGTCCTTTTTTGAAGCCTCGCTGCGTGCGAGCGACATGCTCTCCGGCGTGATCATCTGCGCGTTCGCCGACGGCATGGTTGTATAGGCGTCGCGATCGCCCGCCGGCTTTGCCGCGCGCTGCCGGCTGCGGAAGACCGCATAGGCGGTGATCAGCACATGCGCGACCGCGGTGACGAAGAACAGTGCATAGGGGCCGATGGTCGACATGACCGGGCCGCCGAGCGTCGGGCCGATGATCGTGCCGATGCCATAGAGCAGCAACAGGCCGCCGGAAACCTTGACGTATTCCTCCGGCGCGGCGAAGTCGTTGGCATGGGCGACGGCGATTGGATAGAGCGTATTGGCGACCGCGCCATAGATCACCACCATGGCAATCAGGAAGTGTGGATTGCCCGGCTTTATCAGAAAGAGCAGCAGGCCGTCGAGCGCGGCGACGGCGGCCATGCCGGCCAGCACGTAGCGGCGGTCGATGCGGTCGGAGAGGCGTCCGGCCGGAAACTGCATCAGGGCGCCAGCGAAGATGGTCATGCTCATCATCAGCGCGATGTCCTTCTCGGGCAGGCCGGCATTGGCGCCGAAGACCGCGCCGAGCGTGCCGTAGGCGCCGTTGGCGATGCCGACGAGAAGAATGCCGAGAGAGGCGACCGGCGAATTGCGGTAGAGCGCCTTGAGGTCCAGGCTGACGGCCTTCAGCGGCTGCGGCGACGCGGCTGTCGACAGCGTCGTCGGCAGCATGGCGACACAGTAGCAAATGCCGCAGACCATGAAGAGGATCGGTGTATGGATGTCGGCGAAGGGAACCATCATCTGACCGGCGACGGCGCCGATCAGGGTAATGCCGATATAGAGCGAGAAGATTGCGCCGCGGCTCTCATTGGTGGCGCGCTCGTTGAGCCAGCTTTCGATGATCATCGAGGTGCCGGCGGTGCAGAAGCCGGTAATGGCGCGCAAGGCCACCCACCAGACGGGATCGACGATAATACCGGTGAGGAGCGCGATGATGGCGATGACGGAGACGAAGCCGGAAAAGGCGCGAACATGGCCGATGCGCCGCACAAGCTTCGGCGCCGTCAGGCAGCCGAGCACGAAGCCGGTGGCCCAGGTCGTGCCCAGCAGGCCGAGCGTCGTCGTGGCATAGCCTTCGGCGGTGCCGCGCACCGGCAGCAACAGGCCGTGCAAGCCATTTCCCGTGAACAGGAACAGCGTACCGAAAAGCAGGGCGAGAACGGGCAGGATATTTCTTTTCATGTCCCTACTTTCATGCGGCTCCGTTTAAAGAACCGATAAGGCAGGAACTAAGCCCTGCCAGTTTTCGCTATTGATTGTGCCCCGGATTGCCGCTATCGGCGTGTAGAAACAGTCTGTTGGCGCGGAAAGATGTCCGTCCTATGACGATTAGAGCATGATCGCGAAAACTGCGCAGTGGTTTTTGAAGGGGTCGTGCTCACTCTTGCGCAAACGGGGAAAAATACCGTGACAAAAGTGATCGCGGTGCTGCTGATGCTGGCCATGGCGGTGCAGATCATCAAGCCGCTCGGGCTGCCCGGCCTCAAGCGGCGTGTTGATTTCTGGAAGATCGCCATTATCGCCTTTGCGGTCTGGACCATCGCGCTGGTTATCAACGAGACGTTTTAGCGCACCATCCCGAAAGCCAAGCTATCGGCCTTTGCGAAGGCCTATCCGTGGCTCAAAATGCGACTTCGCCACGCATGATGCCGACGCACTGGCCGGAGAGGAAGGCGTCCGTAACAATGCCGCCCGATTTCCTGATATCGAGACCGATGAGGCTGCGCCGGCCCATTTCCACGCCCTGCTCGATGGTGATCTTCATCTCGACGTCGGCTTCGGGCAGCAGCGAGGTGAGATAGGCGCCGAGTGCGGCCGATGCGCTGCCGGTTGCCGGATCTTCGATGACATTGTCCAGCGGTGCGAACACCCGGGCACGGATATGCCAGGGCTTGTCACTCGAGCGGGTATAGACAAAGAGCGAAAAGCCCGTCTTGTCTTCCTTGTGAAGGGCTGCCGCTTCGGCGAAGACGGCGGCGTTCGGGCTTGCCTTGCCGAGCGTTTCGAGACTATCCAACTCCGCGAAGGCAAACGGTAAACCGACGGAGGCGAAGGTCGGGGCGTGTGTCGTGTGTCGAATGGATTCGGGATCGACCTGGATGCAGCGGGCAATAAGGTCGCCGGCGATGGTATCTCCGACTTGCAGCTGGCCCGGTGCCCGTATTTTCGCGCCGCTGACGTCGCCACCTGTGCGGAGAAGCTGCACATCCACGAGCCCGGCCTCCTCCTCGAAGATCAGCCTGTCGCCCGGCACTTTTCCAAAGATATCCGCTTGCCGGCCGAGCACGAAAGCCGTGCCGACGTTCGGATGGCCGGCGAAGGGGATTTCCGCGGTCGGGGTGAAGATACGGACGCGCGCCGTATGCTCTGGATTTTCGGGCGGCAGCACGAAGGTCGTTTCGGAATAGTTGAACTCCGTCGCGATCTTCTGCATCGCCTCGCCGCTTAAGCCGCGCGCATCGGAAATGACGGCCAGCGGATTGCCGGCAAAACGCTCGGAAGTGAAGACGTCGGCGGTGACGTAAGCGACGGTGTTCATGGCGGCTCCTGCGAGTTCAGATAGGTTTGCAGGATTTAGCCGTAGAGCGTTTGTGGCTGGAAGCCGGAACTTGTGCGGGTGACAATTTGGAGATCTGGGGTATCCGACAAGCAAAAAGCCCCGACCGCATCGCGATCGGGGCTCTCAATCAGTTCAGGCTATTTGCTGAAATCAAGCAGCCTTTTCGCTGTTCTTGGTCCAGCTGCCCTTGGCGGCGAGGTAGTTCATCTCGGCGCGGTGAGTGAAGGCGCGCTGGCCGGCGGCGACGTTTTCCGGCTTGCCGTCCCATGCCTTCAGCGCGGCGTCCTGCAGGGCGCGGCCGTAGGAGAAGGTGACGTGCCAGGGCAGGTCGTAGCCATTGATGGCGGAGAGATGCGCGGTTGCTTCTTCCGACGTCTGACCGCCGGAGAGGAAGGCGATGCCCGGAACGGCGGAAGGAACGGTTTCCTTCAGCACCTTGACGGTGCGCTCAGCAACCTGTTCGACCGATGCCTTGCGCAGCTTCTTGCCGTCGATGACCATGCTCGGCTTCAGGATCATGCCCTCGAGGCTGACGCGGGCTTCGGCGAGTTCCTGGAAGACGACCTGCAGCGTCCAGCGGGTGACTTCCTCGCTGCGGTCGATATCGTGTGTGCCCGGAACGCCGTCCATCAGCACTTCCGGCTCGACGATCGGCACGATCTTCGCCTGCTGGCAAAGCGCGGCGTAGCGGGCGAGCGCATGAGCGTTGGCCTTGATCGCGCCGTAGGTCGGCAGCGCGTCGGAAATGGAGATCACACCGCGCCACTTGGCGAAGCGGGCGCCGGCGTCATAATATTTCGCCAGGCGGTCGGCGAGGCCGTCGAGGCCTTCGGTGACGGTTTCGCCGGGGAAGGCGGCCAGCGGCTTGGCGCCGGTATCGACCTTGATGCCGGGAATGCCGCCGGCGGCCTTGATGATGTCGACGAAGGGGGTGCCGTTTGCAGCCTTCTGGAAGAGGGTTTCCTCATAGAGGATGACGCCGGAGATGTATTTCTTCATCGCGTCGTCGGCGCGGAAGAGCATTTCGCGATAGTCGCGGCGGCTCTCCTCGGTGGAAACGAGAGCGATGGTGTCGAAGCGCTTCTTGTTCGTGGCGGTGGATTCGTCAGCCGCCAAGAGGCCCTTGCCATCGGCAACCATCTTTACGGCAATGTCTTCAAGTCTTTCGCTCATTTTTCGTTCTCCAAGGCGTTTTCTGTCGGCGACGAGATCAATATAGGTCGGCGATAACAGAAGTATATAAGGAGGGAAATGCTCAGCTAAGCTATTGAAACGATTGAATTGATTTCAAACGTTTGAAAGTTTGCACGGTGATCCTACCATCTTGTGGAAAGCCGCGAAAGTTTTGGCTTTCGCGGCCCCTCCCGTCGTCAAATGCTGCTACTTACTTGGCGGCCTGAAGAACGGCCACGCCCGGCAGGACCTTGCCTTCCATCCATTCGAGGAAGGCACCGCCTGCCGTCGAAACATAGGTGAAATCGTCGGCAACGCCGGCATGGTTCAGCGCAGAGACGGTATCGCCACCGCCGGCGACCGAGGTGAGTTTGCCGGCCTTGGTGCGTTCGGCGGCGTATTGGGCGGCGGCAACGGTGGCAGCGTCGAAGGGGGTGATTTCGAAGGCGCCGAGCGGGCCGTTCCAGACCAGCGTCGTCGATCCCTCGATGATTTTCTTCACGGCTTCGACCGACTTCGGGCCGACATCGAGCACCATGGCGTCGGCCGGAATGGCATCGATCGCGACCACCTCGTTGGCGGCGCCTGCCTTGAACTCGCGGGCGACAACGCCGTCCGTCGGAAGGACGATCTGGCAGTTCGAAGCTTTGGCTTCGGCGATGATCTGCTTGGCGGTCTCGGCGAGATCATGCTCGCAGAGCGATTTGCCGACATCAATGCCGTTGGCGGCGAGGAAGGTGTTGGCCATGCCGCCGCCGATCACCAGCGCATCGACCTTATGCACCAGGTTCTTCAGGAGATCGATCTTGGACGAGACCTTGGCGCCGCCGACGATGGCGACGACCGGGCGGACCGGATTACCGAGGCCTTTTTCCAGCGCGGTGAGTTCACCCTGCATGGTGCGTCCGGCATAGGCGGGCAGGTGATGGGCGAGACCCTCGGTTGAGGCGTGCGCGCGGTGGGCGGCCGAGAAGGCGTCGTTGACGTAGAGATCGCCATTGGCGGCCAGCGCCTTGGTGAAGGCCGGGTCGTTCTTTTCTTCTTCCTTGTGAAAGCGGGTGTTTTCGAGCAGCAGGATGTCGCCGTTGCCCATCTTGGCGACGGCTTCGGCTGCCGGCGCGCCGATGCAATCGGAGGCAAACAGGACAGCGTGATCGAGCACTTCCTCGACGGCCGGGATGATCAAGGACAGCGAGAGATCCGGCGACGGGCCATCCTTCGGTCGGCCGAAATGGGCAAGCAGGATGACCTTGGCGCCCTTGCCGGACAATTCGAGGATCGTCGGGGCGACGCGCTCGATACGGGTCGCGTCGGTGACCTTTCCGTCCTTGACCGGCACATTGAGGTCGACGCGCACGAGCACGCGCTTGCCGGAGATGTCGGTGAGATCGTCGAGGGTCTTGAAGGCTGCCATGGGGAGGAATCCAATGTTGTTGGTGGCGTAAAGTGCGCCGACCATACTACGGATGATGTGAGACGCAAGGCGGTCAGGCGTCGTTTTTGCCCACCCCTTCGGTGCGCTCCCGACGCTTGCGCAGGAAGCCGCGAATGCCGTCCAGGATGTCGTGCAGATTGACGAAAATCGGCAGAGCCGTTGCCGGTTCCAGAGCCTCAAGCGACATGCCGACGGACTGGATATGGTCGTTTTCGTCGAGATCGCGGACGATCAGGATGATCTGGCCGAGGCGAACGCGGTCGGCGTAGTCAGCCTTGCCGCCGAGGCGCTGGCGCATCAGTTCGGCGATCGTCAGACCCTTTTCCTGTTCGCCCAGAAGCCCCGGCCCGTAGGCGGCATCGAGGTCGGCTGCCGGGCGTAGCGGCGAGATTGAGAAGGCGCCGAAGAAGTCGGTGTCTTCCGGATCGACAGGCGCGCGGCTGGCAAAGAGACGGTCGAGCAGGCGTGAATAGCTCGGGGTGACGAAGAGATAGACGAGATCGTTTTCGCGCAGGCGGCCGGCATATTGATAGCGCATTGATTTGCCGTCGCGCACGACGAGCGACGGCATGGCCCAGCGCGGAATGCGCTCGCCGCGCAGGACCGGGCTGTCCTTGACGACGCGGTAGGAGAGCAGTTCATGATTGGCCGCACCCGGCAGGTCGACCTCGACCTTGTCGACCGCGCCCATGCGCGGCGGCACGATGAGGCCGAGCCGGCGGGCCATCGGCTTGATCGTCCAGCCTTGGACGAGCAGCGACACCAGCACGACGATGAAGGCGACGTTGAAATAGGTCTGGCCGGCTTCGAGGTGGCCGAGGATCGGCATGATGGCAAGCAGGATGGAGACGGCGCCGCGCAGGCCCACCCAGGCGACGAAGCCGGTCTCGCGCTGCGTATAGTCGAAGGGCAGCAGGCAGAGCCAGACGGCGATCGGCCGGGCGACGAAGATCAGGAACAGCGCCAGCGTCACGGCGGGAATGGCGATCGCCGGAAATTGCGATGGCGTGGCGAGCAGGCCGAGAACGAGGAACATGATGATCTGCGCCAGCCAGGTCATGCCGTCCTGAAAGCGCTTGATCGAGGCCGAAGCCGGCATCTTGCGATTGCCGGCATAGATGCCGGCGACGTAGACCGCGAGAAAGCCGCTGCCGCCGACGGCGCCCGTGAAGGAGAAGACGAGGAGGGCGAGCGCCAGCACGAAGATCGGCGTCAGGCCGCGATCGGTCTCCAGCCGGCTGACGATCAGCACGATCATCATGCCGCCGAGCATGCCGAGGATGACGCCGAGGCCCATCTGTTGGATGAAGGTGGCGAGCATGGTGAGGTTGATGCCATGATAGCCTTCGCCGTTCGCCAGTACCTCGACCAGCGCCAGCGTCAGGAAGATTGCCATCGGGTCGTTGGTGCCGGATTCGACTTCCAGCGTGGAGCGCACCTTGTCACGGATATTGATGCCGCCGATGCGCAGCAGGAAGAAGACGGCGGCCGCATCCGTCGAGGCAACGATCGAGCCGAGCAGCAGGCCTTGCAGCCAGGTGAAGCCGAGCAGCCAGGTGGCCGCAAGACCAAACAGCGCCGCCGTCACCAGAACGCCGAGGGATGCTATCGTCAATGCCGGTGCGGCGGCGAGCTTGAAGGCCTGGATCGGCGTGCCATAACCGGAATCGAACAGGATGACGGCAAGAGCGAGGGAACCGAGAATATAGGCGAGATAGTTGTTGGAGAATTCGATGCCGAGCCCATCCGTGCCGGCCAGCAGGCCGATCACCAGGAAAAGCAGCAGCAATGGTGCGCCGAAACGAAAGGCAAGCACGCTGGAGAAAGCCGCGATCAGGATCAGAACCGTGCACACCAGCACGATGACGTAAAATGCCTCCACTCGTTTTTCCCCTTTTCCCGTACGCCCCTGCGCGGGCTAAAAGCCCGGATCGATCGCAATTCTCCCCCACCATCCAGTATGCTGGCGCGCAGTTTGAAATTAGTAAAACAAATATTGCCGGGGAGGGCGCGAGGATCGAAACCCGCTCCGATGACTGCGACTTCATGGTGTGATGCGCTTCGCCAGAACGACGAATCGGCTCCGGAATGCCTGGGGAGAATTCCTATCAAAAATTTATAGGTGAATCTGGACCATAGCAGGGCAGGCGGGGGAAAGATTCGGGCGGATTGGAGGAATAATGCGGGCCATGCGGCACTACCTGCTATATCCGCAGAGGCTCAAGCATCCACGCGCTTGAAATAGATCGGATAGTCGATCACCAGGCCGTCGGCATCGACGGGCAGGTCGACGGTGAAAACCCTGTCTTCGGCGCCGTAGCGATAGAGCCTTTCCGGGGTGATGCAGGTGTAGCGCTGGCCGTCGCGCACGGGCTCGAAGCTGTCGAAGGGGATGTAGAGCATGGAGAGCGTCACCGTGCCGTCTTCCGGCATCATCTCGAGCCGGCGGATCGGCAGGGTGTTGGTGAAGGGCGAGCCGTAGAGATCGATGTCGATGCAGCCGTCGAATTGCGGCAGGGCGAGACCGTCTTCGGTTTGCCAATGGCCCTTGCCGTCCGACAAGAGGGCAAGGCGCCGGCCGTCTGTGGTTTCGACCAAGAAGGATAGGACGGCCCAGTCGGCCGTGCAGTCGATGCGGTAGAAGACGCCGTAGGGTGAGCCGCCGCGGCCACCGATAATGGTGCCACAGGCGCGAATGGCCGCGCCGGTGGCAGTATTGATGGGAGCGATCGTCAGATGCTCCAGCCCATCTCCTTCCAGCGGACGCCAGCGAACTGTCGTCGGAAGGAGAGGGCGGAAGGCCATGGTCAGATCAGCTTGGCAAACGCGACGGCGGTGTCGGACATGCGGCTGGAGAAGCCCCATTCGTTGTCGTACCAGGTGAGGATACGCACGAAGTTGCCTTCCATGACCTTGGTCTGGTCGGTCGCGAAGATCGACGAGTGGCTGTCATGGTTGAAGTCGCGGGACACCAGCGGTTCGTCGGTGTAGCCGAGGATGCCCTTCAGCTTGCCGTTTGATGCAGCCTTGATGGCTTCGTTGATTTCTCCGACCGTCGTTGCCTTCTTGGACACGAATTTGAAGTCGACAACCGAGACGTTCGGGGTCGGAACGCGGATCGAGGTGCCGTCGAGCTTGCCCTTGAGGTGCGGGAGCACGAGACCAACAGCCTTTGCGGCGCCCGTCGAGGTCGGGATCATGGACAGGGCTGCGGCGCGGGCGCGGTACAGGTCCTTGTGCATGGTGTCGAGCGTCGGCTGGTCGCCGGTGTACGAGTGGATGGTCGTCATGAAGCCATGGTCGATACCGACGGCGTCGTCGAGAACCTTAACGACCGGCACCAGGCAGTTCGTGGTGCAGGACGCGTTGGAGATGACCAGGTGCTCCTTGGTGAGCTGGTCGTGGTTGACGCCGAAAACGACGGTCAGGTCGGCGCCGTCAGCAGGAGCCGAAATGATGA
This sequence comes from Rhizobium sp., assembly GCA_036383055.1. GTDB lineage: Bacteria > Pseudomonadota > Alphaproteobacteria > Rhizobiales > Rhizobiaceae > Rhizobium. The sequence continues at coordinate 3,862 of DASVPC010000060.1, read as the reverse complement.
CGCGCTTGGCGCCGGCCGTCAGGTGTGCGGCAGCCTTGTCGCGAGACGTGAAGATGCCGGTGCATTCCATCGCGATGTCAACGCCGAGATCGCGATGCGGCAGCGTTGCCGGATCCTTGATCGCCGTGACTTTGATCGGCTTGCCGCCGCCAACGATGATCGTGTCGCCTTCGACCTTCACGTCTGCCGGGAAACGGCCGTGGATCGAATCGTAACGCAGAAGGTGGGCATTGGTCTCGACGGGGCCGAGGTCGTTGATGGCAACGACTTCGATGTCGGTGCGGCCGGATTCGACGATGGCGCGCAGAACGTTACGGCCGATGCGGCCAAAGCCGTTGATGGCTACTTTTACAGTCATTGAAATTCACTCCCGTTCACTCAGGGCGGTTATCTAGCGGAAATGAGAGCGCTTGTCAGCGCCCTCAGGAAAGCTTTGCCTCGGCGGCGGCGACAACCGCTTCCTTGGTGATGCCAAAATGGTTGTAGACATCCTTGTACGGTGCAGAAGCGCCGAAGCTCTTCATGCCGATGAAGGAACCTTCCGGACCGATGAATGCGTCCCAGCCTTCGCGAACGCCGGCTTCGACGGCGATCTTGATCGGCGAGTTGCCGAGCACTTCCTTACGGTAGGCATCCGGCTGCTCGAAGAACAGCTCGGTGCAGGGAACGGAAACGACGCGGGTGGAAACGCCCTTGCCTTCAAGTTCCGTGCGGGCGGCAACCGCGAGTTCGACTTCGGAACCCGAAGCGAAAATCGTCACCTTGGCGTTGGCATTGCCGGCGAGCGTGTAGGCGCCGAGTTCGCAGAGGTTCTTCTCGCTGTATTCGGTGCGGGCGGCGAGCAGGTTCTGGCGGGTCAGCGCGAGGCCCGACGGACGATTGGCCGTCTTGACCGCGATCTGCCAGCATTCTGCCGTTTCGGTGGCGTCGGCCGGACGGAACAGCATGAAGTTCGGGATGGCGCGCAGGCTGGCGACCTGCTCGACCGGCTGGTGCGTCGGGCCGTCTTCGCCGACGCCGATCGAGTCATGCGTCAGAACGTGGATGGCGCGGATGCCCATCAGGGCAGCGAGACGCAGCGGCGGACGGCAATAATCCGAGAAGATCATGAAGCCGCCGGAATAGGGGATCAGGCCGCCATGCAGCGTGATGCCGTTCATGGCTGCTGCCATGCCGTGCTCGCGAATGCCCCAGTGCATGTAGCGACCGGAGAAGTCGGTCGGGGTGATCGACTTCATCTGGCTGGTCTTGGTGTTGTTTGAAGGCGTCAGGTCGGCGGAGCCGCCGATCGTTTCCGGAATGAAACCGTTGATGATCTCGAGCGCATCTTCCGATGCCTTGCGGGTGGCAAGCGTCGGCTTGGTTTCGGCAAGCTTCTTCTTGTAGTCGCTGATGGCGGCGTCGAAACCGGCCGGCAGTTCGCCGGCGAAGCGGCGTGTGAATTCACCCTTCTTGCCCGCTTCGGCAGCAGCAAGACGGCCTTCCCAGGCTTCACGGGTTGCGATCGAGCGTTCGCCGGCGGCGCGCCAATCGGCAAGAACGTCGTTCGGAATGACGAAGGGCTCGTAGGGCCAGTTCAGCGCGACGCGGGTCGCTGCGATTTCCTCGGCGCCGAGCGGCGAGCCGTGGACCTTATGCGTGCCCTGCTTGTTCGGAGCGCCGAAGCCGATGATCGTCTTGCAGGCGATCAGCGTCGGGCGGTCGGATTTCTGGGCGGCTTCGATGGCGGCGGCGATCGCGGCTTGGTCATGGCCGTCGACTTCAATCGTGTTCCAGTGAACGGCCTTGAAGCGGGCGACCTGGTCGGTCGAATCCGACAGCGAGACTGCGCCGTCGATGGTGATCGAGTTGTTGTCCCAGAAGAGAATAAGCTTGTTGAGCTTCAGGTGGCCAGCGAGCGCGATGGCTTCGTGGCTGATGCCTTCCATCAGGCAGCCGTCGCCGCACATGGCATAGGTGTAGTGGTCCTGCAGGTCGGAGCCGAATTCCTCGCGCAGCTTGCGCTCGGCGATCGCCATGCCGACGGCATTGGCAATGCCCTGGCCGAGCGGGCCGGTGGTGGTTTCGATGCCGGTGGCGTGACCGTATTCCGGATGGCCGGCGGTCTTGGAGCCGAGCTGACGGAAGCGCGAGAGTTCCTCGACCGTCATGTCGGGGTAGCCGGTCAGATACAGGACCGAATAGAGCAGCATAGAGCCATGGCCGGCCGACAGAACGAAGCGGTCGCGGTCCGGCCAGCGTGGGTTCTTCGGATCGAAGCGCAGATATTTGCTAAAGAGAACCGTGGCGACATCAGCCATCCCCATCGGCAGACCGGGATGACCGGAGTTGGCCTTCTCGACAGCATCCATGGCAAGGAAACGGATCGCATTCGCCATCCGGTCGTGTTGTTCGCGAGAGATCATGGTTTTTCCGCAGTGTTCCGGGTTCGGGGGATGGCCACACGCTTGAAAAGCAGGGTCACCGGTTGAAAGGCGGCCGCAGCGGAGAAGCTTCTGCCAACTCCACTTTCAGCACTGCCTCAGGCGGCTGAGACATAGCAGTTAGGGCGCGCAAGTCAATAAATCCACAGGCCGATCCGGGGGTGGTTTGGCATTTTTTTGACATTTGCCTGTCGACTTTGACAAAAGACGACAATGGTAAGACAGAGCCTGTGTAAGCCGTAAAGGTGACCGTCATCCACAGATTAGGCCACCTGCCGCATGGCCGCCTTTATTGACGTTCAGTTGCTGAGTTGAATATTGTTGGGAAATCAGACAAGTGGCCGGATATTCTGATTCGGGCCTTGCGCGGAGACTCGAAAGGCATGGAGCCCTCAGGCAAAACGGTGGATGCGGCGCTCACTCAATTGCGCCAGGCGCTTTCGACTTTGGAGAGTGCCGTCGATGGACGGTTTGAACGCGAGCGTGCGCAAAGCGATGTCGAAGGCGAAGTTCGCCGGGTGCATGCCGATCGCTCGCGGCTTGCCCAGGAACTCGATCAGGCGGAGTTTCGAGCAAACCGGCTAGAGGAAGTCAATCGCGAAGTGTCGCGCCGGCTTGTAACGGCGATGGAAACCATAAGAGCCGTGCTCGACCGCTGACCCCCCGGGGACGCAGCCGTCGCGTTCAGCGGCAATGATCGGAAAGTCGAATGGCGCAGGTAACGGTAACGATCGACGGCAAGGCCTACCGGATGGCCTGCGAAGAGGGCCAGGAAGCGCATCTGACGGATCTCGCCACTCGCTTCGACCGCTATGTCATGCATCTGAAGAGCCAATTCGGCGAGATCGGCGATCTGCGCGTCACCGTGATGGCCGGCATCATGATTATGGACGAAGTGTCGGAACTGACGCGGCGCGTTGCGGCGCTCGAGGCCGAACTCGAAACCCTGCGCAGCAATCGTGACACCGTGCTTGCGGCCAATACCCGCAATGAGGAGACCTTGGCGACCGTGATCGACGAGGTTGCGACCCGCATTCGCGGCATTACCGAAAAGCTCACGGCCCGTCCGGGCACCGAGCCGATCTGAGACTTTCGTTTATTTCTCGGACTGGCGCTGCACCCACTGGTACAAGGCAAGATTCCTCTTTATATAGATGGAGCGGTCTGCGCTTCCCGACAGGAACCACAATCCCTGGGGCCATACTCGATCCAAAGGGAGCTGTCCCTGGCCAGGCCCGTGGGCTTGGACATATGGCGCCCACCTACGTTTGTAGGCACCCAGGATCGTAAACATCCACCGGTCGTCGTGGATCGCTCTTTTCTCTTCCGGTTGAGTAAAGAAGACAGCGTCGCGGGATTCTTGATGCCCCGCTGACGCCGCTCCTCCTCCCCTTAACGTTTTGCTCCGAGATAGGCGCCGCGCTCGAATTCCGAGCGGT
>DASVPC010000059.1:0-19864 GCA_036383055.1 Rhizobium sp. | reverse complement strand
CTCGCCGGTCGCCGGGTGCGCGGCCATCAGCTCCGACGATATGATGATGCCGACGATCGCCGCGCAGAGCCCTGAGAACATATAGACGAAGATCTTCACCACATCGACGCGGATACCCGACATGCGCGCCGCACGCTCATTACCGCCGACGGCGAAGATGTGCCGTCCGATCGGCGTCGAGCGAGAGACATAGGCGGCGACCAGCGCCAGAAAGATGAGGATCCAGATGGAAACGGGAAGGCCGAGCAGCCTGCCGGCGCCGAACACGTCGAAGCCAGTGGTGTCGAATTCCGGCCTGCCGACCAGGTTCGGAAAAGTCTGACCGTCCGAGGACAGCAGCGCAAGACCGCGAGCGACGTAGAGCGTTCCGAGCGTGGCGATGAAAGGGGCGACGTTCAGCTTGGTGATGAGCAGCCCGTTGATGAGCCCGATCAACAGCCCAACGGCAAGCGTAATCAGGATGATCTCGTATATGTTGAAATAGACGGTGTACCCGATCGGTAATGCGACGCCGTTGAGGATGAGGGCGCCCGCCACCATGCCGCACAGGCCGACGATGGAGCCGACAGACAGATCGATGCCGCCGGTGACGATGACGAAGGTCATACCCATCGCCAGGAAGGCGTTGAGCGCGACGTGCTTCGACATCAGGATCATGTTCGCCGTCGAGGTAAAGTTCGGCGCGAAGATGGCGAAGAAGATGATGACGGCAAAGAGCGCGATGAAGGTTCTGAGCTTCATCAACGTCAGGAGTGCAGAGCCGTTCGACCGCTTGGCCGCAAAAGAAGTGGAGGTATCTGCCGTCATGACGCGAGTTCCCTTGTATGTCCGTGTCCCTTGGCCGAAGCGGCGATGATGGCTTCTTCCGTGGCGTCGCTCCTGTCGAAGACGGCAACCAGCTTGCCGTTGCTCAAGACGGCGATGCGGTCGGAAAGCGCCATGACCTCTTCAAGGTCCGAGGTTGAAAACAGGATTGCCAGGCCCCTGCCGGCAAGCCTGCGCATGGTGCGGAAGACATCGGCCTTGGCGCCGACGTCGATACCCCGGCTTGGTTCGTCCATCAGAAGAACCTTGGGATCGGTCATCAGCGCCTTGCCGATGACGACTTTCTGCTGATTGCCGCCGGACATCGAGGTCACCTCGAAATCCGGGTTGGGCGCCTTGATCGAGAGATCGCGGATCATGTCGCGCGTCGCCTGCTTTTCGGCGCCGGCGTCGATGTGAAAGAAGCGAGCGAAGCGCCCGAGGCTTGCGAGCGTCAAGTTGCTGGCGATGGAGAGCACCTGCACCAACCCCTCGCGCTGCCGGTCCTCCGGGATCAGCGCCAGGCCGCGGCGGATCCGGCGGGTGGTGTCGCGTTCGCGAACCTCGACGCCGTCGATGAAGATCTTGCCGGTCGAATGCATGTGCCGACCCATGACGCATTCGAAGAACTCGCTGCGGCCGGCCCCCATCAGGCCATAGATGCCGAGGATCTCGCCGGCACGGACGGAGAGCGAGACATGGTCGACAGCAAGGCCGCCAGTGGAACGCGGCAGGCTGATTTCCTCGGCGCGGAAAGCTTCCTTGCCGATCGCATGCCCACCGTCCTTGGCAAAGTCCTTGGCGTCCGATCCGATCATCGACCGAACGATCCATTTCGTATCGATATCGCGAACCATCGCCTGGCCGGTGATCTGTCCGTCGCGCAGCACGGTGATGTAATCGCCGATCCGCATCAGCTCTTCCAGCCGGTGCGAGATGTAGACGATGGCGACACCTTGCGCCTTCAGTTCGGCGATCACCTTGAAAAGAATGTCGACTTCCGCCGCAGACAGCGCAGATGTCGGCTCGTCCATGATCAGGATGCGGGCATTGAGCGAGATCGCCTTGGCGATTTCGACAAGCTGCTGCTGTCCGATCGGCAGATCCTCGATCATGGTCTCGGCATTGATGCCTGCGTCCAGCCTCTTCAGGAACTCATTGGCCTTGGTGACCTGTGCCTTGTGGTCGATGCCGAAGATACCGCGCGTGATTTCGCGCGTGGCAAAAATGTTTTCGGCCACCGACATGTTGGCAAAGAGATTGAGCTCCTGGAAAATCATGCCGATGCCGCGCGCTTGTGCGTCAGCCGGGCTGTCGAAATGAACAGCTTCGCCTTCGAGGAGGATGCGGCCGAGGGTGGGCCGCTCGACGCCGGCGATGATCTTCATCAGCGTCGATTTACCGGCACCGTTTTCACCGACGAGCACGTTGACCGCGCCGCGCCGCAGCTCGAGATTGGCGCGCTTGACCGCGACGATGCCTGAATAGACCTTCGATACGTCTTCCAGGCGAAGGATGATGTCGTCCTCTGTCGTGTCGCCCATGCTCATTGTCCCAGTACCAGCGCCGAAGGGGTAATCAGGGGAATCTGGCCGGATGCCGGCAGTGGATACGCGCCGGTCACCGTGACGGTCTTGCCCACGAGGCCATCGCGCGGCAAGGCCGCGAGGAAGGACGTGTTTGCCTTCTCGTTGAACGCCTTGCCGAACTGCGCCCATTCGATCTGGTTTCTGAATTCATTGAAGTCAAGGAAGTCCAGTGCATCGCGCAGTGCCGTGCCGCGGATTGCCGGGCCGATTTGCACCTTCGCGTCCGCCTTGCCGTCGCCATCCACGTCAACGTCAAGGGTTCCTGCGCGAGAATTCGTATCCGCAGCGACGATCTTGCCGCTGAGCTTGACCGCATAGGTCCAGGGCGATGCGCTCTGCTTGCGTGGATTTCCGTATTTTGCGCCGGCCTCATCCGGGTTCGACGCGACCGCCTGCAGCACCGTCTTGAAGTCGCCCGCGCGCTTCTCAAGGTCGGGCAGTACTTGCGACTGCCAGATCGCCTCGACCTTAGTCGCGGGATCGAAGGCGGTCTTTGCCGCTTCCGCCGCCTTCTCCTCAGGTGTCGGCGTTTTGATGATCTTGCAGCCAGGCAGCGCTGCGACCAGCATGACGGCCACAACGGCGCCTCTGATCCTCAACATGCAATGCACCTCTATCTCACAGGAAACGTGTCTGGAGAGCGTGGAGTTTCCACGCTCTCCATAGTGCTCGGTCCGCCATCAGTTTTTCAGTGCGAAGGTCTCGAGCTTGTCGGCATTGTCCGCATTGATGAGGACGCAATCCATCAATTGCTTCTCGTCTTTCGGCACCGTCTTGTTCTTGATGTAGGCGTCGGCCTGCTCGACTGCGATCTGGGCCTGCGCATAGGCCGGCTGCATGACAGTCGCCTTGATGCCGCCCGCCTTGATCGAGTCGCGCACGTCATTGGAGCCGTCGAAGCCGACGACGATCACGTCCTTGCGGCCGGCGGCCTGAAGAGCGGCGATCGCGCCCATCGCCATGGTGTCGTTGCCGGAAATCACGCCCTTGATATCGGGGTTCGCCTGCAGGATGGTTTCCATCTTCGCATAGGCTTCGGTCTGGCTCCAGTTCGCCGATTGCTTGGCGACCAGTTTCAGGTCCGGATAGTCGTCGATGACGTCGTGATAGCCCTGTGAGCGGATGCCGGCATTGGTATCGGCTTCGCGGCCGACGAGCTCGGCATAATTGCCCTTCTCGCCCATCAGCTTGACAAACTCCTGCGCGCCGAGCTGTGCGCCCTGGTAGTTGTTGGAAACGATCTGCGCGACGGCGATACCGGTGACGTTGATTTCGCGGTCGATGAGGAAGGAGGGGATGCCGGCATCCTTGGCCTTCTTGATGGCGGCAACGGTCGCATCAGCGCCGGCATTGTCGAGAATGATGGCCTTGGCGCCGCGGCCGATCGCCGTGTCGATCATTTCGGACTGCTTGTTGGCGTCATCGTCATGCGACATGACGAGCGTCTCGTAACCCAGCTCCTTCGCTTTGGCTTCGGCGCCGACGGCCTCTGCCTTGAAGAATGGATTGTCGAAGGCCGGCGTGATGATGGCAATCAGATCCGCCGAGAAGGCAGGTGCGGCCGTACCCAGGGCAAGAGCGCCGGCAAAGGCCGCAAGCGTCAGTCTGCGTGTCAGTTTCATGGTTTCCTCCCAGTTATGAAACAGGCCCTGTTCCCAGCAGGGCAGAAAAGGGAGGGCGAACCCTCCCCAGGATCTCCTCAGGTAATGCGCTGGATGCTGGCTGCGATTTCCTTCGGCTCGAAGACATTCTTCCAATCGTCGCGCATCAGCGCCGGAATGCCGAATTCGATGGCCTTGTTGCAGGCGTCCGAGAACACGCCGTCGACTTCCTTGAAGATGACGGCGCCGAGAACGTTCATGTGACCGAGCAGGAAGTCGCGGGCGGCTTCTTCCGGAACGCCGCGCGCAACGCATTCGTCCATCGCCTGGCGCATCACGACCAGCAGCGACGCGCAGACGGTTTCCGACAGGCCCGGCTCGAGCATCGCCATCTGCTCGACGGTGACCCGGTGCGACCGCATGACCGGCGCCCAGATGACCTTGGCGATCTCCTCGCCGAGCGCATAGGCGCTTTCCGGTCCCTGCATCAGCGCCGAAACGATATGCTGCTTGGCGAACAGGCCACCGAAGTGATCCTTCTTCGCCTGCATCTCGGTTTCATCATTGAAAATAGGAGGATGGCAGGGATGGGTGACAAAATAGGTGAGATTATCGCGCTTCGGCAGGTGGCCTGCAAAGGGGGCGGCGGCATCGAGCGCCACGACCATCGTTCCCGGCTTCAACTTATCGACGATGCCAGCGGCAACCTTGCCGATGGCGGTGTCCGGAACGGCGAGAATGACGACTTCGGCGTCGTTGAGTGCCTCATCCGCCGGCACGCAGGACAGGTCGAGATCGTTCTTCAACCGTGCCTTGCCAGCGTCACTGACCTCGACATGACGGACATCGAAGCGTGAACCTTTCAGGTTCTTGGCAAGCCGGTATCCCATTTTTCCGCCGGCGCCGAAAAGAGCAATTACAGTCATGTTTTCTACCTCGTCCATTTTCAAATCGTGGTATCGCAAGTGGTATGATGAGTCAATGATCATCCCAATAAGCGCGGCGATATCTAGTGTTTGCTAGGCTTTTCGTCCGTCTCGAATTTGGGAGAAATAATCGTCGGTGCCGACCTGCCCGCCCTTCAGCGCGATCTGCAGTCCGTTGGTCGGTGTATAGTTGCCATGGGCAAGGCAAAGCGGCGACCCCGGGGTCTGCGGCAGCGGAAGCAGCGTCGTCAGGGCTTCCACGCGCAGTTCCTTCAGCGCGTGGCTCGATGTGTCACCGCCGGCGATGACCGCACGGGGGAGCCGTTCTTCCTCGACGATACGACGCAGGATGATGCCGAGAGCCTGTCCAAGCCGATGCCGGGCGCCGGGAACGCGATCGATGTCGCCGCCGCGATCGGCCGAGGGACCGAGCGCCGTATGCAGGATGACGCTGCGGCCCGCCTTCAGGCTCGCGATGCCAGTGTTGATAGCATCTTCAATCGAGCGATCGGCGCTTTCGCCAACCAGCGCCAGCGGATCGACATCGACACCATCGAACCCGTCGGCCATGGCTTGGCGTATCTGCCGCTCAGTTGTCGGGGAAACGCTGCCGGATACCACAGCGAGCCGTCCGACCTTTCCCGGCAGGGCAAATGCGGGCCGTTCATCGATCAGGCCTCTATCGCGCCATGCGTTGAGCAGCGCGTATTCCACGCCGGAGGAGCCGGCGACAAAGAAGCCGTTGTCAGCCTTCAGTCGCCAAAGCTGCTTTCCCACAGCAGCCTGCGTTTCCGGACTATCGACATCCAAGAGCAGGATGCCGGAGGCTTTCGCGGTGAGTGCATCGAGTTGCTGATCTGCATTATCAGCCGACACGGTCACCAGATCGGCGAGGCAGACGGACAGGGATGTCTGTTTGCCGAGATGCAGCGCCAGATCGGCTTCATCCATCGGTGTGACGGGATGGCGACTCATCACCGGATGGCGATCGATGCGGAAGACTTGGCCCTGATAGGCCGCAAACAGATGACCGAAGGCGGTGTAGCGCTTGAGCTGCGGCGCACCCACCACGACCGGGACGAAGGGCTGCTCGAACAGCTCCTTGCCGATCTCGATTGCCTTGCCGATATTGCCGATCCGCGGGCTGGAATCGAAAGTGGAGCAAACCTTGTAATGGCATATTGCCGCGCCGAGGCCCTTCAGCCATTCGAATGTCGGCACGAGATGCTGCTGCATCCATTCCGGGGTTTCGCTGCGGCTTGTGCCGGCAATGCCGATCGCCCGGCACTCCTTGAAACGCTCCAGCATCTCGACGCTGGGAATGCCCAGGAAGAGCACGGTTGGAACCCCGTTCGATGCCAGGGCTTCCATCACGTCGGTCGAACCGGTGAAATCGTCGCCGTAATAGCTGAGAAGAAGATCGCTCATCGCCACTACGCGCCCTTGCCGTCACTGAATTTTGCAATCGAAGCAGCGAGCTCCGGATGATCCTTGGCATAGTCTTCCAGCGGGATATCGGCGACTGCCGCCTCCCAGGCCTGCTGGACCGCGCGAACGCCGGCGGCAGGGCCAGACGGATGGCTGACGATACCGCCGCCGCAAAGATAGAGCAGATCCGTGGTCCTGCCGGTCCGCCGATAGGTCTCCGGCGCTTGCCCACCCCACTGGCCGGAGCCGGCGACGGGAAGAGGGCAATCGGATGGATCGAATAGCGGTGTGCTGACGGCTTTGAAGGATTCGACGAAGCTTTCGTCCGGCTCCCAATATTTGACGCGGATGCCGTTGATCTGGAACTGATCGACGCCGAGCAGCCGCCAGAATTGCTGGTAGACCCTGAAATCCAAGCCCGCGCCCGGATGGCGCGTCAGTACGTCCCAGCCGTTGCGATGGGCATGCAGGACCAGGCCCGAGCGTTTGCGCAGGAAGCTCATGCCGCCGAAGCCGATGGAATTGATGTTGATGACAGCGCAATTGCCGCCGGCCTTCAGCACGAGATCATGATTGCGCATCATCTCATCGGGATCGGCATGCGAAATGCCGAAGGCATACATCACCTTCTTGCCGGTCTTCTGCTCATGATCGAGGATTTTCGGCATGATCGCCGCGACACGCTCCTTGAGCGGCGAGTAGGCCGGGCTCATGAGCTTCTCGTCGTCCTTGATGAAGTCGACGCCGGAGCTGATGAGCTCGCCGACCAGTTCGGCGGTCTCGGCCGGGCGAAGGCCGAGTGCCGGCTTCACGATCGTACCGATGATCGGGCGCCCCTCGACCCCGGTCAGGCGCTTGCTGCCGGCGACGCCGAATTGCGGGCCGGGATGCGCGCCGCGAAAGGCGTCAGGCAGCTTCATGTCGACGATGCGGATGCCGGTCATGCCCTTGATCGAGAAGACGCCGCCGATCGCGATCGTCATCAGTGCCGAGAGATCGGTGCCAATCGCATCGAGCGGAAAGGCGATGTCGACGTCGGCGCAGCGAAGCGGGCCATAACCCTCGGCGACCTCAGGCCATGTCGGTCGCTTCGCGTCCTCAAGCTGGCGGATGCCGAGGACCCTTGCGGCCACCCGCGACTTCAGCTCTTCCGTCTCGCCGGGAACCGGCACGAAAGTGCCTGTCGACTGGTCGCTGGCGATCTTGTCGGCCATGGCCTCGATGCTGCCAGGCGTTTCGATGCGGTAGGTGATCGTTATGCTCATGAAGTGCCGGTTGCTCCTCTCGCCAACGATTTTGTCGTGGCGTCAACTTGTGATCTGGTATAATGAGTATTCCAACTTGTGCAACGATTTTTTTGTTTAGGAGCGGTTAGCCGTTCTGAACGGGCTTTCTCGACTCCGTTTGACACGGCATAAGGGAGGAAAGCTTTGAGCCAGCGAGATGTCATGAGCCAACCAATCGAACAGATCGTCCGTCGGAAGCTGTCTGACGAAGTATTCGACCGGCTAGAGCGGTTGATTACATCGGGAGAACTCAAGCCCGGCGATGAAATGCCGTCCGAGCGCGTGCTCATGGAACGCTTCGGCGTCGGGCGTCCGGCGATCCGCGAGGCGATGCAGTCTCTCGCCAATATGGGATTGGTGAACATCTCGCATGGTGAACGGGCGAAGGTGCTTCAACTCACCGCAAAGTCGATCTTCCGGCAGGTGGATCTGACCGCGAAGATCATGCTGTCGCAGTCTTCGGACTCTCTCGAGCATCTGAAGAGCGCGCGTATATTCTTCGAGCGTGGCATGGCCCGCGAGGCCGCTCAGCGCGCGACTGAAAAAGACATCGCCGACCTCAAGGATATCATCGAACGGCAGCGCCAGTCCCTGGGGCATGCGGAAGAGTTTATTTCGGCCGACATGCAGTTTCACACGCGCATCGCGCAGATTTCCGGAAACCCGATCTTCGCCGCCGTCAGCGAGGCGATGCTGGCCTGGCTCAAGACCTACCATACGGATCTGCTGATCTGGACGGGCAAGGAAAAGTTTACGCTCGCCGAACATGAAGAGATACTGGAGCGGCTTTCTGTTCATGATACCGACGGCGCGGAAGCCGCTGTGTTGAAGCATCTGGAAAGGTCGCGAGCGCTCTACAGCAAATAGCGAATGCTTCTTCCTTTCGCGTTGCGCGCTGTCCGACGCTCGTTTTTCAGCGCCGGTTCATCTTCATATCATACCTCGTGAATCTGGCGGCCCCAGCCTGTCCAAATTCGCCTGCAATCTGGCGGCTGCCCAGACATCGGAGAAAGAGGTGCGTGATGATTAGATTCATTCATCGGAACATGGCGCTCGTCGTGGCGCCGATCATGACGGCAATTGCCATAGTATCGTACAATGTGCTGAACCTTTTGATGAGGCATCATCACACAGCAAAGCACGACCTCTACCACGTTGTCGGCGCACTCTTTGTCTTCGGCGCCTTCTACGGCGTGATTCGTTACATGCAGGCTTTGCCAGACGAAGACGAATAAAATTCAAAAGATCACCGGAGCGGAGCCTCATCATAATCGACTGGAGCCGTTGACCGATCTTCGGCTTCCATCCCAACATGAGGTCGGGGCAGATGTGCCATGGACGCCGCCCCAATGACTATCAACGGTGCTGACTTGCAGCATGGATATATTGTGCCGTTCAGGCTGCGCCGCCCGAACGAATAACCGAGGATGTTGATACGTGGCTGATGTTTGTACGCAGGGTGTGGATACGGGTTTTGTTGCCCTAGGCTATGCCAAGATCGCACTGCTTGGTGTTGTGCAAGGTCTGACCGAGCTATTGCCGGTTTCCTCCACCGCCCATATGCGGCTAGTGCCGGCTCTGCTCGGCTGGCAGGATCCCGGTTCGGCATTTTCCGCGGCGATGCAGCTCGCAGCACTCGCTGCTATCATCTCCTATTTCTGGAGCGACGTTCGCTACGTTGCCTTTGGATCGGTCGATGCGATCCGGCAAAGGGATTGGCGATCGCCCGCAATACGGCTTGCGATTGCCATCATCATCGCGACGATCCCGATCGGCATCGCCGGCTTGCTGCTGTCGTCGTCCCTGAATGCTTGCGGTACCTCCTTCCGCAGCCTTTGGGTCATCGGCATCGCCTGCCTCGTTATGGGCCTTCTCCTGGCGGCTGCCGAACTTTACAGCCGGCACAGGAAGGACATGGAGCAAATGACGTTGCTCGATGCGCTGTTTGTCGGCATTACCCAGGTCGGTGCCCTCATCCCCGGCGTATCGCGGTCCGGCTCGACGCTGACCGGAGCGTTGTTTCTTGGCTTGAAGCGCGACGAGGCCGCCCGGTTCTCCTTTCTCCTCGGACTGCCGGCAATCGCCCTAGCCGGACTGAAGGAGCTGTTGACGCTTTATAAGGCCCATATTCCGATGGAGGCATGGTCGGTGCTGATCGTCGGGCTGATCGTCGGCTGCATCTCGTCCTTCGTGGCGATCTGGGGGCTGATGCGCTTCCTGGAACGGTTCTCCACCTGGCCCTTCGTGATCTATCGCGTCGTGCTGGGCGTCGTCATCCTCTTCGGCGTGTTCGCCTTGGGCTGGAGCTAAGCAGTTTCTTTTGCGCTATCCGACCGGTTCGCCGCCTGCTATGTGCCCGACAGTCAAGACGTAGCGACGGGACCAAGACGATGGATGTAAGAGACAGCAACGGAACAGTGCTTGCCGACGGCGATAACGTGACCCTGATCAAGGATCTGAAGGTCAAGGGAACGTCCGTGACCTTGAAGCGCGGCACGCTGATCAAGGGCATCCGGCTGACCGGCAACGAAGACGAGATCGAATGCCGGGCCGAGAAGATCAAGGATCTGGTTCTCAGAACCGAATTTCTGAAGAAGGCCTGATATGGGTGAGGTCATTGCCATTTTCATTAAATGGCAATGATCTGCAGATGACGGCAATAGCAAAGCTTTAGCGACGCTATCCGAAGACCAGGCCGCCATCCACGATAAGGTTCTGACCTGTTACCGCCCGCGCCCAGGGGCTTGCGAAGAAAAGCACTGCATCCGCCGCTTCTTCCGGCGTCGTTACACGGCGCAGTGGCGTATTTGCTGCAATGAGATCGAACACGGCTTCGGGCGTCGCGCCGCTGGCATCCGTGGTGCGGAGCAAACCTCCCGATACCATATTGACTGTGATGCCCTGCGGCCCGAGTTCGGCGGCGGCCGTTCGTGTCAGCGAGAGCAGGGCGGCCTTGGCGGCCGTGTAGTCATGATAGGGCACGACCGGGTTCTGGAAGAGGTTCGTGCCGATGGTGACGACGCGGCCGAAGCCGGCTTTGGCCATGGAAGGGCGCGCCGCCTGAATAAGATTGAGAGCGCCCTGCAGGGCGGTGTCGAGTTGCGCGGCGATTGCCGCCCAGCTCAACTCGTCGAGTTTCGCGCGAGCGTCGCCGTTGAAGCTGAAATCAGCAAGCGCATTATGCACGATCGTCGTCGGTGCGCCGAAATGCGCAGTGACTTCCTCCACCAGTTTTTTCGTTTCGTCGAGATTGCGGATATCGGCCTGGAACGCCTGGGCATGATCGCTAAGCCGGGCGGCGAGTGCTTCCGCCGGCTCGCGGCTGGTGCGATAATTGATGGCGACCTTCGCGCCCTCTCGGGCGAAAGCGGCTGCGATCGCCGCGCCGAAGCCACGGCCGGCGCCGGAAACGATGACGATTTGCTGGTTGAGAGGCAGGCTCATGTCGGCTGTCCTTCTGTGGCTGGCCATAGCGTGTGAAAATGCTGAACCGGCCCATGGCCGCTACCGACGGAAAGCGTTCCGGCTGCGGCAACAGCGCCGGCAAGATAATGCTTGGCGGTGGCGACGGCTTCCGTCAGCGCCGCACCCTTGGCGATCTCCGCGGCTAAGGCGCTGGAGAGGGTGCAGCCGGTTCCGTGTGTGTTCTTGGTCGGGACGCGGTTGGCTTCGAACCAGATCAGGCCTTCAGGGCCTGCGAGCACGTCGGGGCTTTCATCGCCGTCAAGGTGCCCCCCCTTAATCAGCACTGCCAGTGGTCCAAGTTTCGCCAATGCTTGCGCCTGCCGCGCCATCGCCTCGCGATCCTCGGCTACCGGTTCGTGCAGAAGGGCCGCCGCCTCCGGCAGATTCGGTGTTAACAGCGTCGCGAGCGGAAGAAGACGCCGGGTCAGGACGTCGACGGCGTCGGCGGCAAGCAGCGCGGCTCCTCCCTTGGCGATCATCACTGGGTCGAGAACGATCGGAATACCTCGATGTGGAGCAAGCGCGTCGGCGACGGCCTCGGCAATGGCTGCATTTGCGATCATGCCGATCTTGACGGCGTCGACGCGGACATCGGCGAAGATCGCCGAGATCTGATCAGCGACGAATTGCGGCGGGACGGGATGAATGCCGGAAACGCCTTGCGTGTTCTGGGCGGTCAACGCAGTCAGTGCAGCCATCCCATAGACGCCACGCGCCGAAAACGTCTTCAGGTCCGCTTGGATGCCGGCGCCGCCGGAGGGGTCGGAACCGGCGATGGAAAGAACGTTCCGGATCATTGGCGGGTCTCCCTGATGACTTTCGCAATTTCGGCGGCTGCGGCCTGCGGATCCGGCGTGCCGCATATGGCGGAAACAACGGCGATGCCGTCAGCACCGGCTAAGAGTGCTTCAGCCGCATGCCCGGCCTTCAAGCCGCCGATCGCGACGGATGGGACGGCGCAGAGATCGATCATGCGGGCAAGGCCTGCAAAGCCGATCGGCTGCTTGTGGTCAGGCTTTGTCGCCGTCGCGAAAACCGGCCCGATCCCGGCATAGTCCACAAGGGCGGGATCAATGGCAGCGGCAAGTGCCTCGGTTTCCACCGAGAGCCCAAGGATCATATCCGGCCCGATCAGACGGCGGGCGGTGCGGGCGTCCATGTCATCCTGGCCGACATGCAAGCCATCGGCCCCGATCGCAATTGCCGCCTCGATATCGTCATTGACAATCAAGCGCGCGCGCGTACCCGCCAGTACCTGCTTCAGCGCGAGGCCGGTTTCGATCATGCTTGCCGCCGAGGCATGCTTGTCACGCAGTTGCACGACGGTGGCACCGCCGGCGACGGCAGCGCGTGCGGTTTCCACCATGCCGATATCAGCGCAAAGCACCGGATCAAGGACGAGATAAAGAGAGAGATCGAACTGCTTCATAGCGCGACGATCCTTGCTTCGCTGTCGATCGCAGGTTCATCGAGCGCGGTCAGCGCATCGAGGAAGCGCCATGAAAACGAACCGGGTCCGTCGGCTTTTCGGCCCGCGCGTTCGCCGGCCACGGCGAAGGTGGCGAGTGCCGCGACGGTTGCGGCAAGCGGCTGGTCCGGTCTTGTTGCCGCGTAGGCGCCGACGAGGCAGGTGAGCGAGCAGCCGAGCGCGGTCACCTGCGGCATGAGCGGCGAACCGCCCTCGATGCGGCGGGCCTCATTTCCGTCGGTGACGAAATCCGTGGCGCCGGTAACGGCAACGACCGACCGATGTTTTTGAGCCAGCAGGACGGCGGCATTCTCGGCCAGCTCGACGGGATCACGGCTGTCGACGCCCTGGCCGCGGCTGGCGCCGCCGGCGAGCGCGATGATTTCCGAAGCGTTGCCGCGGATGATTGTCGGCTGCAATTCCAGCAACTGCGCGACCGCCTCGCGCCGGAACGAGGTGGCATAGTGCGCCACGGGGTCGAGAACCCAGGGCTTACCCGCCTCATTTGCCGCCTGCGCCGCCGATGCCATCCCGGCCAGCCAGCCGCTTGAAAGCGTGCCGATATTGATCGTCAATGCGCCGGAGATGGCGGCGAACTCGCCGGCTTCCTCTTCGGCATGCACCATCGCGGGCGAGGCACCGGCCGCGAGCATCACATTGGCGGCGATATTCATCGCGACGAAATTGGTGATGCATTGCACCAGCGGCGGGTTTGCCCGCATGGCCGTTAGCTGTCTACCGGGAGTGGTCTGGTCTTGCATATCGCCCTTTCGGGCGGGGCGAGACGCGAAGGGAGACGACGAAACAGGCCGGGACCCCGAGCGACTCCCTCCGCCAGCATGATCTGGTTCAGGTTCAAAGGGTGCTTCTCAGCCCGTCATCGACGGACGCCCCTGTCTCTCATCTCCGTCTTTCTCGCAGAGAATGGCCGTTCTGTCACCCAAAAATAGTTCGACGGTATCTTGATCGAGGTGAGCTGAAGCGGCTGGATAGCGCGAGATAGCTTAGCAACCCATGCGCCGATTGCATGGGTGCAGTGATACCTTAGCTATGCAAATCCCGAAGGCTTTGCACTATATCGTGCTCATCGAAGCGAACGGAGCGCCAAGCACGGCAGCTCAGCTTCGAATGCCCTAGGAAAGGGGATCATCATGAACGTAGCACGCTCTTTCAATAACTGGCTCAAGTATCGTCAGACGGTTGCCGAACTGGGCCGCATGTCCACGCGCGAACTGCATGACCTCGGCATCGGCCGCAGCGAAATCCGCAACGTTGCCCGGGCGGCCGTTGTTCGCTAACAGCGTGAAACGCTGATCGACAGTCAAAATTCTGCTGGCGCCTGCCTCATCCCGAGCGGGCGCTTTTCTTTTGTTTGCTTGCCGGAGAGAGCTCGGCATTCCCAGGCGAGGGGCTTGCCACGCGAAAGCCTCCCGCTTTTCGCATAACGCATAGCTGCCCTGCAAATAAATGCCTATGAAGTGAGCAGGTCTAGTGTATAGTCATATTTATCGAAGCAATGCACCTCCTCCCGCAGAGCTTCGATTATGCGGGCGCCCTTATCCTCCTCCCAAGGTCGCCTGCGGGAACAGCAGCACTCCTCCTCCCAGCTGCTGTTCGGTTCTTTTCGAAAAGCCTGCCGCACCTCCTCCCGCGGCAGGCTTTTTCGTTTTGATCCTGCATCAATCGTGCCGCAGCCCTGGAGCTGATTTTCCTCAGCGGCTCGGCTGGAAAGCCACTCAGATCCCGACACCAAATTCCTGACGCCAATGTGATCTCGCCCTCTCGTAAAAATTGATCGTGCCCCCTATGTGCGTAACGGAGAACGCGCTAGATCGGTCGGTACATCGCAATTGTATCTGCCGAAAATCAGGAGTTTGAGCATGACCGATTCTGCCGAATACACGCCGCCGAAGATTTGGGTCTGGAACAAGGCGAACGGAGGCCAGTTCGCCAATATCAACCGTCCGATCGCCGGGCCGACGCATGAGAAGGAACTGCCGGTCGGCCGCCATCCCCTCCAGCTCTATTCGCTGGGAACGCCGAATGGGGTCAAGGTCACGATCCTGCTCGAGGAACTGCTGGCGCTGGGCCATAGCGGCGCCGAGTATGACGCCTGGCTGATCAAGATCGGCGAAGGCGACCAGTTCGGAAGCGGTTTCGTCGACGTCAATCCGAACTCCAAGATCCCGGCGCTGCTGGATCGCAGCGGCCCAACGCCGATCCGGGTCTTCGAATCCGGTTCTATCCTGACCTATCTCGCGGAGAAGTTCGGCGCCTTCCTACCGACCGAGCAGCCGGCACGCGCCGAATGCCTGTCGTGGCTGTTCTGGCAGATGGGCAGCGCACCGTATCTCGGCGGCGGTTTCGGCCATTTCTACGCTTATGCGCCGACAAAGATCGAATATGCGATCGACCGCTTCGCCATGGAGGTGAAGCGCGAACTCGACGTGCTCGATCGCCGTCTCGCTGAGAGCGAATATCTTGGAGGCAAGGACTATACGATCGCCGATATCGCCGTCTGGCCCTGGTATGGCGGTCTGGTGAAGGGCTGGCAGTATGGTGCAGCCGAGTTTCTTCAGGTGCAGGACTACAAGAACGTCCAGCGCTGGGCGGAAGCGATCTTCGCACGGCCGGCTGTGAAGCGCGGGCGCAAGGTCAACCGCCTGTCGGGCGATCCCGCCGACCAATTGCACGAGCGTCACGACGCCAGCGATTTCGACACCAAGACCCAGGACAAGCTTGCGACCGCAGGTTAAGCAACCTGATAATTTGCCTTTGAGCCCGTCGCCACCATGGCGGCGGGCTTTTCATATCTGCGATTCCCCAAGCCAATCCAATCGGCACGTCAGCCTCGCTCCATCTTGTTTGGCGTAATGTCTCATAGACATCGATGCGCGCATTCGACGTGCGTCGACGAAGGACCGCAAGGGGAATGCCGCGCATGCAAAAGAGTTCTGACGACCGTGTTTCCGGCTTCGCCTCGAGTCGCCAGCTGGACAATGATCGTGATTCGCTTCTCGCTTACCTGGTTTCCGGCGGAGACGAACGGCTGGATTGCGAGCCCGTGACCGGCCTCAACATGTACGGTCACGGGCCATCGCCACGGCCGCTGGACCTTGCCTTCGGTTCCTCGACGGCATCGACTATTTCCGCGCCTGCTTTCGCGGCAGTCGGCGCCTATCACGCGGCGCTTCTTGGGGAGGTGGAGACGCATCCCGCTGCTGACATCTATGCGCGGGAGATCACGAGGGTTCGGACGGAGCTGCTGCACCTGCTCGGCCTGGACGATGGCGCGAAGCAAGTGGATGCCGTCATGGCCACGTCCGGCACCGATCTTCATCTCTTTGTCGCCGCGCTACTGGCGCGTGAGGATGACCGGACATTGATGACCATAACGCTGATGGGCAACGAGACCGGCAGCGGGGTCATGGCCGCCGCCGGCGGCCGGCATTTCATGAGCCGCGTCAGCAGCGATCGCCCGGTTGCCAAGGGCGAAGAGCTCAGCCCCGGACAGGCGACGCGCAACACCGCTGTCGCGGTGCGCAACGCCGATGGTACCTTGCGTAGCGACGACGAGGTTGAGAGCGAGTTGAGGGGCCTGATCGAACTTGCCCGCGCCGCCGGTCTCAGATGCCTCCTGGTCGTGACGGATGTCTCCAAAACCAGCCTGCTGGCGCCGGGTCTGGAAACTGTGTTCCGCCTGAAAGCGCGTTTCGGCGTCATGCTCGACATCATGATCGATGCTTGCCAGTTCCGCGTCTCCGCAGCCACGATCCGTGCCTATCTCGCCCATGACTTCCTTGTGGCGCTGACCGGATCGAAATTCCTGGCCGGGCCGATTTTCAGCGGCGCTCTGCTATGCCCGCCGCGATTGTCGGCACGTCTGAAGCAGCGGTCATTGCCCGCGGCACTTGCCGATTATTGTGCGCAAGCGGATTGGCCGGAAGGCTGGGTGGCCAGGGATGGGCTGCCGCATCGTGCCAATTTCGGCTTGCTGGTGCGATGGAAAGCAGCCCTGTTCGAACTGGAACGCTTTCTCAAGACGCCCGAGGCACAGGTGACGGTTGTCCTGACCGCTTTTGCCGAGGCGGTGCGGGCTCGGCTGGAACGTGACGACGCCTTCGAACCGCTCGATACGCGGGCCATAGACCGCAATCGTCTGGGTGATCGGCCGCACGGATCGCGCTGGGACGAGATCCCATCGATCTTTTCATTCTACCTGCGCAATCCTCATCGTGGTGGCATCCTGCCGGCGGCGGAAACCGCCGCAGTCTATAAGGACTTGGCGGCCGAACAGGCTGGCCTTGCGCCGGTGCGCCTTGGTCAGCCGGTTCGCTGCGCCGATTTTGGCGACATCCCGGCGAGCGCCCTGAGAATCTGCATGAGCGCGCCGCTGATCGTCCAGGCCTGCGAGAGCGCGCAGGCACTGGGAAGCCTGATTGATCAGGCCATGGCGGTGCTGGACCGCACGGCCTTCGTCGCGGCGCAATTAGCGCCCCGAACAGACGCAATCCGCGCGTTGGGCGCCTAAGCAGCCGCCCTTTGTTCGTCTCTCGCCGTCGCCCAAACCTCGCGGGCGGCATCGGCATTCATCGCGGCGATGCCTATGCCGACGATAAGATCGGGCCAGGCGGAATGCCACAGGAATGCTGTCACGATACCGGCCGCTATGATGGCTATATTGGCAAACACATCGTTGCGGGCAGAGAGAAAGGCAGCGCGGGTCAAGCTGCCGCTATGGTCGCGAAAGCGAACCAGCATCATGGCGCAGGAGAGATTGACGACGAGCGCCCCGAGGCCGGTCAAGGACAAAGGTAAGGGCTCCGGGGCAACCGGAACCATGAATTTATGCCAGGCGGTCCAGATGGTTGCCAGTCCGGGGATGAGCAGGATCCCCGCCAGCGCCATGCCAATGCGTGCGCGATTGCGAATGCTCCAGCCGAGCGCCATCAGGATCAGAAGGCTGACCGAGGCGTCTTCAAGAAAATCGATGCTGTCGGCAAAGAGCGAGACCGAGCCGATGGATAGGGCTACGGCGAATTCGACACCGAAATAGCCAAGATTCAACAGCGCAACACGTTTGACCGCGTTGCGGAGAGCAATGTCCGTCATATCTCCTCCATTCTCCTCACCGCCCGGCCGGCAAGAGCAGCCGGGCGTCCCTTGCCTCTATCTAACGCCCGATATCCGCTTGAACAGATGGGCATGTCGAAGATTATTGTCGGCTATCTTTTAGTCTGGTGTCGCTAGTCCTCGCCGTCAAAGCCTGCAAATTCGCTCCGGACGATGCCGTGGCGCTGAAGCTTGTCGTAAAAGGTCTTACGCGGGATGCCGAGCGCTTCGATCGTCCGGCGGACATCGCCGCCGTTCTGAGCAAGCGTTTCGCGGATCAGGTCCGCTTCATAGCGCTCGACGCGGACGGGCAGGGGTAGCACGGTGTCGGCGGAAGGGGTTTCGCCCGGCTTCGCGCCTGCCGCAGATTCCAGTCCGAGGACGAAACGTTCGGCGAAGTGCGACAACTCGCGTACATTGCCCGGCCAGTCGTGGTGCTGCAAATGACGGCGAACAACGGCGGATATGGTCGGCACATCGCGCTTGAAGCGGCTGGCGGCGCGCTCAGCGAAGTAGCCGAAGAGCAGCTGGATGTCGTCACGCCGGTCACGAAGTGGCGGGATGGAGATGGTGACGACGTTGAGGCGGTAATAAAGGTCTTCGCGGAAATCGCCGCGCTGGCGTGGATCGCCAAGATCGACCTTGGCGGCCGCGACGACGCGAAGATCGACCGGGCGCACCTCGTTGGTGCCGAGCGGCGTAACTTCGCGCATTTCCAGCACGCGCAGCAGCTGCACTTGCACAGCGGGCGGCATGCTCTCGATTTCATCGAGAAACAGCGTGCCGGCGCTTGCATGTTCGATGCGGCCGACGCGCTTCTTCTGCGCACCGGTGAAGGCGCCGGGCTCGTGGCCGAAGAGCTCGCTTTCGATGACGGTTTCCGGCAATGCACCGCAGTTGAGCGCAACGAAATTGCCCTTCGCCCGCCGACTCCAGCGATGTAGCAGGCTCGCGACCACTTCCTTGCCGCTGCCGGTCTCGCCGGTCACCAGCACATCGACGTCGGTATCGGCGATCTGCCGCAATGTGTGGCGCAGCCGCTCCATCGCCGCCGTCTGGCCGATCAACGGCAGATCGCCTTGCGCCTGTTCGGCGGCAATGCGCAGTGCGCGGTTTTCCAGAACGAGTCGGCGTTTTTCCGCCGCGCGCCGCACGCTTTGCACCAGCCGGTCGGTGGCGAAGGGTTTGGCGATGAAGTCATAGGCGCCATCCTGGATCGCCTTGACGGCCATGGGGATATCGCCGTGGCCGGTGACCAGGATGACCGGCAGATCCGCGTCCCGTGCCTTGACGTGATCGAAGAGCTGCTGCCCGTCCATCTGGGGCATGCGGATGTCTGAAACGACGACGCCGGGGAAATCTGCTTCCAATGCCCTGAGCGCATCCGCAGCCGCGGAAAAGGCGGAGACGGAAAAGCCGGCGAGTTCAAGCGTTTGCTTCGTCGCCTTCAACAGATCCTTGTCGTCGTCGATGAGGAAGACCGGGGATGCGTCGTTCATGAACTTGCCTTGCGCAGATGAATGATGAAACGGGTGCCGTTCCCACTGCTTTCAACCTCGATGCGGCCGCCATAGTCGGTGACGATGTCCTTGGAGATGACGAGGCCAAGGCCGAGGCCCTGTTCCTTCGAGGTATTGAACGGTGTGAACAGTGAATCAAGGATTGCTGAGGGAATGCCGGGGCCATTGTCGGAGACGGTGACCTCGACGCCATCGGCTGTTTCCAGGGCCGAGACCTCTACCCTGGGTCCGTCGCGCCCTTCCAGCGCTTCGAGCGCGTTCTGGAAGAGATTGATCAGAACCTGCTCGAGCCGGATGCGCGTACCGACGACGGTGAGACCGGCCGGCGGGAGATCGATCACCAGGGCGTCGAGCCGGCCGGCAAAGCGGCTTCTGAGCAGAACCACGGCGCCTTCGATGACGCTTCGGAGTTCCACCGGTTTCGGCGCGCTCCGCCCCTTGCGGGCAAATGCCTTCAGCTCCTCGGTGATCGTGCCGATCCGCTCGGTCAGGGCCGCGATGGAGGTCAAATTTTCCTTTACCGGCGCGATCTGCTTTCGATCGAGGAAAATATGGGCATTATCCGCATAGGCACGGATGGTGGCGACCGGCTGGTTGATTTCGTGGGCGACACCGGCGGCGACCTGGCCGAGAATAGCGAGACGATTGGCCTGTACCAACTCCTG
>DASVPC010000058.1:0-10175 GCA_036383055.1 Rhizobium sp. | reverse complement strand
TTGCAGACCGAAGCGCCGTTCGATCTCACCCCAAAGGCCGTGCGGCAGGTAAAGGGAGAAGAGGACGGCCGTTGCGCCGAGGCCGATCAGGTACCAGACGCCGGTTCCGCCGAAGATGGTCTCGATGACGAAGAACAGGATAGCACCGAGGATCGCGCCCTCGAACTTTCCGATGCCACCGACCAGGACCATGAAGATCATGTAGGCGGTCCACTGGACACTGAAATAGGTCTTCGGCTGGAAGGTGGTGGCCGTTGCCAGCCAAAGGCCGCCGGCAATCGCAATGCCGAATGCTGCGAGCACGAAGAGCATTCTTTTGGTGGCACTGACGCGCACCCCGACCGAGGTCGCAGCCTCCTCATTGTCGCGGATGGCCTGCATGGCGGCCCCGGCGCGGCTGCGCATCAGCGTGAAAAGGGTGCCGAGCAGGGCCGCCATAGCAGTGAGCGACAGCCAGTAGATCGTCGCGCGGCGGGTGGCGCTGTCATAGACGTTCAGCGAGATCAGCGATGTGCCGGTCTCGCCCTGGATGAGGCGGTCGAGATTGACGAGCAGGTGGACGAGTTCGGCCACGACCCACATGCCGATGGCGAATTCTCCGCCTTTGAGCCGCAGCATGAACAGCGACAGCGGGATGGAGAGTGCACCGGTGACGATCGCGGCGACAAACAGCGCAACGAAGGGGTTCAGCCCAGCATCCGCAAGCCGGATGGTGAAATAGGCGCCAAGGCCGAAGAACACCTGCTGGCCGACCGAGACAAGCCCGCCGAACCCGGCCAGGGCATTCCACATGGCCGCAAGGATCACGTAGATGAACAGGGCCGTCATCCGGTCGATCATGCCAGCGCCGAGGAAGGCGGGAGCAAGTGCCAAGACAACCAAAGCCAGAGCCATGACAGCCAGCGCCAGCCGCGACGATCTTGTCCAGCGCTCGATGGATATGTCGTTCGAGAGGAGGGTCATGCCGGGCTCCGAAGAAATGCGCGAATTTTGCCGAAGGCCGGCATGCCGGACCGGAAGAGCCGCAGGAAGACGACCAGCAGGAAGACGACATGCCCGCCGATCAGAAAGCCCTGCGGATGCAGTTGCGCGCCAAGTGATTGGGCGAGCCCGAGGACAATGCCGCCGGCAAGCGTGCCCCACAGAGAGCCTGCGCCGCCGATAACCGCTGCCTCGAAGGCAAAAAGCAACTGCGGCGCGCCTGCATAGGCGCTGAAGGTCGCCCGCATGGCGAGGAACGCTCCGGCAATCCCGATGGTGACCATGGTGATCGCCGTTGCCGTCGCATTCACCTTGCGGGCGTCGATGCCGACCAGACCGGCCGTATCCGGGTCTTCCGCCGTGGCTCGGATCGCACGGCCGAGCGCGAAGCGGCTGAGGAAGAACTGCAAGCCGCCGAGAATGACGATCGCCGTTGCCATCATCATCACCGCGAGCTTGCCGACGAAGATATGACCGGGCAATTGCCAGGATGCGTAGGACAGGTTGCCGATGAAAGGCGCCAGCGACCGTGTATCCGCGCCGAACTGCTCGAACAGCAGGTTGTCGATGACGATGGATAGGCCGAAGGTGGTGAGGATCGGCAATAGCGGTCCGCCGCGGGCGCTGCGTTCGAGAACGAAACGCTGCAGCAGCCAGCCGAAGGCCGCCATGATCGGCAATACGATCAGCAGCCCGGCGAAGGGCGAGATGCCGAACTTCGAGGCCAGCAGCCAAAGACCGTAGGCTGCCGCGACCGCCAGGCTGCCATGCGCGAGGTTGATGATACGCATGACTGAGAACATGAAGGACAGGCCGCAGGCGATAACGGCATAGTAGCCGCCGAGCAGGATGCCCTGGAGCAAGGTATTGATCACGATGCGCTCCTGTCGCCGTCTGCCCGATGATGCAGCCCGAAATAGGCTTTGGTGATTTCGTCGCGGGTAACACCCGCCGCCGGCCTATCGAGAACGACACGTCCCTCCAGCATGCAGATGATGCGGCTGGCAACGCTCATCGCCCGTCCGAGATCCTGCTCGACGAGAACGATGGTGGTCCCCGAGGACAACAGCGCCTGTAGCTGCGCATAGACGCGATCGACCACAAGCGGCGACAGGCCGAGCGAGACTTCGTCGAGCAGGAGAATGTCGGGATTGCTCATCAGCGCCCGGCCGATGGCGGTTGCCTGCTGCTCGCCGCCGGAGAGATGGCCGGTCTTGGCACGGCGGCGGGGTTTCAGGTTCGGGAAGGCGTCGAAGACTCGCTCGATGGTCCAGTCGCCCTTACGGGCGGCAGCCTTGCCGAGCAGCAGGTTTTCCTCGACGGTCATCTGCGAGAAAAGGCGCCGGCCCTCCGGCACCAGGGCGATGCCCATGGCGATCCGCTTGTGGGAGGGCACCGCCGTTATATCCTGGCCGCCGAGAAAGACTTGGCCGGAGGCAGGAAGATGAGCGCCGGCGATTGATCGCAGCAGCGTCGTCTTGCCCGCGCCATTGGCGCCAACCAAGGCCAGCACTTCGCCCTCGGCAATATCGAAACTGACACCGCGCACCGCCTGCAGCAGGCCGTGGCGGATGTCGAGGTCACGGATGGAGAGAAGGGTCATGCCGGCGTCCCTCCGAGATAGGCTTTGACGACTTCGGCATCGCGCATCACCGCTTTCGGTTCGCCGTCGGCGATGATCTTGCCGGCGTCCATGCAGATCAGTCGTTCGACCACCTGCAGCAGGATATGGACGATATGCTCGATCCAGACGATGCCGATGCCACGCCGGCGCAATTCGAGGATGGTATCCACCAGTTCGCTGGCCTCGCCGTCGGTCAGGCCGCCGCCGATCTCGTCGAGCAGCAGCAGCTTCGGCTTAGTAGCAAGCGCTCGCGCAAGCTCCAGGCGTTTCCGGTCGAGCAGGCCGAGTGTGTCGGCGCGGCGATTGGCAACGCCGAGCATGCCGCACAGCGTCAGCGAATCGACAACGCGCTCATAGGCTTCGTCGCGGCTGGCGGCATTGCTGTGCGAGGCGGCAACGAAGACGTTCTCGAAGGTGGTCATGCCGCTGAAGGGTTTGGGAATCTGATGCGTCCGCACCAGCCCTGACCGACAGCGATCTGCCGCCGATAGCGCCGTGACATCGGCGCCGCCGAAGGTGACAGTCCCGGCGCTCGGCGGAAAGGCACCGGCAAGCACGCTGAGCAGCGTCGTTTTGCCCGCGCCGTTGGGTCCGACGATCCCCACCGCGTCTCCATCGCCCATGGAAAAATCGAGGTTTTCAAGAACCACAAGCGCACCGAAGCGCTTGTGGATCCCTTTCGCTGAGAGAAAGGCCTCTCCCGGCCGCTCCTTTTGATCTCGTCGCTGCACTGTGCCACTATCCATTGTACGGGGTAAGCTTGGCGCCGACCGGAACATTCGGGTCGGTGACATTTTCAGTGACGACGTAGTCGAGCGCGAATTTGGAGCCTTCCTTCGCTTTTACCCATTGCGTTCCGATGATCGGTCCAGGAGAGACGTTGGCGACCGGTCCACTGGTGAAGTCAACCTTGCCGGCAATCGTCGTGGTCTTCAGCGTGCTGATTGCCTTGGCCACGGCCTCCTTGCTCTTGACGTCGGTGCTAGCCTTCAGGGCGTCGAAGCCGGCGTCGAGAAGCGAGAGGCTTGCACCCAGCTGCTGTGTCCACTGCTTGCCGCTCGATGCTTCGTAGCCATCCGCAAGCTCCGTCCCGGACACGCCTGTCAACGTCGATTTGTAAGGGAAGGCCTTATGCCAGTAGGCGGCGCTGCTGATGTTGACGCCGAGGTCACCGAGCGACTCGATGTCCGAGGGGAAGAGCCCGGTCTTGGCGACCTGGCAGATCTTGATCTGCTGGGTCAGGCCCTGTTGGGCCGCTTGCCGCCAGAAGGCGGCGAAATCCGGCGGGATGGGAAACGAGTTGAAAATCTCGACGCCTTCCTGCTTGAAGAGGGCGATCTGCGCCGAGAAGTCGGTCGTGCCGGTCTCATAGGCGCCCGGATCGACGATGGTGAAGCCGGCCTTGGAAAGGGCCGGGGCCAGATTGGCGCGGATGGCGTTGCCATCGGCGTCGTGCGGATACATGACGCCGACCTTCTTGTTGGTCTCGATCAGGTTCCACTGCGAAATATAGGTTTTCAGGAACTCGCCGACGCCAAAGCCGAAATGATAGGTCCATTTGAACGGCGAGGGCGCCCCCGGCTTGGCGCCACGGCCGAAATACCAGGCTTCCCACGGCATGACGGTCGACAGGCAGGGAATGCCGGCCGCTTCGCAGGCGTCGGCCACAGGGTTGATGGTCTCCGGGGTGGACACGACTAGCATAAGGTCGATGCCCTTGTTGTTGATGAGATCCTTTGCCAATTGCCCGGCGCGGGAGGGATCGGACTGCGTGTCCTGATCGAGAATCTCCACCTTCCAGGTCTTGCCGCCCGCCTGCAGTCCGGCCGCCAGCGCCTTGCGCGCCAGTTCCAGTACATAGCCGTCCGTCTCGCCGAAGCCGCCAAGTGGGCCGGTACGCGGGCTGATAAAGCCGACCTTGAGCGTGTCGTCCGCCGCGAATGCTGCCCGTCCACTAAATGCCATTGCTGCAGTACCTGCAGCCGTTGCCGCCATGAACGAACGTCGCGTCAGCGATGCGGCGTTGATCCTCATTCCGATAAGATTGTTGGTCATGCAATCGTTCCTCCCCTTTTTGGAGCCCTCTCGCCCCGATGCTTCTTCTTCAATCTCGCCGGTCGAGCGCCATAATGCGGCTCAGATCGGATAGTGACGCGTCCCGGATGCCAGCGTGATCCAGCGCAGCTCGGTGAATTCGTCGATCGCGGCCCTGCCGCCGAAACGGCCGTAGCCGCTCGACTTGACCCCGCCGAAGGGCATTTGCGGCTCGTCTGAAACCGTTGCCTCGTTGATGTGGCAGATGCCGGTCTCGATGCGCTTGGCAACGGCCAGCGCCTGGTTGATGTCGCGGCCGAACACTGCCGAGGACAGTCCATATTCGTTGTCGTTGGCGATGGTGACGGCCTCGTCGACACTGTCGACACGGATGATCGCCGCCAGCGGTCCAAAGCTTTCCTCCCGGTAGAGGCGCATGGCGGGCGTCACATGATCGACCACGGTCGCATCCAGCAGCATGCCGTTTGCATGCCCCCCGCAGACGACGACGGCTCCCTTCTGCTGGGCATCGTCAACGAGCGCCTTGATGCGCCGCACCGCCTCGGCGCTAATCATGGTTCCTAGCGGCGTGTTTCCTTGACGCGGATCTCCGGCCACGAGCGTTGCGGCCTTCGCCTTGAATTTCTCGACGAATTCATCCGCAATCGCATCGAGCAGGATGATGCGCTCAGTGGACATGCAGATCTGGCCCTGGTTCATGAAGGCGCCGAAGGCGGCGGCGCGGACCGCCTCGTCGATATCGGCATCGGCAAGCACGATGAAGGGCGCCTTTCCGCCGAGCTCGAGCAGGCAGCGTTTCAGATGCCGCGCCGATGTTTCGGCAATGATCCGCCCGACGCGCGTCGAGCCGGTGAAGTTGATCCGCCGTACCGCCGGATGGGCGATGAGGGCCTCGACGACGGTGGCGGCATCCTTGGGAGCATTGGTGACGACATTGACCACACCCGGCGGAAAACCCGCCTCGCGCATGACCTCTCCGATCAGGCAATGGGTCTTCGGGCAGAGTTCGGAAGCCTTGAGCACTACTGTGTTGCCGCAGGCAAGCGGCATGGCGATTGCCCGCACGCCAAGGATGATCGGCGCATTCCAGGGCGCGATGCCGACGCAGACGCCGGCGGGCTGGCGCGTCGCCATGGAGACGTTGCCGGGAATGCCCGAGGGGATGATCTCGCCGACGATCTGCGTGGTCATCGAGGCCGCCTCGCGCAATATGTCGGCGGCAAGATCGCAATTGATCCCCGCCCAAAGGGCGGTCGCCCCGGTCTCCCCGATCATCGCCGCCACGAAATCCGCCGATCGCGCAAGGAGAACATCTGCCGCCCGGGTGAGCAGTGCGCGGCGTTCACCGGGTCCTCGTTCAGACCATGCGGGAAAGGCGGCGGCGGCGGCGTTGGCCGCCCGCGCTGTGTCGGATGTCGAGGCCGCCGGTGCGATGGTCGCGACATCGCCGGTCGCCGGATCAAGGCATTCGAAGGTGGATGCATCTGACGCATCCACCGTCTCATCATTGATCAGAAGCTTTGCCACAAACATCGCGATCGTCCGGTCCTCCACAGGTCGCCCCTGCACCCTGCATCAACGGGAGAAAGCGCACACGGTTGGGCGCGGCCAGGATGCGGCCTCGCAATCGTTATCTGTTGTGTGGAGTCCTCCTCCCAGAGGCTCATAGGATCAGACTACGCCATTGCAATTCGGAAGGAATGTGTTTTTCTGGGTTAATATTGTGATTATCTGGCAATCCCGGCTAAGGAATCATGATGCCGGGGAGGAGGAATTCATGGTTTCCGATGGCGGCATCCATCATCATGCACACGGCGAGTGGCGGGAGCCGTCGCTGTCGCACCGGACGATCCGCTTCCAGAAAGGCATCTATGCCGATTTCCACCATCTGTTTCTGCTGCAGGCTGGAACGGCTGCCTTGTTGTTCGAGCCGGAGGAGCAGCGATCGCTGCAAGGGCCGGCGCTCGCTTATCTGCCACCGCAGGCGCGGTGCGAGCTGCGCATGGCTGCGGGCGCCGCAGGCTTCCTGATCGGCGCGTCGCCACAGATCATGGTGGACGCGATCGGCGACCAGGCGGAATCCTATGCGCTGAGGACCTTCAGTGAGCGGTCCTGGCTGACGGACGAGCCGAGGCCGCAAGCCGTCGAAGAGATGCAGCCGCTGGTGGCGGGCTTTGTGCGGGAGCTTGGCGATCCCTCACGCGCCTCGTGGATGGTCATCTCCGCCTATTTGCGGCTGATCCTCATGACGCTGTGGCGTACGAGCGGCAGCGAGGCGGCCGAGCAGCGCGGCCGCGGCGGCGGCGCCTCGATCCTGCAGCGATACCGGCAATTGGTGGAGATCTGGTTCCGGCAGCACCGGCCGATCAGCGACTATGCGCGGGAGCTCGGCGTCACCACCGACCGCCTGCATTCCATTTGTAGCAGCGCGCTCGGGCGATCTCCCGTCCAGCTCCTGCACGAGCGTGTCGTCCAGGAGGCGAAGCTGCGGCTGGAACGCTCCGCCAGGACCGTCCAGGAGATTTCGGACAGTCTTGGATTTCGGGACCCCACCTATTTCAGTCATTTCTTCAAGAGAAGGACCGGATTTTCACCCGCCACCTACCGCGATTTCGCCAGGAAGGCGGAAGTCGCCCGCAGCGACATGCTCTCGTCGGGTTATTCGGACTGGCCGTGATCCGATTTCGAACGAGCAGGCTTTAGGGCTCAGGCGCGGGTAGGCTTGGGCGCAGCCAGCATCAGGGCATCCAGCGCCACCGCACCTTCGCCGTCGGGATAGATCACGACGGGATTGAGGTCTATTTCCCGGATCGTCGGCTCCGCGAGCAGCAACTGGCCAAGCGTGGCGATGATCCGGGCGGCGGCACCCACGTCGAGCGGCGGCGAGCCGCGGAAACCGCGCAGCAATGGCGCATTCTTCAGCCGAAGTAGCTCGCCGACGATAGCGTCATCGGGCAGATCGGGCGTCAGAATGCGCACATCCCTCAGGATCTCCGCCGTAACTCCGCCGAAACCCGCCAGGATCACAGGCCCCCAGTCCGGATCGTTGCGTGCACCGATGATCAGCTCGATGCCGCGTTTGCCCATGGCTTCGATCAGCACGCCGTCCAGGAACAGGTCTGGGCGATGGCGCGCGACATCGGCGTGCAGCTTGACCCAGCCCTCCTCGAGGCTAGCTGGGTCCGCCAATCCGATAACCACGCCGCCCGCATCGCTCTTGTGGCTGAGATCGGGCGATTGCGCCTTCAGCACCACCGGATACCCAATCATGGCCGCCGCCGCGAGGGCTTGCTCGAGGGTCGTTGCCAGGCGGCCTTCAGGAAAGGGAATTCCGAGCGGCGCCAGGATTTGCTTGGCGCGGTATTCGGGAATGACACCTCCCGGCGAGGGGAGACCAGCGATCGCGACCGGTGTTGCGGTAGACACAGTTACGTCGCGCGCCGCGAATGCGTCGATACGTTTCAGTGCCCGGAAGGCGCGTTCGGTCGACGGGAAATAGACGATGCCGAGCGCGCGCAATTGCGCGATATAGTCCGCTGGGATAGGGGCGCCCTCATCGAGCCCGGCAAAGATCAGCGGTTTTGTCGGCTTGTGCTCGCGCACGGCTTTCAGGATCGGCGGCAGCTTGATGGCTGAGGTGACAGGATCGGTCTGGATAATGCAGGCAACAATGCTGGCAAAACGGGTGTCGTCGAAGAGGGTGGTGAGCGTTCTGTCGTAAAGGTCCGGCTCGACAAGGCCTTGTGCCGTCAGATCCAGCGGATTGCTGACGCCGACGAAGGGCGGCAGGACGGCGCGCAGCGCTGGCGCGGTCTCATCGTTAATCGGAGGAAGATCGAGCCCGAGTTCTTCGCACAGATCGAGCGTCAGCGCCTTGAATGCACCGGATTCGCCAAGCACAGCGGGGCCGCCGGCCGGAAGTACCGGGCAGCGCAGGGCGATCTCGGCGATATCACCGAGTTCTTCGAGCGTTTCGGCCAAAATGACGCCGGCCCGCGCGACTTTGGCGCGCATGACCTGATAGTCGCCGGCCATCGCGCCGGTGTGGGTCGCGGCAGATTCCCGCGCCGCACTGCTCCGCCCGGGATGAAGAAGGACGACCCGCTTTCCTTTTTCACTTGCTTTGCGGGCCGCGGCAAGGAAGCGGGCGGGCTTGCGGAACTGTTCGACGATCATCGCGATGACCCGTGTGGAGGCGTCCTCAACCAGGAATTCCACATAGTCTTCGACGCCGCTTGCGGCCTCGTTGCCGGTCGAAATGGAATAGGAGAGGCCCAGATCGCGGCTGGCGAAAGTCACCCCGAGGACGGCAGCCATGGCGCCGCTCTGCGACACGATGGCGATGCCCGGCCGGTCGCCAAGTGCCTCTGAAATCGTCTCGATGAAGGTCAGGGGGATGCGGTCGATATGGTTGACCATGCCGAGGCAGTTCGGCCCCTCGATCACCATTCCCACCTCGGCCGCTATGCGGGTGATCTCGCGTTGATCGGCCAAGCCTTCCTCACCGCCCTCGGCAAAGCCCGCTGAAAAGATGACGGCTGCGCCAACGCGGTGGCGGGCAAGTGCTTCGATAGAGGGAAGCACGGCTGCGCGGGGCACGGCAAGAACGGCCGCATCCACCCCGTCGGGCAGGTCATCGATCGAGGCGAGGCAGGGCCGGTTGCCGATCTCGGTCCGTTTGGGGTTTATGAGATGAATGGCGCCGGCATAGCCGCTGCGATCGAGATTGGAGAGCACCGAGGCGCCAAGTGCGCCGGGCTTGTCGGAGGCACCAACGATCGCCACCGATTTCGGGCGCAACAGCCGCTCCATTGAACCGTCGGGGAGAGTTGATGGGAGCCGGCTAATGATCTCGACCGTCATGGTGGGGCGCTCCTCAGGCCTGGTGCTTGGATTTGTCGTAGGCACCAAGACCAGGCTTGTAGGTCTTGTCGTCGATGAACTGCTTGATACCTTCCTTGCGCCCCTCATTGTCGTAACTGTTGGCCGCTTCCTGGGCGCGGACGAGGTAATCCTCCGCATTGTCGTAGGTCATCTCTCGCACACGGCGAATGGCGTCCTTGGTGGCTTTGAGGGCGACGGGGTTCTTTTGCAGCAGAATGTTGGCGACGTCGGTCACACGCGCTTTCAACTGTGCAAGCGGCAGGGACTCGTTGACGAAGCCCCATTCGGCGGCTTTCCTGCCGTCAATGTTTTCGCCGGTCAGCGCATGGTACATGGCGTTGCGGAAGGATGTGAGTTCGGTCGCCACCTTGGCGGCGCCGCCGCTAGGCAGGATGCCCCAGTTGATCTCGCTCAGCCCGAATTTGGCTTCATCGGCGGCAAAAGCGAGGTCGCAGGCGAAAAGAGGCCCGTAACCGCCGCCGAAGCACCAGCCGTTCACCATGGCGATGGTCGGTTTCTGATACCAGCGCAGCCGGCGCCACCAGCCATAGCTTTCGCGCTGTGCCTTGCGTGTTCCCTGCAGACCGTGGGCCTCAGTCTCGCGGAAATACTCCTTGAGATCCATGCCCGC
>DASVPC010000057.1:0-11850 GCA_036383055.1 Rhizobium sp. | reverse complement strand
ACGCCATGATGGCCTCGAAGAACGTGCCTGGGCTGACCGGCATGCTCTCATGCAATGCCTATGGCGATTGCAGCGCCGCAACCTATGCCGTGTGGCAATTCGTCAGCGACGATGCCTCGTCCTTCGCGCCCGGCGAAAATCCCAAGCGGATCTACCCATGAACGCGCGCGCCGTCTCCGTGACGATCAGCGACGGGATATCGGAATGGCTGCGCAGATCGATTTGGGTCGATCATCTCATGCTCGCCATCCGTATCGCCGTGGCGGTAGTCGTCCTGGTGGGTCTTGCCGGTGGAGTGACCGCCGGCACCTACTCTCTCACCAATTTCGTCTCTTTCGTGGTCTTCGGGCTAACGATCGGCAGCGTCTATGCCCTGATCGCGCTCGGCTATACCATGGTCTACGGGATATTGAGGATGATCAACTTCGCGCATGGCGACGTGATGATGATCGGCTCCTTTGCCGGTCTGTTCGCGGCGCTCGCGCTGGCGGATGCCGGCCTGACCAGTGCCGCGCCGCTTTTGGCACTCCCCATCGTACTGGCGATCGCCATGGGAACCGGGGCGGCGGTGTCGATGACCATCGAGCGCATTGCCTACCGGCCGTTTCTGCACGTCCGCTCGCTTGCGCCGCTGATCTGCGCGATCGGCCTGTCCTTCGTGCTGCAATATGGCGCCCGTGGACTGTTCGGCACCCGCAACCGCGCCTATCCCTCCTTCGGCTGGATGGAGGGAACGGTCAACCTCGCCGGCCTCGTCATCCCCATTCCGCAGATCGTCGCCTTTGTCTTCGCGGCGATCGCGCTCGCCGGCCTGGCAGCCGTGGTTCGCCTCACTCCTCTCGGCAAGGCCATGCGTGCGGTTTCCGAAGATCGTGATGCCGCGGCGCTGGTCGGGATCGATGTCTCCCGCACCATCGTCTTCACTTTTGCGATCGGCGGTGCGATGGCCGGCGTTGCCGGCGTTCTCTACGCGCTGGTCTTCAAGCAGATCACCGTCTTCATCGGTTTCTCCCTCGGCATCAAGGGCTTTGCGGCCGCAATCCTCGGCGGTATCGGCAATCTTGGCGGCGCCATGCTCGGCGGTCTGGTTCTTGGGCTTGCGGAGGCGCTCGGGCCTGCGCTCCTGCTGGAAGGATATGGCCTGCCCGCGCCTTACCAGCTCAAGGATGTGATTGGCTACGGCATGCTGGTGCTCATTCTCATCTTCAGGCCGCAGGGTCTGCTTGGCGAGCGTCTTGCCGCGAAGAGGGCCTGACCCATGTCCTTTAACGTCGTCACTTCATCCTACAGGCTTGTGCGCAAGCGCCGGAGCGCGGCGCGCGAAGCATTGCGCATTGGCGTGCTAGCCGGTCTTTCGGCCGTGGCTTTTGCGCTGATCGGCGCCTATGTCCTCATGGACAAGCGCTTCATCGTCGAGGACACGCTCACCCTCTCGCAGATCGTGCTTGCGGTCGCGGCATGCGTTGCCGGCTATTGCGGTGCGAAGGCTGCGGATGAAATCGGCTTGTCCAAAGCGCCCGTATTTGCCTGGGGCGCAGTCGCGGGCCTCATCGCCGCCATCTGCCTCATTCTCATGCTGGTGCTGGTCGCGACGACCAACATCCGCACGATCCTCGTTGCCGCCAGTCCTATGCTGCTGAATGCCATGAGCTTCGGTTTCGCGAGAGCGTCATGGCAGTCTTTTGCGGTTATTTTGGCAGGCGCTCTGGTCTTCGCCCTTGCCGGAGCAGGGCTAGCGCAACTGGGCAGAAGCCTGCGCCGTGCGATCCTGACGGGCCTTGCCACGGCGCTCATCGCGGGTCTGTTTCGCGACGTTCTCGTCGCGACGATACAAAACCTTCCGGGCGGCGCCTCGCTCGCTCGCGCGGCATTCGGATCCATGGGGCTCAATCCGCTGGCCTGCGGCGTCCTCATCACAGCCGCCGCGCTGTTGTCCTACATGAGGTCGTTGCGGCCAGCGTCTCCGCGCAACGGACAATCGCGGCTTGGGCTTGCGGCACTCCTGATTGCTGTTCTGCTGCTGCCGATGATCACCAGCGATTTCGTGGCGCAGATCGCCATGCTGGTCGCGCTCTACATGCTGATGGGCATGGGACTCAACATCGAACTCGGGCTTGCCGGCCTTGTCGATCTTGGCTTCGTCGCCTTCTTTGCGGTCGGTGCCTATACGATCGCGTTGCTCTGCTCCGACGGGCCTCTGGCGATCGCCGACATCTCCTTCTGGCTGGCCATGCCGATTGCGATCGGCTTGGCCGCCACGGCCGGCTTTCTCTTCGGTCTGCCCGTGCTGCGCGTGCGTGGCGACTATCTGGCCATGGCCACCCTCGGTCTTGGCGAAATCGTCCGGGTTCTTGTTCTCTCGGACGCCCTGGCGCCGATCCTTGGCGGCTCGCAAGGCATGATCGGCATCAAGCGGCCCATGCTCGGCGACATCGTGCTGAACCAACCCACCGAGCTCTATTATCTGGCGCTGGCGCTTGCCGCCGTGGTCGCCTTCATCTCCTGGCGGCTTCAGCGCTCGCGCATCGGCAGGGCCTGGCTCGCCATACGCGAGGATGAGGATGTCGCGCAGGCGCTCGGGATCGATCCGGTTGCGTCGAAGCTGGTCGCCTATACGGTCGGCGCGGCCTTTGCCGGAGCGGCGGGCGCTGTTTTCGCGGTGCTGATCGGTTCGGTCTTTCCCTCATCGTTCCAGCTTCTGGTTTCCATCAACGTGCTGGCGATCCTGGTCATCGGCGGGCTCGGCAGTCTCCCCGGCGTGCTGGTGGGGGCGGCCGTCTTGATTGGCCTGCCGGAGTTGCTGCGCGAGTTCGGCGAGTTCCGCTATCTCTTCTACGGCCTGGCGCTCGTCGTGATGATGCATGTCCGTGCCGAGGGACTGTGGCCGGTCAAGGTCGCTTCCGCCGGAAAGGGGGCCGCCCATGGCTGACGTCGATAAGCTTCTGGAAGTCGATGGCCTCTATAAGAGCTTTGGCGGCCTGCACGCGGTCAACAATGTTCATCTGAGCATTGCCGCCGGCAGCATCCATGCCATCATCGGGCCGAACGGCGCGGGCAAGACCTCGTTGTTCAACTGCATTACCGCTTTCGTCAAACCCACCGCCGGGACCATCCATCTTGCCGGCGAGCGGATCGATGGCCTTCCTGCCCATCGCGTGGCGCGATACGGCATTGCCCGTACCTATCAGAACGTCCGGCTGTTTCCGGATATGACGGCGGTGGACAATGTTCTGGTCGGGCTGCATCGCCGGTTGTCTTGCCCGATATGGCAGGCCGTTGTCGGCACGCCCCGATATCGCAGGGAAGAACGCGAGGCGAGGGAGAAGGCGCACGAAATCCTCTCCTTTACGGGCATTGAAAACAGGGCCAACGAGCTTGCCCGGCATCTTTCCTATGGCGACCAGCGGCGGCTCGAAATCGCCCGTGCCATCGTTGCCGGTCCGCGGCTTCTGATGCTGGACGAACCGGCGGCGGGTATGAACCCGTCGGAAGGTGTCGCGCTCGTGGAGCTTATCGAGCGGATCCGAAGCCGGCTCGGTATCACCGTCATCCTGATCGAGCATCACATGAAGGTGGTGATGGCGGTTGCCGAGCGCATCACCGTCGTTGATCGCGGCACCGTCCTGACGGAAGGGACGCCATCGGAAATTCAGGCCGACGAGCGGGTGATATCAGCCTATCTCGGCAGTCGTCGCGTCCGGGCGCCGCAAGCGGACAGGAAGGTGGCCGTCGAATGAAATCCCTCGAAGTCAGAAACCTGACGGTCGCCTATGGTGAAATCGCCGCGGTGCGCGACGCGAGCTTCCAGGTCGCAGCCGGCACCATCGCCACCATCGTCGGCGCGAACGGCGCCGGCAAGACTACGATCCTCAATGCGCTTTGTGGTTTGCGGGATGTGCGATCCGGTGCCGTGCTCCTAGACGGGGAGGATATCACGGCACTCCCGCCACATTTGCGGGTGCGCGAAGGTCTTGCGCAGGTCCCGGAAGGGCGCCGCCTGTTTGGGCGCATGACGGTGTTTGAAAATCTCGAGATCGGCGGCTTCGCGCGCAAGGACAAGACGGGGCGCAAGCAGGATCTGGACGAAATAATGGAACTCTTCCCACGCCTCGCCGAGCGGCGGCGCCAGCTTGCCGGCACGCTGTCGGGCGGGGAGCAGCAGATGGTCGCGATGGGACGCGCCATGATGACGAAACCCGGCGTGCTGTTGCTGGACGAGCCGACGATGGGCCTTGCGCCGCAGATCGTTGATACCGTTCTGGACGCAGTGCAGAGTATCAATCGACAGGGCGTGACGGTACTGCTGGTGGAGCAGAATGCCTACCGCGCGCTCGAGATTGCCGATCATGCCTTCGTGCTGGATACCGGCGAGGTCACCCTCGCCGGCTCGGGTGAGGAGCTGCTCACCCATCCTCGCGTGCGCAGTGCCTATTTGGGAGAGGAGAAATGAACATGTCATTCGGATCGGCGGCAAATACCTGTATCGACCCGCCCGTGGCCGCGGACGATTTTCGCGCCGCCATGCGCGAATTCGCCGCCGGCGTCACCGTCGTCACCACGCTTTCGAAGGACGGAAAGCGTGGTTTGACGGCGACTGCCGTCTGTTCGCTTTCCGCCGAACCTTCGACGCTGCTTGCCTGCATCAATCGCAGCTCCGACGGGTACAAGGCGATCTGCGAGAGCGGCTTTTTCTGCGTCAATGTGCTGGCGGTTGAACAGAGCGAGGTCGCCAGCCGCTTTGCCGGACGCGACGGCATTCGCGGTGAGAGCCGCTTCGATCTCGGCGACTGGGAGAACATGCGGACCGGCGCGCCGGCGCTTGCCGATGCGCTTGCGGTCTTCGATTGCCGCACGGCCGGAACCCTGGATTGGGGAAGCCACACCATTTTCATCGGCTCGGTGGTTGCTGCCCGCGTGCAGCCCGGCCGTCCCGGACTGGTCTATCGCGCCGGCAGTTTTTACGGCGCATGATCAATTGACTTGAATAGGGAACATGACCTCATGACGCGTCTGGATGGGAAAGTGGCAATCATCACCGGCGCCGGGTCTGGCATCGGCCGGGCAATGGCGCAGGCCTTCGTGACGGCCGGCGCCCGGGTCTTCGCCGCCGATCTCAACGCCGAAAGGCTGGAGGAGACGTCGGCGATCATCGACACACCGGCAAGCTTTGCAACCTACGTTGCCGATGTCAGCAAGCCGGAACCGATTGCCGGCATGCTGGCGGCGGTGGAGGCCCGTTTCGGTCCGCCGGAGGTGATCTGTAACAATGCGGGCGTGCTTGACCGCATGGCGCCCGTCGACGAGACCGACGATGCCCTTTGGCAACATGTGCTTGATGTCAACCTCACCGGCCCCTTCCTGGTCACCCGCGCCGCATTGCCTGGCATGTTGCAACGCGGCGGCGGCATTTTCGTCAACACTTGTTCCATCGCCAGTTTCCAAGGGGGCAGGGCGGGGTTTGCCTATACGGCCACGAAGCATGGCGTTCTTGGCCTTACGCGTTCGGTGGCAGCGGCCTATGGCGATCGCGGCATACGCTGCAACGGCATTGCGCCGGGATCGGTGAAGACCAATATTGCGTCAGGCAGCGAACCGTCCCCGTCGGGATGGGAGCTGAGAAAGAAAGGTTTGCCGACCCGGCCGCCACAGGCGACGGGGGATGATATTGCGCCCGTTGCCGTCTTCCTGGCCTCGGAAGATGCCGCCTATGTCAATGGAGCCTGCATTGTCGCCGATGCCGGCTGGACGGTCTACTGAAACGGGAGGAACCATGGCTGTAAAGCGTCTGCAGAATACGTGGTTGGTCGCAGGAGATGTCGCGGCGACCAGGGATTTCTACGAGCACCTCTTGGGGCTGGAGGTGAAATTCGCCGACGGCAGCCGCTGGGTGCAGTTTACCGCCGGCGGCACGAATTTCGCCATCGGGGCGACCGAGGAATATCCCGCTGGACTGCAAGGCAGCCCATCAGGTGCCATTCCGGTCTTCGAGATCGACGACATGGATGACCGAAGGCAAAAGCTCGCCGCAAGCGGCGTGGAGGTGCTGGAATTCCGCGATATGGGATCGCATGGTCGCGTATTGACCCTTCGCGATCCCGGCGGTCATCTCGTTCAACTGTTCGAGAAGGCGGCGCAGGTTTGACAGCGCTCGCCTTTCTGATGTGCTTTCGCCGGTGTTACAGCATCATGCCGCGAGGGCTTTCTCGGCCATCGTCACCCAATAGCTGATGCCATAGGGCAGCACGTCGTCGTTGAAATCGTATGCCGGATGGTGAAGGCCGGCGGTGTCGCCATTGCCGATGAAGATGAAGGCGCCGGCGCGCGATTCCAGCATGTAGGAGAAGTCTTCCGCTCCCATGCGCGGCGCCGTGTTGGCATCGACGCCGGTAACGCCCGCAACCGAGCCCGCGATGCCGATTGCAAATTCGGTTTCGCTGTTATGGTTGAAAGTGACCGGATAGCCGCGGTGGTAATTGATCTCGGCCGTTGCGCCATAGGCTTGCGCGGTCGCCTGGGCAACTTCCTTGAGGCGTTTTTCGGCGAAATCCCGCGTCTCGGGCAGAAGTGTACGCACGGTTCCCGTCAAGGTGACGAAGCTCGGAATGACGTTATGTGCCGTGCCGCCATGCGTCGTGGTCACCGAGACGACCAGTGACTTCAGCGGGTCCACTCCGCGTGAGACGATCGACTGCAGGGCAATCACCACATGGGCGGATGCCAGTATCGGAGCGATCGAGAGATGCGGCGCGGCGGCATGGCTGCCGTTGCCGTTGATTGTGATCTCGAAACTGTCGGCGGCGGCCATCACCGATCCCTTGCGGATCGCGAAGTTGCCGACCGGCATGCCTGGTGCATTGTGCATGCCATAGACTTCTTTGATGCCGAACTTGTCCATCATGCCGTCGTCGAGCATTGCAAGCGCGCCGGCGCCGCCTTCCTCGGCCGGCTGGAAGATCACGGCAACCGAGCCCTTGAAATTGCGGGTCTCCGCCAGATATTGCGCGGCGCCGAGAAGCATGGCGGTATGGCCGTCATGGCCGCAGGAATGCGCCTTGCCTGGCACCTTCGACGTCCACGGCTTGCCGCTGGTTTCGGTGATCGGCAGGGCATCCATGTCGGCGCGGAAGCCGATCGTCGGTCCGTCGCCATGCCTGCCCTTGATGATGCCGACCACACCGGTTTTGCCGAGGCCGGTCTCAACGATGTCGCAGCCGAAGGTTTTCAATTTCTCCGCGACGAAGCTCGATGTCTCGTAGACGTCGTAGAGCAGTTCCGGTGTCTCATGCAAATGGCGCCGCCAGCCGGCAACCTCTTCCTGCATCTCGGCAGCACGGTTCAATATCGGCATCGTCCATCCTCATTCGTGCGGGGTCCAGGGGGATATGGCGGTATATTGCGCTACGCAAATCTGATTTTGCAAGCTTCAACTTTCATTCTTGAACGAAAAATAGGCTTGTGCTTAGATGGCTCAAAATTTGAGCATCGCCTTTGACGCGAGTGCCGATAAACGGGAACAATAATAGCGGGCGGCGGCCGGAGAGAATTCCAGCGCGCATAAATGGTTGAGTTCTGATCGAAAAAGAACTGAGCAATTTCAGGAGGTTATTATTCTGTCGATTTGCGAAGATCCGCCAGTGGTCGCAGATGGCTTGCGCCCGAAACAATCGGGGCGACCAAGGGGTGCAAGACCCCAAAGGGTCGTCCAACCGGTGGCTCAGGCCGCCTTGCGATACTGCCGGCTGCCTCTGCCGCCGAAAGACTTTCCATCCCATTCCATCATGACAAGTGAAATCAGTGAGCGGCGCGACATCGGCCTGTGGCGGGCCGAAGCCGGGATCTCGATTGCGCGGATTTCTGCCCCGACAAGTCGCCTTTCGGCGAATGGGCACTTTCGGAACTGAGCCTTTGCGACACGGCATATGGGATATGCCGTGTCGATCATTCAACGCACAAAAATCATATAGGGGAAATCAAGATGAAGAGACGCAATATCCTTCTTGCCAGCGTGGTTGCGGCATTCGCCATGGCAGGCTCCGCCGCCCATGCGGAACGCGGCAGCGATGGCGAGCTGAAGATCTTGTTCTGGCAGGCTGTTTCGACGCTCAACCCATATCTCTCCGGCGGCACCAAGGAAGTCTACAGCTCGTCCATGGTCATCGAACCTCTGGCCCGCTACGATGAGACGGGCAAGCTCGTGCCGACACTGGTGACTGAGATCCCCACTTTGGAAAACGGCGGCATCACGCCGGATATGACGGGCATGGTCTGGAAGTTGAAGCCGGACCTCAAATGGTCTGACGGCACCGATTTTACGGCCGACGACGTGGTATTCACATGGAAATATTGCACGGCGCCGGACGGCGGCTGCGCGCAGAAGGCGCAGTATGAGGGCATCAAGTCGGTGGAGGCGGTGGACCCACACACGGTCAAAATGACCTTCACGGAGCCGAAATATTACCCCTACGGCGCCTTCGTCGGTGGCCAGTCGCCTATCATCCAGAAGGCGCAGTTCAAGGATTGCGTCGGCGCCGCAGCACCCGGCTGCACATCCGCCAACTTCGGCCCGATTGGCACCGGCCCCTTCGTTGTCAAGGAGTTCAAGCCGAACGACGTCATTACCTTCACGGCCAACAAGAATTACCGCGATCCGGCCAAGCCCGCCTTCGCCGCGGTAACGCTCAAGGGCGGCGGCGATGCGGTATCCGCCGCCCGCGCGGTGCTTGAAACCGGGGAATACGATTATGCCTGGAACATGCAGGTCGAGCCGGAAATTCTCGCAACCATGGTGGCTGCCGGCAAGGGCGAGCTGGTGACGGCCTTCGGATCACAGGTCGAACGTATCAACATCAACCACTATGCCGTCGACCCGTCGCTTGGTGACAAGCGCTCGACCAAACAGGCCGGCCCGCATCCGTCATTGTCGGACCCGGCTGTCCGCCGCGCATTGTCGATGGCGATCGATCGCGATGTCATCAACGAGACGGGATACGGCGCTGCCGGCAAGCCGACCTGCAACATCGTGCCCGGTCCCGAGGTCTATGCCTCCACGGCGAACGACTGGTGCCTGAAGCCGGATGTCGATGGCGCCAACAAGCTGCTGGACGAGGCCGGCTGGGTCAAGGGCTCGGATGGCATCCGTGCCAAGAACGGCGTGAAGCTTTCCTTCCTCTATCAGACGTCGACCAACTCCGTACGTCAGGCCACGCAGGCATTGGTGAAGGACATGTGGGCGCAGATCGGCGTCGCTGCCGAACTGCGCAATGTCAGCGCCTCCGTCTTCTTTGGCGGCGATCCGGCGAGCCCGGATACGTTCCAGAAATTCTATGCCGACGTGGAAATGTACACCAACAATTTCGACGGCACGGATCCGGAAAAGTATCTGGCGGAATGGTTGTGCAACAAGATCCCGGCGCCTGAGAACGGCTGGCAGGGGCAGAACATGCCGCGCTACTGCAATCCGGAATACGACAAGCTCGTCACGGAGTTGTCGAAGACGGCCGATCTCGCCAAGCGCGCGGAAATTGCCAAGAAAGCCAATGACATGCTGACGGAAGAGGGTGCTCATATCCCGCTCATCTACCGCGG
The DNA here is from genome assembly GCA_036383055.1 of Rhizobium sp. Classification (GTDB taxonomy): domain Bacteria; phylum Pseudomonadota; class Alphaproteobacteria; order Rhizobiales; family Rhizobiaceae; genus Rhizobium. Next base: position 2,265 of record DASVPC010000057.1, on the reverse strand, counting down.
CCAGGTCTCGGCGCGCTCCGTGACCCTCGAAGGCGTCAAGATAAACGGCTGGGATTCCGAACTTTGGAACGTCGCTGACTGGTCCCGCAAGAAGTAAAATGCAGCGATCGCCGGCTCCGTCTTCAGATGGAGCCGGCGTTTTGCGTGGCCTGAAGGTCTGGAGACTTTCCGATGTTTCATTTTACCCTGCGGCGGCTGTTCTTTGCCGTGCCGACATTGCTCGTGATCAGCTTTGTCATTTTTGCTCTTCTCGACCTCGCGCCCAATAATCCGACCGGCGATCTGCCGTTGACAATCCCGCCGGAGGTCCGCGAACAGATCCGCGCAGCGCTTGGTCTCGATCAGCCCTTCCTGATCCGTTATCTCAGGTGGCTGCATCAGTTCTTCGTCAATGAACCGCTGAATATTCTCGAACAGATCACCGGCTGGCAGTTCGGCGATGGTCACAGACTGCGGGTGCTCTCATGGGCAACACGCAGCCCCGTGGTCGATCTCGTCGTCCAGCGCATGCCGCAAACGCTCTGGGTGGTGGGCCTTTCCTACCTTTTCGGCGTGTTGCTGGCGATTCCGATCGGCGTGCTCTCGGCCTACAAACAATATTCGATCTTCGACCAGATCGGCACCTTCATTTCCATGGTCGGTTATTCCGTACCGACCTTCTTCACCGGCGTACTGCTGATCGTTGTCTTCAGCTCTTATTTGCACTGGTTTCCGTCGGTCTATGACACCAATCTGCGTGTGACGGACTGGTCCAGCTTCGTGGCACAAGTCAAGCAGATGTTCCTGCCGGTCATGGTGCTGACGCTCTACAATGTATCGCATATCAGCCGCTTCGTGCGCGCCTCCATGCTCGACAACCTGCACCAGGATTATGTCCGCACCGCGCGTGCCAAGGGCGTCAAGGAAAAGACCGTGCTTCTGGTCCATGTGCTGCGCAACAGCCTGATACCGGTCGTGACCGTCATCGCGCTTGGGGTGCCGACGATCTTTTCCGGCGCCATCATCACGGAGCAGGTATTTCGGGTGAACGGCCTTGGCCAGCTTTTGATCGTGGCCGTGCAGGGCGGGGATATCCCGATGGTTCAAACCCTGACCTTCATCTTCGCGGTGCTGATCGTTCTCTTCAACCTGATTGCCGACGTGCTCTACGGCATTCTTGACCCGAGGATCCGTTATGACTGACGTAACAGCAATCCCGACGACGGCCTTGACCGCGCCGCCACGCTCGATCATGGCCGCCACATGGCGGCAATTCCGGGCTCATAAAGGTGGCTTTGCCGGCCTGATCGTCTTCATAGCCATCCTGCTGGTCGTCTATGTCGGCCCGCTCATCCACAGCGTCGATCCGAACAAGATCGACATCCGCGCCAAGAACCAGGGGCCGTCCCTGCTTCACCCCTTCGGCACGGACAATCTCGGCCATGACATGCTGGCGCAGGTAATGGCAGGCGGGCGTATTTCGCTGGCGGTCGGCATTACCGCCATGCTGCTGGCGCTTCTGCTCGGGACCTTGGTCGGCGTCTTGTCCGGCTATTTCCGACGTCTCGACGGACCCCTCATGCGGCTGACGGACCTGTTTCTGGCGTTGCCGCTCCTGCCGTTGCTGCTGGTCATCATCATGCTGTTCCGCGACACGCTGCGAGCCTATTTCGGCCCGGAAACCGGAATTTTCATCCTGATCGTCTTCGTGATCGGTGTCACAAGCTGGATGCATACCGCCCGCATCGTGCGCGGTGATGTGCTGGCGGTGAAACGGCTGGAGTTCGTCATGGCGGCCAGAAGCAGCGGTATGCGGGAATACCGGATCATCCTGAAGCACATCCTGCCGAACGTCATGAGCTCGATCATGGTGTCGGCAACGCTCGGCATCGCCTCCGCGATCATCACCGAATCCGCGTTGAGCTTTCTGGGCCTCGGCTTCCCCTCCGATTTTCCGACATGGGGACGCCTGCTTTTCGACGGCGCAAGCTTCCTGCAGCTCACACCGTCCCGCGTCCTGTGGCCCGGCCTTGCCATTTCGCTGACGGTGCTGAGCGTCAATTATCTCGGTGATGCTGTCCGCGATGCGCTCGACCCACGGATGCTGAAGAGTTGATGGGGTGACGTCCCTATAGAGGCTGCACTGTGGCAGCTTCTACCCCCTCGGTGTCAGCAATGCGTCGAGGATACCGGCGTTTTCCTCCTGCACGACGATGCCCGGATCTTCCGCCACGACGAATGCCAGGACCTGTTCGATATCGTCGAGGTGCTGGCGCAACAGCTTGT
>DASVPC010000056.1:0-41462 GCA_036383055.1 Rhizobium sp. | reverse complement strand
GGGACGACGAGCGTCGGAATGATGGTGTAGCGGATGTTCTGCAGGAACAGGAACATGACGATGAAGACGAGAACGATCGCCTCGAGCAGCGTGTGCACGACCTTCTCGATGGAAACCTCGACGAAAGGCGTGGTGTCGTAGGATACCTCGTAGCTGAGGCCAGGCGGGAAGTAGCGAGAGAGATCCTCCATGGTCGCGCGGACCTGTTCGGCCGTGGCCAGCGCATTGCCGGTCGGCGTCAGCTGTATCCCGACATTCGCGCTTGGCTGACCGTTGAGGCGGCTCGCGAAATTATAATTCTCCCCGCCGACCTCGACCCGCGCGACATCGCGCAGCCGCACCGCGGAACCGTCCGGGTTCGCGCGAAGAACGATCTCGCCGAATTCCTGCGGCGACCGCAGCTGGCCCTGGACATTGACGATGGCCGATGTCTGCTGGCCGGGCAAATTCGGGCTTGCGCCGACCCGCCCCGCCGTGACCTGAGCGTTCTGGGCGGTAATCGCATTGGTGATATCCGCCGCGGTCAGGTTAAGGCCGAGCATCTTGTCCGGATCCATCCAGACGCGCATGGAGCGCTGCGTGGCGAAGAGCTGCGCATTGCCGACGCCCGGAACGCGCCGCAGCTCGCCGATGACGTTTCGGCTCAAATAGTCGCCAAGACCGACGGCATCGGTCCTGCCGTCTTCCGAGCGCAGCACGACCATCATCAGGAACGAGGTACCGGCCCGATCCACCCTGATGCCCTGCTGTGTCACCGCGCTCGGCAGGCGCGGTTCGACGCGAGCAATGCGGTTCTGCACCTCGACCTGCGCCTCGCCGACATTCGTTCCCGTCTCGAAGGTGACGTTGAGCGCGATGCGCCCGGACGCTTCCGACACGGATTCGAAATAGAGCAGCCCTGGAACGCCATTCAGCTCTTCCTCGATGGGACGGGTGACCGACTGGTAGATGTCCTCCGGCGTGGCGCCGGGATAGTTGGTCGAAACCGTGATCTGCGGCGGCGCGACCTGCGGATAGCGCGCGATCGGCATAAGCGGCAGGGTAAGAATGCCGGCAAGCGTAATGAAGATCGCCACGACCCAGGCAAAGATCGGGCGGTCGATGAAGAAATTGGCCATGGAGGCACCTTATCTTTGCAGGGGCAGGTTGGCTTGGGCGGCCACGCGCTCGGCCGTTTCGGCGGTCGGTTTGGCGGCCGCAACGGCGGGATCGGTCCAGGGCTGGGGCGCGACCGTCGCGCCGGCGCGTGCCCGCTGGAAGCCGTCGACGACGACGCGGTCTCCGGCCTGAATGCCCTGTTCTATGATCCAGCGCTGGCCGACCGCGCGGCCGACCGCAACGCTGCGCTGCTCGAGCTTGTTTTCATTCGCGATGACGAGAAGGCTTGCATTGCCGGCCGCGTCCCTCTGGACAGCCTGTTGTGGAACCGCAAGGCCAGCGTTTCGGGTTCCCTGCGCGACCTCGACGCGCACATACATGCCGGGCAGCAGTTCGCCGTCGGGATTGGGAAATTCGCCCCGAAGGGTAACTTGCCCGGTGGTCGCATCGACGGCCGCCTCCGAGAACAGCAGCCGTCCGGGATGCGGGTATTCCGTCCCGTCATCGAGCCGCAACCCGACGCGAGCCTCGTTGGACCCCGCCGTCAGGCTGCCATCGGCAAGCGCCTTGCGGAGACGGATGAGATCGGAGGCCGGTTGCGTAAAGTCGGCGTAGATCGGGTCCAGTTGCTGGATCGTCGCCAGATTTTCCGAGCCGTTGGCCGAGACCAGCGCGCCCTCGGTGATCAAGGCCCGCCCGATGCGGCCGGAGATCGGCGCCGTCACGTTTGAATATTGCAGGTTCAGCTTGGCCGAGACGAGCCCCGCCTCGGCGACGGCGACATCCGCATCGGCCTGCGCCAGCCGGGCGATGGCGGAATCATAATCCTGCCGGCTGGTGACGTTCGACTTGCGGAGCTGTTCCTGCCGCTCGGCAGTCTGTCGCGCATCCAGATGCGCCGCCTTTGCCCTGCGCAGGGTGGCTTCGGCACTGTCGACCTGAGCCTTGAAGGGCGCGGGGTCGATTCTATAGAGCACGTCTCCCTGGCTTACCGTCGCGCCCTGTTGAAAGACCTGTTCGGTGACGATGCCCGTAACGCGCGGCCTGACTTCCGCTACCCTCGTGGCGGTCACCCGGCCGGGAAGCTCGGTGGTCATCGGCAGCGCCTCGGGGGAAACCGTGATGAAGCCGACGGCTGGCGGCGGTGGGGTCTGCGGAGCGGAAGCCTCGCCTCGTTCGCACGCGGTCAGGCTCAAGGTCGTTATGGAAGCGGCAGCCAAGCGGACGAATAGCATACGCATATGGAACTCCAAATCAGATGGACGGAATGGCGATCGGCGATAGCCGGCGGGCATCGGCGATCGCGGCCGATACTGTGCATTTCAGGGGGTATGAGGTCGGAACCATCGTGCTCAACTCCGTCGGCGTCTTGGGGACTTTGGAGGCGGCAAACTACACGGCGGCTGTCGCAAGGATGTGCCCGGCACGGGCCAATTTGTAACAAGCTGTCGCAACTTTATGGCAATTGACGCGCGCTCTGATGCTGCGACGCAGCAAGAGCCCCGCGCCTCGACGGCAAGGGCCAAGGCGGAGCCGACCCCCTGACAAGCATGGGGCTTGGCGACGCGTTGCCGCGGGCATTGTCAGGAGGAGCCCGTCTTCATGCCCTGGCCGAGCCGCGTCATGCTCCGCGACATGCGTCTACATCTTCGGCACAAAGCTGCGACATGCTTGGCCTATCTTCCGGTTCGAAATTCACTGGGCGTTCGGCAAAGTCGAAACCAACAGGAGGACAGGAAATTGGCTATCGAGCTATCGCAAATCGCAATATTGCGCAAAGTGCTGGAAGACTTCTGCTCCCGCCACGATCTGAGGCTTTCCGATCAGCCCGCAATCATCGCCGCGCGGGAACTCATGAGATTTGCGGACGAAGGTGAAAGCGATCCTGCAAATCTCACCCTCCTCCTTAACGAGACCATGCCCTCGCATCTTCATCGCGAGCCGCAATCCGCAAGGGCGTGAGCCGGTGATCAACGACGTTCGGTCGATGCGGCTCGTGTTCCAAAGCTCACGACGAACCTCTGAAAGGAAATAAGGGCATGCAGCTTTCTCGCCGTACTATGCTCACCTCGATGGCCGCGATGGCGGTCGTTCCAAGCTGGAGCTTCGCAACAGAACCCCGCAGGATATTGCTCGCCTACTATTCCTATACGGGGAACACCAGATCGGTTGCGGAAAAGCTCCGGGCGCATGTTGGCGCGCAGCTTCTCGAGATCAAAATGGCGGATCCCTACCCCTCCGACATCCGCGAGGCGGCGGAGCGATCGAGATACGAGCTCGAAACCGGTACGCTGCCCGCATTGCTCGGCGATCCCTCCGACGTGTCGGACTATGATCTGATCCTCGTCGGAGGCCCGGTGTGGTGGAACACCGTCGCGGCACCCGTGATGAGCTTTCTCGAACGGACAGACTTCCGTGGCCGGAGCGTGGGCCTCTTCGCCACCTATGCGCTCACCCCTTCACACTATGAGAGCAACTTCGCGGCCCAAGCGCACAACGCATCCTTTCTGCCTGGCCTGATGATCAACGAATTCGATCTTGCAAGCGGACGGGCTGGCGATGCGATCGATTCCTGGGGTGTCCGAACCGGGTCGACGGGCGGAGCAAAGACGTTGTAAACGGTCTCTGCTGCGTGTCACGAAAATCGTCGTGGGCAATCGCCTCGACGGAGCAGCGCAGATGACAAAACGCAGGGCGATGGTGAGTGCCCGGCCAAAAGCGACTACGCACCGGATACCAAACGTGCCTCGAGCAGGTCTATTTCGCGAACCAGTGTCTTGGCTGTCGCCTCGGGAAGTTTTCGCGCGCGTGCCATCTCAAAAATCGCATCTCGTTCGGCACGAAGCCCCGATAGCCGAAGGGCGCGTTCGATCTCCTCCATTCTCTGCACTTGCTCGGCCTCATCGCCCGTTTTGGAGCGCCCGTCGATACGTTCGCGATAAAACTCCATGAGCCTTGCTCCGACTTCCGAGTAAAAATCGGCATCGCTCCGCCCCGAGCCCATCCGGTGCTGAACCGTCTGGATCGCCTTGATGGCCGCTTCGGCGGCTGCGATCCGTGCCTCATCCTCCTGTTGCCGGTGTGTCGGCTCGGGTGGCAGATCGAGATTCTTGAGCAGAAAGGGAAGAAAGACGCTCGCCAGCACCAGGGAGGTAATGATGACCCCTGCGGCAAGGAAGATCGCAAGCTCGCGCGCCGGAAACACGCTACCGTCATCCAGCGCCAGAGGCAGCGTCAGAATACCGGCGAGGGTAATCGCGCCGCGAACGCCGGCAAACGATGCCGCCACGACCAGCCTCCAGCTCGGCGTCCGTATGGCCTCCCCTCTTCTTGCCGCGCGAAAAAGCGTGAAACGCAGGGAGATCCAGACCCAGGTCAGCCGCATGATTACAAGTGCCGCGGTAATGGCCGCGACATAGAAGATCAGCCAGATCGGATCACCGTGGCCAGTTTCACGCACGACTTTCGCCGCACTGGAGGCAATATTGGGAAACTGCTGTCCAAGAAGCACGAAGACCATGCCGTTCATTGCGAACTGGACCGTATCCCAGACCGTTTGTGTCCGAACCCGCGTCACGGCGAGCGCCCGGCCGCGACGTTCGACATAGCTCATAGTGATCCCGGCGGCGACGGCGGCCAGAATGCCTGAGCAATGAAAATGCTCCGCGGCCAGATAGGCGCAGAACGGTATCAGCAGGCTGATCAGAATATGAGAACCGGTATCCTCGCCGAGTTTGCGGGAGACAAGGTCGCGCGTTCGCGTGACAGCCCAGGTCAGGCCGACACCGATAGCGATACCGCCCAGCGCCACCCATAGAAATGTCACGGCCGCCTCGCCGACGGAGAAGGTTCCCGTCACCGCGGCGGCCACGGCGAAACGCATGCAGACAAGGCCCGATGCATCGTTGAGGAGGGATTCACCTTCCAGAATGTGCATCAATCGCTTCGGGATCGGAACGCGCGCCGATATCGCCGAAACGGCAATGGGATCGGTGGGCGACAGGATTGCCGCCAGCGCGAAAGCGACCGGTAGCGGCACAGATGGGATCATCCAGTGAATGAAGATGCCGACCCCGAGAACGGTGAAAAGCACGAGACCGAGCGCCAGTTCGAGAATGACGCCCTTATCGTGCAGCAGTCCCTCCTTCGGAATGCGCCAGCCATCCAGAAACAGCAGGGGAGGCAGGAAAAGCAGGAAGAAGATGGACGGATCCAGCTCGACCGCACTTCCCGTCACGACGGCGACCAGCATCCCCAGTCCGATCTGGATCAACGGCAAAGGCACCGCGATCGGCAGAATCCGGGTCACCGTTCCGCTGACCACTACCATGGCCAGAAGCGCCAGCGCGATCGTTATTCCTTGCATCACATATCCTTGTCGTGGGTCGTCGGCGCGTTCGATCAGAATACTAGATAGAATCAATTCCGGCGCATAATTGAGAACATATCCATGGAAAATTGAAGTCTGTTTCCTGTTGGACCGGAGCGGAACGCAAATAGGCCGCCCGGTTGGAGCGGCCTATTTGCATGAGAAATTTCGTGCTTGAAAGTGATTGCCGGGCTCGGATGCCTAGGCCGAGATTGAGGCAATCTCGCCGCGAGCCTGGGAAATAGCCGCATCTTTGGCTTCAGGGCCGAATGCCAGACCTTCTGCCCGAACGATGGTCACATCATGCAGTCCAAGAAAGGCAAAAACGCCCTTGAGGTAGCTTTCGTGATGTTCAAATGCGGCATAAGGCGAACCTGGGGCATAAGCACTGCCGCGTGTGGAGGCGATGAAGATCTTCTTCGACGGGGAGATCAGGGCTCGAACCTCGCCGGTATCATTGTAGGTGAATGTACGACCCGCGACGACGATACGGTCGATCCAAACCTTCAATTGCGAGGAGACCGAAAAATTATACATCGGAGCTCCGATGACCATAATATCGGCGTCGAGGAGTTCGGTCAGATATTCGTTGCCTTTGGCGATGTCTCCAAGGAGGCCCTGTTCTTCTATCTGTGCACCGTGCCGGGCAGCGATGTGACCGCCCGAAAGGTGGCTCGCGACATCCAAGGCCAGATCGCGATAGATGATCTCAATCGAAGGGTGCAATTCCTTCTGGCGCGCGACGATCTCAGCCGAGAGAATGCGGCTGACGGAATTGTCACCGAGAACACTGGAATCAATGTGTAGCAGTTTCATCGAGGCGTCCTTTGTACGGCTCCCATCGGAGAGCATGCCTGATCGGTTTGACAGGGAAAAGTTGCGCTCCCCGTGGCGAGGGAGCGCATTGATTGAAGGTCACGCGCCTTTGGCGAGCGACAGCTCTTTTGTGGACGGGCGCAGGGCATTGTCGAGCGCCCAGCTGCCTGCACCGGCAAAGGCGAGATAAAGGAAGATGAAGCAGAACATGATGGCGGGCTCGCCCATATTGAGCGCCGGCCAGAAACTCTGTGGCGCGTGGGCCATCCAGTAGGCGGCTGCCATCTCGCCCGCGGCGACGAAGGCGGCGATGCGGGTGTAGTATCCGACTGTCATCAACAGTCCGGTCACGATCTCGATTGCGCCGGCGACGAGCATGATGGTGGGCAGCGGAGAGGGCACGCCCGGTATCGCTGCCGGGAACTGGAAGAATTTCATCGTCGCATGTTCAAGGAACAGCAGCGCGGTCACGATCCGCAAGATGGCGAGGATATGGGGCGTCAATTTGGCCGTGTTAGACATGATATTTCTCCTGGATAAGTATTGAAAGGGTCAAGCGGGGTGGCTTCAGCGCGTGTTGGATGCCGCTTCGGGCACATTGCCGAAGCGGAAGCTGGATGCGGTGAGCCCGCCCGCAAAGTCCGTCTGATGGTAGGTAACTGCACCGGGTTCGTCCCGGGCGGCACCCACTGCCACCATCAGCGGAATGAGATGGTCTTCCTGTGGATGGGCGGCACGGGCAAAAGGAGCTTTCTCCCACTCGAGCAGCCGCTCGGCACGTTCATGCGGCAGGGAATGAACCAGCGTCTGCTGGAGCCAGGCATCGAAGCGGCGGGACGGCTCATGACCGTTGCTGCCGCGCATTTCACGCAGGTTGTGATAGCTGAGGCCGCTGCCTATGATCAGCACGCCCTCGTCGCGCAGCGGCGCCAGAGCGCGCCCCGCCTCAAGATGCAGCGCCGGATCGTAGCTGGCATCCAGTGAGAGCTGAACGACCGGAATATTCTCATCCGGGTAGAGCGGCTTCATGATGCTGAACGTGCCGTGGTCAAAGCCGCGGGCCGGATCAAGTCCGGCCTTGAGCCCGCGTGCTTGCAGAAGGTCCTGCACGCGCTTTGCAAGCTCGGGCGAACCGGGGGCGCCGTATTTGATCTGATAGAGATAGTCCGGGAAGCCGTGGTAGTCGTAGACCATGCCCGGCCTGGCTCCGGATGAGATGGTGAAGCCCGGCTCCTCCCAATGACCCGAGACCACGAGGATGGCCTTGGGCGCGTTGTCGAGCTCAGCCCGCATCTCGATCAGCGATTGCTCGAGCCTGTCGAAATTACGGCGGAAGTCGTCCGTCATATATGGCCAGGGACCGCCGCCATGACTGACGAAATAGGTCGGAAGGCGAAGCGCGGTGGTCATGGTCTATCCTTGTTAAGCATGCCGGCGATGCGGGTGCGAAGCCGACGGGAAGATTTTTTCCTGTTCGGCGCCGAGAATGATCTTTTCACATAGATTGATCAATGCGCCTTACATTGAAGAAACATTTCCCATATGTTGATGATCGATGGATACGTTAACGAGCCTGCGGGTCTTCTGTACGGTGGCGGAGCTTAAGAGCTTCACGGCTGCCGCCGATCGTCTTGGTCTTTCGCCGGCGATGGCGAGCAAGCATGTGATGCACTTGGAAAGCCGCCTCGGAACCCGGCTGCTGAACCGAACCAGCCGTCATGTCAGCATGACCGAAACCGGCATGCTCTATTTCAATCAGACCAGACAGATGCTCGACGGGTTGGACGAGGTGGAGGCAGCCGTCAGCAACGTCACGGTCACGCCACGCGGAACCCTGAAACTTAGCGCTCCCGTCTGGATCGCAAATACGCTCATCGCACGCGTAATGGCGGATTATCATCAGCGCTATCCCGATGTGCGCTTCGACATCGACCTCAGCGGCCGGATCGTCAATCTCGTGGACGAAGGCTTCGATCTCGCTTTGCGGGCGACGACACCCGAGCGGTTGGACCCCAGCCTTATCGCACGCCCATTGATGGAGGTCGGTTTTCATCTTGTAGGGGCTCCCGCCTATCTGTCCCGCACTGGCCGCCCGGTCGAACTGGCCGATCTCAATGGCCACTCGCTGCTGCTCTATAGCGGCATAAACGCGAACGGCAGCCTGACGTTCAAAGGGCCGAAGGGGCCGGAGACGGTGAACTTCCGCCCCGTCATGCAAAGTGAAAACGAGAACATGTTGCATCTGGCGGCGCTGGAGGGCATGGGCCTTGTTTTTCTGCCTGTATGGATGACGCAAACCGACATTGCCGAAAGCCGGCTGGAATTGGTCCTGCCCGATACTGTCACATTCAGCGCGACCCTCCACGCCGTTTATCCCAGCCGGAAATATTTGTCCGCCAAAGTCCGCACCTTCATCGATTTCCTGGCCTCGCGCAAAAACCTCTGCCCATCAGCGGATGGGGACAATTACCCGGATAATGATAGGCAAGATTTATGATGGGCTGCTGGCGCGAACCTCATCTTGCGAGATGCAAAACGCGGTTACATCCGCCTCAACAGATTAAAGGCTATCATCCACATTGTCAGCGTAATTAGCGTCTCCAGAATCCGCCAGGATGCCGGCTTCGAAAAGATGGGCCGCAACCAGGTCGCGCCGTAGCCAAGCGAAAAGAAGAACAGAAACGAGCCGGTGACGGCACCCGCCGCGAAGGAAACCTCATATCCGGGAAAGCGGGTCGAGATGGTGCCGAGCAGCATGACGGTATCGAGATAGACGTGCGGATTGAGCCAGGTGAGAGCAAGGCAGGTGAGGAGGGTCGCCCGAAAGTTCGATGCACCCGCCTCCTGAATCCCCAGCGCTCCCGACGAGCGAAACGCGGAATAGAGGCTTTTCGCGCCGTACCAGATCAGGAACGCCGCTCCTCCATAGCGCATGACCGGATCGAGCCAGGGCAACAAGGCGGCGATCTGCCGGAAACTGCTCACGCCCAGCGCGATCAGCATGGCATCCGACACTGCACATGCGAAGCAGACGGCGAATATATGCTCGTTGCGCAGCCCCTGGCGGAGCACGAAGGCGTTCTGCGCACCAATCGCGACGATGAGGCTGAGTCCCATCATCAGGCCCGTCCCAAAAACAGGAAAGTTCATGCTTTGAAATGCTCCCTGGAGATCATGAGCCGTCCGCTATCGCATCTCGACTATTTAGGGTAATTAATGTTTCTAATTCCAATTAAGCAAAACTAATCCATGCTCGATTATTCCGCTCTCCGCGCCGTTTCGGCCGTCGTTGAAACGGGCAGCTTCGAAAAAGCCGCAGGCCTTCTCAACGTGACGCCCTCGGCCGTCTCGCAGCGCGTAAAACAGCTCGAGGAGCGCCTCGGCATCGTTCTGATCGTAAGGGGCAATCCCTGCACCGCGACCGAGAAAGGAGAATGGCTGTGTCGGCACATGGAAAATGTCGGCATGCTCGAAACCGAGTTGTTCGATCATCTACCTTCCCTCGTCGATCCGACGGAATCCGAACCGAGGGTGACGCTGCACATCGCGACCAATGCCGATAGTCTCGGAACATGGTTCCTGACGGCCATGTCGAACTTCGCCAACCGCTCGCCATATCTGCTGAACATCGCGATCGATGACGAGGACCATACGGCCGAATGGCTACGGCGGGGCCAGGTGGTTGCTGCAGTCACCAGCCTGGAAAAGCCGGTTCCGGGCTGCCGGCGCATATCTCTCGGCGCGCTGCGCTATCATGCAACGGCAAGCCCGGATTTCATTACCCGGCATTTCCCGCAGGGCGTCACAGCGGAAGCCATTGGCAATGCGCCCGCCCTCACCTTCAACCAAAAGGACAGGCTCCAGGACCGATGGATGCATCAGGTATTCGGAAAAGACCTCAGCCCTCCGGCCCATTGGCTGCCGTCGACGCAGGGATTTATCGAAGCGAGCCTTTCCGGCATGGCATGGGGCATGAATCCCACGGCCCTCGTGCGTGAGCACCTGGCGTCCGGCCGGCTGGTCGAGCTTATCCCGGAGACACCATTAGACGTCCCCCTCTATTGGCAGATGAACCGCCTTGCCGCCGATCGGCTGGTCGACCTGACACGCGAAGTCACGACGGTCGCCAAGCATCATCTACTGGGTCTTTGATCAATGGGTCTCATGGCCCGTTTCCCCTTGTGGCAGGTTCACCTTGGCCGCGCGATTAAGCCGCATGAACTCAAACGAGGTTATTTCGATTCGCGATCGCAAAGACAGTGTGGGGTTGCGGTCGCTACCGCCTCAAGGCGCGTCTTCGCCCGGCCCCTCTTGTGTTGCAGCACGGATCAAAAATCAACAGTTTGACGTCGTCACGGCGGGCAGAGAAAGGCCTGGCGCCAGATCGTTTTCCCTCCACTAACCATAAGCATCATCTAATATTTGGTATATCTAAAATTCCCTATGGCTGGGCTGTTGCAAATCCAACCATAGGAAGAATCTATATGGCTCACGATCCCGCTCGCGGCAGACGTATTCGACAGGCGATCTCTCAACGCAAGATCCGGAAAGTGCATGCCCTCGCCGCCGAGCTCAATGTGTCAGTCGCTGCCGTCTCACGCTGGCAGAATGGCGGTCATGCTTCTTTGGAAAGCGTCTCCGCACTGGCCCGCGTGCTTGACGTCTCGCTCGACTGGCTTCTGCTGGGGCGCGGTACCATGGATTGGCACCGTGATAGCACGATCTCCGCCAACGAACTGCAATGGGTGCTGGCGCTGCGCAGCCGGCCTGCGACGATCCGATCCCGCCTCCTCGACCTGCTCGAAGCCATCCCCCCGGAACAGTCATTACGCTGAGCGTAATTTCGACGCGTTTATCAATCTCAAATCAACAGCTTTAGGTTGATTAAGAATGCAATACAAAAGATCTTTCTAATCAGGGTTTTGGTCACGGCGCCGGCACAGAAAAGCCAGACCAGTACAGCTTTCGCCACGACCGAAACCCTTGCTTCACTCTCAACGCAAAAGGATTGTTGACCATGTCTACATTGCTGACCATCAACGTGAAGAACTACCAGAAACAGACTCAGAATTTCTATTTCTTCCAGGAGCCGGCCATCTACACCGGCGGCGGGCCGGTCTATTCGAACAGCCTCTATTCGCTGTCCCTCGGCAACCATGACGATACCGGCGCAATCCTGACCTTCGAGGTCAATCTGCAATATTATGCCGGCATCCAGCAGGCCCACGCGCTGCCACAAGTCGGGGCCGCCTCCGGCTATGCATCCGCCAGCCGCGCGGTCGATCTTACACCGAGGTCGTCAGGCAGCTCGCCGAACAACTCGACGGACGCGACGGTCACTCCGCTTGGTCTTTCCAGAGCGAAATATGAGGAAGACGTGCAGGCGGGCGCCTTCCGCATCAACACACCCATCGCCGGCTCGCCGCCCTACTACAATGTCGGCTCAGCCGTCGCCGTCAATGGTGGCATCGTACTCTCCAACTTCGTACAGGCAAATCCGAACAGCCACACCGATTGCCAGCCGATCCTCAAATATTATGTCCAGACCGGTTGGTATACGCCTGGCAACGTCATGAACTTCACACAGTCGAGCAGGTCTGCCGCTGGCTGCGACTTCACCGGCGGCTACACCGTCTGCGACGTCGAACTCGATTCAACCGGCAAGTGGAGCGTTGAACTCGGATAAGCCTCATGTGGCCATGCGGGTGAAGCGCCGCCCCAACACCCCTTCACCCGCATGAACCATATGATGTCCGCCGCCCCCACCAGGGCGGCGGACAGCCTGGACCCTCATCCTCTCGAGCAGCACCCCATCCCTACGCCGGAAGACATCCTGCGTAAGACCATGGTGCGGGGCGCCGACGCGCCTTTCGCTTGAATGCCCGGAGGCGACCTCAGCGCGCCTCCTCGAACACTCACAGACACGGCGGACGGCGCGAATTCGCTCACCGCCATAGCAGGTCCGGCGGCATGCGTCGCCGGTCAGCGCTCCCCGCATGCCGTGGGGAACGTTCGTCCCCTATCGTGAAAAGGAGAACCGCCATGCAAATGACCAAACTACGCAGCCGCATCCTTGCTGCGACGCTTACCGGCCTTGTCGCCCTCGGCGCGACAAGTTCGGCACACGCCTATTCCATTTATCGTGGCGTTAACGCTAATGCCGGAACGGGAATTGTCGATTGGACTTTGGCGAGCTTCGGCGTCAGTGCAGGCCCTGCTCCTGTTCCACCGAATCCCCCACACCTCCCGACTCTGTCGTTCTTCCATTATGCCGATGACGCTGCGGCACGCATCGGCCGGCCGGCTGCGCAGTGCTTCGTCAAGGTAGATCTCGGCAATCTGATCAATCCGGCGCTCAATACCCAGCTTCCAATCGGGAACGTCAATATCCCAATCAATGTGACTGGTACCTACAACCCGAGGGCCTTCCCTTGGAATATCACCTTCGACAATGACCCGGCCGATCACTGGAGCATTGCAAAGACACAGATCCAAAGTCCGATAACGACCAATGGGGAGGCAAGCAGAGTAGCAGCCGGAGCTTTCCAAAGTCTGGCCACCGCGGCCGGCTCCGGTGTTACCGTCATCAACGGTACTCTGGGCAATTGCACCGCCCAATAGACTTTGCTTGAGAAAACCCTAATGTTTAGACGCAGTGACTTTCACCGCCGGTCCTCTTGGTCCGGCGGCTTTTCACGGGAGAATTCGACATGGCAGTGCTTCATCACGCTTTTCGCTGTGCTGTCACATCAGCCTTGAAGCGGGAGATTTCGGACCTGTTGGCGGCATGGGAAACCGGTGATCGCGAAAGGCTGTCGGCCCTCGCCGTCGCCCGGTATGCGGTGCTGGCTGAACGTGAAGATATTCATGCAGCCTTTTATCTTGGCCCAGAGGGCGCCGCTGAGTCCTGGCTGCAACCGGAATTCATCAGCCCCGGACTTGCCGCCCTGGTGGTGCTTGCCGAGAGCTTCGCCCCCCTGCCCACACTGAGCGCCAGCAACGATACAAACCATCATCGGCTGGAAACGCATCTCCCGGCGCTTGGCTGGTCGCCCGAAGAGATCGACTCTCTCATCCATGGACAGCCGATTGAAACGATGCTGCGTGGCTATGCCGGCTCTGCCGACCGGTTGGAACCGGGCGGGTTCCGCCACACGGGCGGTTGGACCCCTCCGGGCATGGTGCAAAAATTGAGCGTGAAACTCGACAGACTAGCCCTCGAACCTCCCAAGGCATCAGAAAAGGCAGCATGGAGCCTGCTCAACGAAAGCATGGCACTGGACGATGCGCGCGCGATGCTGGCCCCGCTTCGCGATGACGACTGGCTTGTCATGGCGATCACACATTGAAGATGCCACACTACATTGGCAGCAACCTGTGGAGACCATTTGCGAGGGCTGTTGCCAATTTGGCCCTCAAACCAATGTCGAACGGAAGCATTCTGAAAATCTTTCCGGACGGAACGCATCGTCTAGTTGCCAAAAAACCATAATTGTTCCACCAAGATCACACATTAGACAGTCAACGTTGAGAATCGGATCAAGGCTTAATGCGTATACGATATGGTTTCCTCTGCATGTTCCTGGCAATTGCACCGTCGGCATATGCTCTGGAAGCCGGCTCACCGCCAGTTTTGACGCCGCTGCCGCAACAGGGGCAGGCCGCTCATTTGAGCGCGCAATTTCTGACCCGTTTCCACTATAAGCCCGTTCCGCTTGATGATGCCCTGTCGGTCAAAATCATGAACCGGTTTATCAAGTCGCTGGATCCGGACCGGGTCATCTTCCTGCAGACGGATATCGACACGTTCATGGCCAGCAGCACCAAGATCGATGACGCCATCAATCAGGAAGACTTGAATATCCCATTTTCGATTTTCAACGTTTATGAGCAGCGCGTTGTCGATCGGATGAGCTATGCGCGCAACCTGCTCAGCCAGAAGTTCGACTTCAGTGTGCGGGAAGACTATCCCCTGATCCGCGACAAGGAGCCTTGGCCGAAATCCGAAGCGGAGAGCAATGATCTGTGGCGCAAACGCGTCAAGAGCGACTGGCTGCGCTTGAAGCTGGCGGGCAAGACTGACGCTGCTATTCGCGATACGCTCGACAAACGTTACGAAAATTCCCTCGAGCGCGCCTACAAATACAAAAGCGACGATGTCTTCCAATCATTCATGGATGCCTACACAACGTCGGTTGACCCGCATACCGATTATTTTGGCGCGACCGCTTCGGCTGAATTCGATATTTCCATGAAGCTTTCGCTGGTTGGTATCGGCGCGGTATTGCAGGAAAGAGACGACTACACGACGATCCGTGAACTCGTGCCCGGTGGCCCGGCGCAATTGTCCGGCAAGCTTGCGGTCGGTGACCGCATTACCGGTGTCGGCCAGGGCGAAAGCGGCGCGATAAAAGAAGTCGTCGGTACGCGCCTTGACGAAATCGTGCAAATGATCCGCGGCGCCAAGGGGTCTGTCGTGCGCCTGGACATCCTGCCGGCGGATGCCGGACCGGATGCCAAACATCGCCTCATCAGCCTCGTGCGCGATAAGATCAGCCTCGACAAACAGGCGGCCCAGAAAACCATCCTGTCGGTCAAGGATGGCGACGCCACGCGCAAAATCGGCGTGATTACCCTGCCGGCATTTTATGAGGACTTCGAAGCGCGGCGAAAAGGCGACAAGGATTACAGAAGCGCAAGCCGCGATGTCGCCAAGCTTCTCATCGAGCTGAAGCAAGACAAGGTCGACGGCGTTCTGGTCGACTTGCGCAACAATGGCGGCGGCTCGCTGTCGGAAGCAATCGATTTGACCGGCCTGTTCGTTGGCAAAGGCCCGGTGGTTCAGCAGCGCGATGCGGACGGCAAGGTCGAGGTAGAAAGCGACGATCTTCCCGTGCCCGCCTGGACTGGCCCGGTTGGCGTATTGATCAATCGCGGCTCGGCGTCGGCCTCCGAGATTTTTGCCGCGGCGATACAGGACTATGGTCGAGGGGTGATTGTCGGCGAACCCAGCTTTGGCAAGGGCACCGTGCAGACTGTGGTCAATCTTGACCAGGTGGCCCGCAACAGCAAGCCGAAATTCGGCGAGCTGAAATTGACGGTTGCCCAGTTTTTCCGCGTCAATGGCGGCACGACACAGCTGCGTGGCGTGACGCCTGACATCAGCCTGCCGGGCCTTTCGGATCCGAAGACCTTTGGCGAGGCGAGCTATGACAATGCTCTGCCGTGGACTGAGGTCAAGCCAGCCAACTATAAGGCCGACGGCAGTATAAAGGCATTGCTGCCGCAACTGCAAAGCCGCCACGATGCCCGGGTGCAGAGCGATCCGGATTTCCAACGCTTCGTAGAAGACATTACCGCACTGAAGGCGCAGCGCGAAAAACGGGTTATCTCCCTCAATGAAACCGAGCGCCGCAATGAAATGGCCGCTCAGGCAAGTCGCCTCAAGTCGCGCGACAAAATAGACGATGGTGTGGACACCGGTGGAGACGATGGCCTGCAGGCAAACGAGCGCAGCCTGAGTGCTGATATTGCCCTTGAGAAAGCCCGCAAAAACGCAAAAGACGTCCTCTTGAACGAGGCAGCCTCCATTGTCGCCGACGAAGCGGATTTGCTAGCAGGCGTGCGCTGAAGCGCTATCGCGCGATGATCGAGACCATCGCGCGAAAAGGCTGTACTGCGCCAGAATGCACATTCTTTAAGCCACTCGATTGCTTGACACTTTTTTAATCGCCCCATAGACTTTTGACCAAACGATCAAAAACGTGGGAACAGACAATGACACATGACATCATCCTATCGCGCCGTGCGGTCATCGCATCGGGCATCGCTCTTGGCGTGAGCGCACTTGCGCCCGCCGCTCGTGCCGCCGCGCCGCTGAAAGTTGCCGGCATTCATGCTTCGCCGGTGGAAAATGCGTGGAACTCCTGTCTTCACAAGGCGCTTCAAGATGCGGCGAAGGAGGGCGTGATCGAGTATGTGTTCTCCGAGGGCGTGTCGGGCACCGACTATCCGCGCGCCATGCGCGAATATGCCGAACAGGGCAACAAGCTGATCATCGGCGAAGCCTATGCGGTGGAAAAGGAAGCACGACAGGTCGCCGCCGACTATCCGGACACCGCCTTCGTGCTCGGCTCCAGCGGCGAGGCCGCCGGCGGCAATTTCGGGGTATTCGGAACATGGAACCATGACGGCGCCTATCTCGCGGGCATGCTCGCCGGCAAGATGACGAAGTCGAATGTTGTCGGCTCGGTCGGCGCGATCCCGATCCCGGAAGTCAACATGCTGATCAACGCCTTTGCCGCTGGCGTCAAGGCGGTCAATCCCGACTGCAAGCATCTCGTCTCTTTCATCGGCACCTTCTTCGACCCGCCGAAGGCGCGCGAAGCGGGCCTGGCGCAGATCGACGCCGGCGCCGACATCCTGTTCGGCGAGCGCATCGGCACGGCGGATGCCGCCAAGGAGCGCAAAATCAAGTCAATCGGCTCGCTGATCGACTATACGCCGCGCTATCCAGACACGGTCTTCGCCAATGCCATGTGGTATTTCCGCCCCATCCTCAATGCGGCGATCGCCGACGTTGCCGCCGGCAAGCCGGTTGGGCGCAATTACACGGCCTATGGCCTGATGAAGGATGGCGGCAGCGACATCGTCTATGTGAAGGGCGTGGCACCGGCGGACGCCGAAGCGGCAATGGAAAAGGTCCGCGCGGATATCAAGGCGGGCACCTTTGAGGTTCCCAAGGTTATAGACCAGCCGAAGTAGCCCGGCCCGACCATGTCCAGTCCTCTTTCCGCCGATGCCACCGACCTGGCCGGCGCTATCAAGGCCGGAAAGCTTACCTGCATCGACGCCATGCAGGCCGCTCTCTCCGCTAGCGAGCGACAGGCTGCTCTTGGAGCCATAGCCCATCTCGACGCCGCGATGGGCCTTGCCTCCGCTGAGGCGATGGATCAGGAACAATCGCAACAGCCGGACCGCTTTGCCGCCCGGCCTTTTGCCGGGATACCGACGCTCGCCAAGGATCTCGGTGGTCCTTTTGCAGGTCTGCCGGTGACGGCTGGTTCACGCCTGCTCAAACGTGAAGGCGGCAACGCGGATAGCGATCTTGCAAAACGGTTTCGTGAGGCCGGCTTCTGCCTGTTCGGGCTGACCACCAGCCCGGAATTCGGCTTCTCCCTGGCATCCGAGCCCGCGACCGGGCCGATCTGCCGCAATCCGCTGGATCCCACCCGCACCGCCGGCGGTTCATCGGGTGGTGCGGCGGCGGCCGTGGCCGCAGGTATCGTAGCGCTTGCCCACGCCACGGATGCCGGCGGCTCGATCCGCGTGCCGGCCGCATGTTGCGGCCTTGTCGGCCTGAAGCCGACACGGGGCGCGATGCCGGCCGGCCCCTTCTTCGGCAATCATCTTGGCGGCATTGCCAGCGAGCTCGCCGTAACACGCTCGGTGCGCGATACCAGCCGGCTCCTCGAGGCTCTTGGCGGCGAAACCAAGGGGCCTTTTGCGGATATAGAGCGGATCGCTGCGCAAGTGGGATCGCTGCGGATCGGCCTGCTTGCAGATACGGGCACACGCCATCCCACCATGCCCGAACGGCAGCAAGTCGTCGAAGCCGCAGCACGCCTTCTCGAAACACAGGGGCACCGGATCGTCCCGCTCGCCTGGAGCGACATCGAACAACCGGTCTTGGCCAGCAGACGCGCCTTCGGCGATATCGTCTCCGTCAACATCGCCGCTCTGGTAGATGGTCTCAAACTCGACACGCAGGCTGCCGAAACGCTGACGCAGGCTTTCATCCTGCGCGGACGCGCCATGCCGGCAACGGCGCTCTGGGATGCGCTCAACGGCGCGGTGCGGGCGAGCCGCAGTCTGTGGAACCTCTTCGACCGGGTCGATATCTTGCTGACGCCGATGCTTGCCTCGGCGCCGCCGCTGATCGGATCCTTTCCCACGGATCATTCCGATACGGACCTGCATCTCGACCGCATGACCGCTTTCGCGCCGCTGGCTTCGCTTGCCAATGCCTCCGGCTTTCCGGCCCTGACGCTGCCCTTCGGCGCCGATGCCGATGGCTTGCCAGTGCCTGTCCAGATCATCGCGCCGATGGGCAAGGACGCCCTTCTGCTGTCTCTCGCCACCCGGCTGGAAGCCGATGGACGCTGGCAGCATCGCTACCCGATTGCAGGGCTTACGGCATGACCGGACCTATCCTTGAGATAGACGGCGTCAGCAAGCGGTTCGGTGACATCGTCGCCAATGACGGCATCTCGCTCACGCTTTCCAAGGGTGAGATCGTGGCGCTGCTCGGCGAAAACGGCGCCGGCAAGACAACGCTGATGAGCATCCTCTTCGGCCATTACGTGCCGGATGCCGGGCGCATCCTGATCGACGGCATCGAGCTGCCCCATGGCAAGCCGCGCGCGGCGATTAGCGCCGGCGTCGGCATGGTACACCAGCATTTCTCGCTCGCGCCCAATCTGACCGTGCTCGAAAACGTCATGACCGGCACGGAGAAACTCTGGTCATGGCGATCCCGGACCGGCATTGCGCGCGCGAAGCTGCTGACACTCTCCGAACGTTTCGGCCTGAAGGTCGATCCCGATGCGCGCCTCGGGGATCTTTCCGTCGGCGAACAGCAGCGCGTGGAAATCCTCAAGGCCATTTATAACGACGCCCGTATCCTGATCCTCGACGAACCGACCGCCGTGCTCACCAATATCGAGGCGGAACGCCTGTTTGCGACGCTCAAGGAAATGGCACGTCAGGGCCTGTCGCTGATCTTCATTTCCCACAAGCTCGACGAAGTGATGGCCGCGGCAAACCGCATCGTCGTACTTCGCGGCGGCAGAATGGTGGCCGAGCGTGAAGCGTCGCGGACGGACAAGGCGGAGCTTGCCGAGCTGATGATCGGCCATCGGGTGACGCGCCCGGTCCGCGAGCCGGGCACACCGGGCGAGGTCGCACTTGAAGCACGCGATGTGACGGTGAGTGTTGGCGGCGTCGAGCGACTGAAGAAGGTCAGCTTCAAGCTGCGCGCCGGCGAAATCCTCGGTATTATCGGCGTATCGGGCAACGGTCAGACAGCGCTCGCCCAGATACTCTCCGGCACGCTTGCCCGCACATCGGGCGATCTCTTCTTCTTCGGCAAGCCGATCGACAACCCGGACGTCGCCGAAGTCGTCGGGGCGGGCATTGGCCGCATCCCCGAAGACCGCAACAAGGAAGGTGCGATCGGCGAGATGGCGATCTGGGAAAACGCCGTGCTGGAACGCCTTTCCTCCTTCTCGAAGAACGGGCTGGTCGACCGAAAGGCCGGCATCGCCTTCGCGCAGGAGATCATCGCCAAGTTCGATGTACGGGGCGGCGCTCCGACAAGCCGCACCCGGTTGCTGTCGGGCGGTAACATGCAGAAGCTCATTCTCGGTCGCAACCTCCATCAGCGTCCGAAAATCCTGATCGCCGCGCAGCCGGCGCGCGGGCTCGACGAAGGCGCGGTGGCCGCGGTTCACGCCCGCATTCTGGAGACGCGTCGCCAGGGAACGGCGGTGCTGTTGATTTCGGAAGATCTCGATGAGGTCATTGCGCTTGCGGATCGTATCCAGGCAATCGTTGGTGGCAGGCTGTCGCCGCCGGTCGACGCCAAGGAGGCTGATGCTCGCATGCTGGGCCTGATGATGGCCGGAGAATGGTCGAAAGCACCGGAGGCCAGCCATGCGGTTTGAACGGCGCGAGCATCGCCCCCTCTACCTGATGATCCTGACGCCGTTGCTCGCTGTCGTCGCTGCCCTAGCGCTGGCCGGCATATTGATCGCGATTGCCGGCGCGCCGGTGCTTGAGGCCTACCGGCGGATCCTGGTCGGCGCCTTCGGCTCGCGACTTTCTGCAACCGAGACGCTGACGCGCGCCACGCCGCTGATCCTGACGGGGCTTGCGGCCGCCGTCGCCTTCCGCGCCCGGCTCTGGAACATCGGTGCCGAAGGGCAGTTCTATCTCGGCGCGATTGCCGTCGCCGCTTTCGGCTCGAACATGCTCGCCGGATTGCCGGCACCGATCCTGATCCCGCTGCTGCTCGTCATCGGCGCCGTCGCCGGGATGGTGCTGATCCTGATCCCGCTCTGGCTCAGGCTACGCTTTTCCGTCGATGAGGTGGTGACCAGCCTGATCCTCAATTTCATTGCCGTGCTCTTCGTCTCCATGCTGATCGACGGCGTGCTCAAGGATCCCACGGCCTTCGGCTGGCCGCAATCCCAGGCCGTCGTCGATCACGCCATAC
Organism: Rhizobium sp.; assembly: GCA_036383055.1. GTDB lineage: Bacteria > Pseudomonadota > Alphaproteobacteria > Rhizobiales > Rhizobiaceae > Rhizobium. The sequence goes on along the minus strand of DASVPC010000056.1, from coordinate 20,904 downwards.
TGCCGAAGCTGATCGCCCGCTCGCGGCTGCATATCGGCTTTTTGATCGCCATCGCCCTGGCCGCCGTCGTCTATTTCATCCAGTCGCGTACCGTCTTCGGCATACGGTCGCGCGCCGCCGGCCTCAACCCTTCCGGCGCGACCTTCGCCGGCGTGCGGTTGGGCAGCACGCTCGTCAAGGTCGCCTGCCTTTCGGGCGGGCTTGCCGGGCTCGCGGGTGCGGTCGAGGTGATGGGCGTCAAGGGCTATGTGACCACCGACCTGTCGCCCGGCTTCGGCTATGCCGGCATCGTCGTCGCCATGCTCGCCAATCTCAATCCGCTCGGTGTGGTGCTCGCCGCCATCTTCACGGCGACCATGTTCGTCGGCGCCGATGGCATGAGCCGCAGCCTCGGCATCCCGACCTATATCGCCGATGTCACCGTGGCCTTGTCGCTGCTCACCATGCTGATCGCGGTGTTCTTCACGCAATACAGGATCCGCCGATGAGCGCGCTGTTCGATATCATCGCCTCCGCCGGGCTCTGGGCCGCCGTGCTGCGCATCGCGACACCGCTGATCTTCGGCACGCTGGGAGCCCTGCTTTGCGAGCGCGCGGGCGTGCTCAATCTCGGCATCGAAGGCATCATGACCTTCGGCGCGATGATCGGCTGGCTGTCGGTCTATCATGGCGCCGACCTCTGGACCGGCCTTCTGGTCGCCGCGATCGCCGGTGGCGTCTTCGGCCTGCTGCATTCGGCGCTGACGGTGACGCTCGGCCTGTCGCAGCATGTCTCCGGTCTTGGGGTGACGCTGTTCGCCTCGAGCTTCAGTTATTATGTCTTCCGCCTCGTCGTGCCGGTGGCCGGAACGCCGCCGACCATCGTGCCGTTCCAGCCGATCAGCATCCCCGGCCTATCGACCCTGCCCTTCATCGGCCCTGCCTTCTTCACGCAGACCGCGCCGACCTATCTGGCGATCCTGGTTGCGCTGGCCATGGCCTATATCGTCTTTCGCACGCCGGTCGGGCTGGCGGTCCGCATGACCGGCGAGAACCCACATGCCGCCGAAGCGCAGGGTGTCAACCCGATGAAGGTGCGCTACGGCGCCGTGATCGTCGGCAGCGCGCTGATGGGCGTGGGCGGCGCTTTCCTGACACTTTCCGCCTTCAACAGTTTTTTCCCCACCATGGTGCAGGGTCGCGGCTGGATCTGTATCGCGCTGGTCGTCTTTTCCTCCTGGCGACCGGGCCGGGCGCTGTTCGGTGCCCTGCTCTTCGCCTTCTTCGACGCTTTCCAGCTCCGCCTGCAGACGGCGGTGCAAGGTGTGCCCTACCAGATCTTCCTGATGACGCCCTATATTCTCTCCATCGTCGCGCTGGCCGTCATGAGCCGCCGCGCCCGCGTGCCGCAGGCGCTGATGCAACCCTATAGGCGCGGCGAAAGATAACTCCGACAGGCATCACAGCGACAGGATGGATGGGATCCTTGCTATCCGATCAGCTCGCCGTCACACCAAGCCGCAGCACCGCTGCCATGTCCTCGATGCGATTAAGGCCGAGAAGTCCTTCGAGCAACCTTTGCGACACTTCGGTGCCAATGACCGGAGCAACATTCGCTTCGAATTTTTCGAGAATGAAGTCGTCTGATACCGGGTTCAAAGGGCTGCCGGGTGCGAACTGGACAAGGGGGGACACCAGATGCCTGCCATCCTGTGTCCGGATGCTCACGCGGCCGGTGGGACGGCGGATGCTGTCGAGCAGACGATCGGCCTCGTCATCGATCTCCGCCTCGATCCTGCGGGAAAATACCGCGAGATCAGCGCGCACCATGGTCTCCGGCTCGTACCAGCGCGCGGCGGGCGCGATGTCGAGCGCCATGGCGGCAATGGCGTAGGGAAAAGAGAATTGCGCATCCACCATCGTCGTGGGAGCGCGATCCATGAAATCACGGATCAGCGCCGCCGCCGTATGAACGGTCACCGTCTGGATGTCGTCCGCCCTAAGCCCATGCTCCCGCTTGAGATCCTGAAACGCCGAGAGCGTCGTCTGCATCCAGCGGCAGGTCGGAAACGCCTTGATCGTGTTGCACGACAGGCTCCAGTCGTCGCCGAGCCCACCGACCAGCATCTGCTCGTCGAAACGGTCCGACCCAAGCATCCGCCACAGCCCGCTCGTCCCATCGAGCACCGCCTTTGCGCCGACAAGGCCGCAGGCGTCGAGTTCGACGGCACGCACGCCGGTTTCGGCGGCTGGCGCGTTGAAGTCCTTGAAGGACACGAGCGGCCGGCTTTCCCAATTATACTTCTTCAGGCTGGGGACATTGGCCAAGGTGCCGGCAAAGCCGATCGCGTTTTCGAGCGCGTCCCGCCCAAGCCCCTTCTGCTTGCCATAGGCGATGGCGGCACCAACCGTCTGATGCTGGCAGACACCGTAGACCTCGCGAAAACGCTCGATGCTCGGCTGCATCGCCTGGATCAGCCGGTTGTTGATCTCGTAACCCGCAACGACCGCCGTCAGGAAATCGCGGCCCGTAACCGCCGTCCGGAATGGCGCCGCGATCGCCGCCGCAACGATGGTCGCGCCGGGATGGCCCATGCCCTTGCCATCGGCTTCGAGCCCGTCGTCGAAATCGAGCGCATTCATCGCGGCCGAATTGCCGAAGGCGGATGTGGCAGGCCCAAAGGCGAGGCTTGTGCCGAGGACCGGACAGGCCCCTTCCTTCGCCTCGCTGGCCAAAAACGACAGCACCCGGCGGGAAAGATCACTCACTGAACCTGCAATCCCACAGCCGATGCTGTCGATGATGTGCAGACTTGCCTTGTGCCGGACGGCTTGCGGAATATCGTCATAACGCAACGTTTCGGCGAAAGTGGCGATCCGGCTCGTAAGCGTCATTTCGGTCCCTCTCCGAGGAACGTCTGGTCGTAGATCGCCGACAGGCGGCTCGTGAGTTTTCCCGGCAGGCTTTCGCCAAGGCTGCGGCCATCCACCGAGCGAACGGGCGTGACACCGCCGAAGGTGCCGGTCACGAAAGCCTCATCGGCGTTATAGACTTCGGCCAGTGTGAAGTCCGTCTCGCGGCAGGCAATCCCTTGCTCCGCGCACAGCTTGATGACCTTCGCCCGGGTGATCCCCTTGAAGCAGAAGCGTCCGCTGGATGTCAGCACTTCACCATCGCGCACGATGAAGAAATTGGTCGAGTTGCAGCTCGCGACGAACCCGGCGGGATCGAGCATCAGCGCCTCGTGGGCACCGGCCGCAATCGCCTGCAGCAACGGCTGAATGAAATTCAGACGACTGTGCGAATTCAGCCTGAGATCGAAGGAGTCGGGTCCCGACGACCGAAATGTCGAGGTGAAGAGCTTGATGCCCTGCTTCTTGATTTCGGGGTCCGGCTTTTTGAACTCGGCGGTAATCGCGATCGTCGCCTTGCCAAGTGCATTGCGCGGATCCTGATGCACGGTGCGCTTTTCGCCCCGCGTCACCATCAGGCGCAGATGACCACCATCCTCGATGCCGTTCGCCGCACAGACTTCCTCGAGCGCCGCCTGCATCTCGTCCTTCGCCAGGCCGATGTCGAGCGCGATGGTGCGGGCACCTTCGTAAAGGCGCTTCAGATGCTCTTCCACGAACACGAGCTTGCCCTTGGCAAGCCGGATGCCTTCCCAGACCCCGTCGCCAAGCCCGAAGCCGGCGTCGAAGATCGACACCACAGCATCAGCGCGCTTGACGAGCCGGCCATTCAGCCAGATCCACAGATCCTCGTTGCGGGGATCCTCGACCGGCGTCTGCGCGCCCTTGTCTTCTGTCATTGGCCTGCCTCTAGAAATGGAAGGATGAGAAGCGCGCCAGAAAAGCCTTCGTGCGCTCCTGCTGCGGATTTTTCAACACCTCGTCCGGCGTACCCTCTTCGTGGATCTGGCCATTATGCAGGAACAGCACGCGTGTTGCGAAGTGATAGGCGAAACCGAGCTCATGCGTGACCAGAAGCATGGTGCGGCCTTCCTTGGAGAGGTCGAGGATGACATCCAGCACTTCGCCGACCAGTTCCGGGTCCAGGGATGATGTCGGCTCGTCGAAGAGAAGGATTTCCGGCTCCATCGCCAGTGCCCGGGCAATCGCGACGCGCTGCTGCTGGCCGCCGGACAATCGCGCCGGATACTGATCCGCCTTTTCGGCAAGGCCGACGCGGGCGAGATAATCCTTCGCCGTGGCCCTTGCGTCGGCGCGGCTCTTGCCGTGCACCGAGATCAGACCCTCCATGACGTTTTCGAGCGCGGTCATATGGGGAAACAGATTGAACTGCTGGAAGATCATGCCGACGCGGGTGCGAAGCGCGCAGAGCTCCTTTTCCGACGCGACGATCTGGTCGGCTTTGCCCTGCTTGCCGACCGGCACACCGTCGAGACTGATGCGGCCGGCGCTTGGCGTTTCCATGAAGTTGATGCAGCGCAGGAAGGTGCTTTTGCCCGAGCCGCTGGAGCCGAGAATGGCAATGCGCTCGCCCGGTTTCACCTTGAGGTCCAGGCCCTTCAGAACCTCGTTGGGTCCGAAGCTCTTGCGCAAGCCTTCGACGCTGAGGACCGTTTCTTCGTTCAAGTCCATGTCAGGTTCCTCGTGAGTTCAATCGACGCTCCAGCCCGTAGGCTGCAAGCGTGCCTGGATAGATCACCAGGAAATAAATGACCGCCACGACCGAGAAGGTTTCCAGCGGCAGGAATGACTGGGTGCTCAGCATCTTCGCCTCGTACATCAGCTCCTGAACGGTAATGACGGAGGCGATCGACGTCATCTTGGCCAGTTCGACGCCACGATTGGTGAAGGCCGGGATCATGCGGCGCGCCGCCTGTGGCAGGATGATGCGGGCAAGCGTACGCCTTGTCGTCATGCCGAGCGCCCTGCCCGCTTCCCACTGCCCCAAAGCGACCGATTGCAGGCCGGCGCGCCAGATCTCGGCGCAATAGGCCGACGTATTGAGAAACAGGCCAAGGGCCGCAGCGGTAAACGAGCTCATCTGCCAACCGGTGAGGACCGGAAAGGCATAATAGAACCAGATGAGTTGCACCAGAACCGGTGTGTTGCGGAACACTTCGATGTAGCCGGTCGCCAGCCAGTTGATCCATTTGACCGTAGAGGCGCGGGCAAGCCCCAGAAACAGACCGGCCACCAGCGCGCCGGAAAAAGCCAGCGCCCACAGCGTCAGGGTCAGCCGGATACCACGCAGCAGGAGGTCGCTATTGGCGAGGACTTCGCCGAACTGGAACTGATAGTCCATGGTCTACCTCTTGTGATATCGCGCAAGACGCGCTTCGACGGCGCGCATGCCGAGGCTTGCGATGAAGAGCACGCTGAAAAACAGAACGGCGACGGTCGTATAGGTTTCCAGCGGCCGGTAGGTCTGCGACGTCACCACCATCGCCTGATAGACGAGATCGCCATAGGCAAGCGTGGCGGCGAGCGACGTCGTCTTCACCAGTTCGAACGAGCGCTCCATCAGCGGTGGGATCATGCGGCGCAGCGCCTGCGGCAGGATGATGCGGCGCATGATCCTGCCGCCGCGCATGCCAAGCGCTCGGGCGGCTTCCCACTGGCCGCGCTCGATCGAGACGATGCCGCCGCGGAAAACCTCGGCAAAAAAGGCGCCCGACTGAATGGAGAGTGCAATCCAGGCCGCCACAAACGGATCGAGGCTGACGCCGATCAGGATCGGCAACCCATAGAAATACCAGAAGAAATGCACCAGCGGCGGTGTATTGCGATAGAATTCGATGATCGCCGTGCCAACGATCGAGACCGGCCTGTTCGACGAGAGCCGCATCAGCGCCAGGAGAATGCCGAAACACAGCCCGGCAATGATCGATGCCGCCGACAGGAGCAGCGTATTGCCGAGCCCTTCGAGCAGCAGCCCCGCATTCATACGAATGGGCGAGAAATCCCAGGTGTAGTTCATGATGATCTCCGCACCTTGTCGATGCGCGGCCGAGGATAGAAAAGCCAAGAAAAAGAGAGGCGGGCTTGCGGCCCGCCTCTCCGATTTTTCCTCAGGCCTTGGTCCAGCGCTCGCGCATGATGGCCGGGACCTTGGAGGCATCGATACCGCGATAGGTCAGATACTCATCGAAAATCTTCTGCGTCTGGCCGGTCTGATAGAGATAATCCATCGAGAGACCAAGCCAGTCGCGCCACGACTTGTCGGCCTGATTGGGAACGCCGGCGCTCGAAGGCGACTGCCGGATCGGCTCGGGCAGAACGATCGAGCCGCGCTTGACCTTGGACTGCAGCATGACGAGCGCCGGGTGGAACAGCGAAATCGCGTCCATTCGGCCGGCAACGAAGGCAGCACCCGTCTCGTCGGCGCTGGGGAAGCGTTCGATCGTCGCCTTTGGAAGACGAACGGTGATGTCGCGATCCGGAGACGTACCGAGAACGACGCCGATCTTGAATTCCGGCTTGTTCATCTCCTCCCAGGTCGAGACGGTGACGCCGTCCTTCAGAAGAACGCCCTGCGCGTAATAGAACATCGGCTGGACCGGAAAATCGGCGGCAAGCGCCCGCTGCGGCGTCGCATCCATGGTGAACATCACGTCGAATTGGCCGGCCTGAAGGCCGGCGATCGCCGTGCCCCATGTGGTTTCCACCGGGGTCGCCTTGATACCCAGTTCCTTGGCGAGCGCCACGCCGACGCCCCAGCCGAGCCCATACCATTCGCCGCTGCGCTGATCCTTGTAGAACCAAGGCTCGCCCGGCGCCACGGCGATGCGAAGTTCGCCGCGGTCGCGGATAGCCTGAAGCGTACCGGGCGCGCTTGCTGTCTGCGCGACAGCTGCCGTCGCGCCACCAACGAGAACGGCGGCACCACCTCCCAATGCCGCGGCCGTCAGAAACGCGCGGCGACCATTGATTTCTTCGGACATGTCTTTCCCCTGATTACAGTCGGATATTCATCCGCGAATAATAATATTAGTTTCCGTAAAGAATTTTTATTTCGTATGCGGATATTCAATACTCACACTTTCGATGTGTCAAGCGCGTGGCGCCTACCCTTTCGGCTAGGATAGCCCGAGAACTTCGTTGCTGGAGCAGACCCAGAATAGTTCGGCATCGCCGTCGCCGGCGGCAAGGCAGGCATGCCCCATGGTGCTGTCGAAATAGGCGCAGTCGCCCTCTTCCAGAATGAGCGGCTCATAGAATTCGGTCCACAGCTCGACGCGGCCACTGAGCACGATGACGACTTCCTCGCCGACATGGGCGATGAGCTTACCGAAGTCGCGAATCTCGTGGGCCTTGAGCGTCGCCTTCAACGGCATCATCTTCTTGCCGATGAGATCGGTGCAGAGCATCTCGTAAATATACTGTTTCGTATTGATAATCTTGCCCTGGCCCTTGCGGGTGAACGACCGGCGGCCGCGCGGCATTTGCTTGCTGGGGTCAGAGAAAAGCTCCGAAATATCCACTCCCAGTCCTCGTGCGAGCTTGATGATGTTCTCGTAGGTCGGCGAAAGCTGATTGTTCTCGATCTTGGAAATGGCCGAAGCGGACATTCCCGAGCGCAGCGACACTTCCTTGATCGTCATGTCGACATTGGCCCGCAGTGCCCGCACCCGCTTGCCGAGGTCCATTTCGTCACGCTCTTCCGTCACGGCATCCAGCATGCTCACCTCCCTGCTTGCGCGAACTTTATCGGCATTCAACTTGGTTTCCTATCGGAACTATACAATCCTATAGGAAAAACACAGAGCGATAAAGATGCGGGCGCCGGGCGCCGAAGACGTTTGCAGTTTCGATGTCGTTCAAAAAAGGGCGGCTTACCCCATTAACCTCGGCCCAACCGGACAAATTAGCGGCATCAGCTCCAGGTGCGTTCCAGCAGCGAAAACCAATTGCCATGCGCGATCTTCATCAGCGCCTCATTGTCGTAACCGGCCACCTGCAGCGCACCGAGCAGGCGTGGCAAGCCGGTGACGTCCCCCATCCTGTTCGAGATCAACGTGCCGTCGAAATCCGATCCCAATGCAACATGGTCAATGCCCACCCGTTCGACCAGATAATCGATGTGGCGCACCATCATCGAAATATCCGTCTCGGCATCGGCCTTGCCTTCGGGGTGGAGGAACTTGACGCCGAAATTCAGCCCGATGAGGCCGCTCGTCTCGCGGATCGCATCGAGCTGTCGGTCGGTCGCGTTGCGGCTGTGGGAGCAGATCGCAAAGGCATTCGAATGCGAAGCGACGAGCGGCGCATCCGAGATTTTTGCGACATCCCAGAACCCGGCATCGTTCATGTGCGAAAGATCGATCATGATCTTCAGCCGGTTGCATAGCCGGATCAGGTCACGACCGGCTTCGGTCAATCCAGGCCCGATGTCGGGACCATGGCCGAAGCGGAAGGGTGCGCCATGCGCGAAGATGTTCGGGCGGCTCCAGACCGGGCCGAGCGTCCGCAGGCCCGCCGCGTGAAGCACATGGAGAAGATCGAGATCCGGCCCAGCAGCCTCAATTCCCTCGATATGGAAGACGGCGGCGAAACTGCCGTATTCGATTGCCGTGCGGATTTCCGCGACCGACGTGCAGACCGTGAAAGCGCCTTCCGACTGCGCTTCGATCCGGCGCAGGAGCGCGGCTTGCGCGATCGTGTGATCCAGCGCGCTCTGACGATCGACCCGCGGCAGGTCGCCATTGGCATCCAGCGCCTTGCCGGTCCCGGGGACATAGACGGCGCAAAGTCCGCCAACGAGGCCGCCTTGCCTTGCGCGGGGAAGGTCGATGTGCACGCCCTCCTGCCCGTTCAGGAAGCGTGCCTCCGCGCCAACCCGCCCCTCGCCCATCAGGCGCGACAGGATATCGTTATGCCCGTCGAATACCGGGATATGGATCGGATCTTCGCTCATTCTTGCCTCCGTCACAGCGTGACCTCGTGGATTTTCCCGTGGGTGGCAACGAAGGCCCGGCCCTCGGGCGTTACCCAGCCCCGGAACATTCCCAGCGTGTTGTAGGGAGCGACGACCACGCCCGCGGCATCGATGGCCACCAGACCCGCCCCGATGTGATAGGGCGCGAGATCACGATTGACAACGCCATCCGTAGCGCTCGCGAGATCCTGCTTCAGATAGGCCACGCGGGATGCGATTTCATGTCCGACCACATAGCGGATGAAAAACTCGCCCTTGCCGGTGCCCGAGACCGCGCAGACACCATCGCGCGCATAGGTGCCCGCCCCGATGACCGGGCTGTCGCCCACGCGCCCTTCGGGCTTGTTGTTGTAGCCGCCGGTCGAAGTGGCGGCGGCAAGATGCCCATCCGCATCGAGCGCAACGGCACCGACCGTGCCGTGCTTCTCGTTTTCGGTTCCTTCGGTGCCCGCGGCCGCATGGGCCTTCATCGCCGCCAGGGCCGCCACCTGTTTTTGCTTGGTAAAATAGGATTGCGGCCTGACATCGAGGCCCTTCGCCTCGGCGAAACGATCGGCTGCCGGGCCGGTCAGGAAGACGGCGTGGCCATCCTCCATCAGCGCGCGGGCCGCCTTTATCGGATTGCGGATCGCCTGCGACGCGCTGATGGCGCCGGCTTCCAGCGTCGCACCATCCATGATCGAAGCGTCAAGCTCGTGAAGACCGTTCTCATTGAGTGCCGCACCGTGACCGGCATTGAAATGCGGGCTGTCTTCCATCACGACGACAGCGGCCTCGACTGCATCAACCGCCCGAGCGCCGGCCTTGAGCAGCGCATAACCCGCCCGCAGCGCCGCAGCCAGGTCATGACGAGCTCCCTCCCACTCCTCGGGTGTCATGCTGTCTTCCGGCATCACGCCGCAGCCGCCGTGAATGGCAAGTGCAATTCTCGTCATATCCTGCTCCAATTCCATGCCATCAGGACCGTGGTCGCCGATCGCGCCCATGGTAACGCCCGGCCGCCAAGCCAAACGACTTGTTTCAACTGAACGCGATGTCGCCGATCACCCGTACCCGCACGCGACGCGCGCCGCCCGGCAGATAGGCGATCGGGATATCCTCGACCTCAAGCGTCTTGAGGCTTGCACGGCTCGCGCCGGAAGCGACGGCGGCGTCTCGTGCTCCGTCCTCCGCTTTTGTAAGTGCCTCGTCGCGGCTCAACCCCGAGAACACCTGATCGACTTCGCCGGAGACCTGCGCCATCGCAGCACCCAACGCATTCGCCACACCGGCATTCTCGACACGAAGAACTTCGGAAGCTCCGGCGATCTTATCCGGGATCAGGAAGGCTCCGCCGCCCACCGCAATCAGCGGCACGTCTTCCGCCGAGGTCTTCATCTGATCGAAGCTGTCTGTCACCATATCGCGGATACGGTTGAGGCTCGTCTTGACGAAGGCTGGATCGAGATCCTTCACGCGATCCCTGTCACCCATCTCGATCAACCCCGCCGCAACGGCGACGTCCGACGTGGTCAGCGTGTTGCCGCCGAAGACGCGGGCTTCGGTCAAGATGCGATAGCCGACCGAACGCGGGCCGATCTTGCCGGTTTCCGGATCGATGATCGTTCCGCCGCCAAGCGCAATCGGCAAGAGGTCAGGCATGCGGAACAGCGTGCGTACCCCGCCGATATGGACGATGTTGTTCGCCTCGCGCGGAAAACCGCCGACAAGGCAGCCGATATCCGAGGTGGTGCCGCCGACATCGACGACCATGGCATCCATGAGCCCGGTCAGGAAGGCTGCGCCACGCATCGAGTTCGTCGGGCCGGAGGCGAAACTATGGACCGGGTTTGCCGCCGCCACATCGGCAAGCGCCACCGTGCCGTCGTTCTGCGTCAGATAGAAAGGCGCCGCCAAGCCCGCCTCGCGCAGCGCATCCGAAAAAGCCTGCACCGTCGTCTTGCCGAGGGATTGCAGCGCCGCGTTCAAAAGCGCGACATTCTCGCGCTCCAGCAGTCCAATCCGGCCGAGCGTATGCGACAGGGTGATCCGGGCATCCGGGATCACCGAGCGGATGATTTCGGCCGCCCTCACTTCGCATTCGGTCGTCAGCGGCGAGAAGGTGGCCGAGATCGCGATCGAGGTGATGCCCGCGTCGCGGATCCTCATCGCCGCGTCGCGGATCTCGTTGGGGATCATCGGCACCAGCGGGCTGCCGTCATATTCGTGGCCGCCATGCACCATGAAGACCAGCGGATCGACCGCGGCGCGCAGATCCTCCGGCCAGTCGCACATCGGCGGCAGCGATGCGCCGGTCGGCAAAGCGATGCGGATCGCCGCGACGCGCTCCAGGCGCGCGCGCTCGACCACCGCATTCGTGAAATGCGTCGTGCCGATCATCACCGCGTCGATGGGGCGGCCGGTTCCTCCCGCCTGCCCCGCCACATGGCTCAAAGCCGCCTTCACGCCCGACATCACGTCCTGCGTCGTGGGAACCTTGATCGAGGCGATGATGGTTTCACCGTCGATCAAGACGGCATCCGTATTGGTGCCGCCAACGTCAATACCGATGCGCTTCATGCGAATACCGATCTGAAATCAATGTCATAACCAAAGGCGCGAGGCCCGACTGCGGCGATCCCCGCAGGCGAGGTCAGGAGTTTCGGCGCAGGCAGGGCCACCACCGTCACACGCTGGCCGTACCGCACCGATTCCGTCCCGATGGCACCGCCCGAAATCGTATCAAGAAGGCACAAAAGGTCTGGCGTCATCGCAACGGGCTCGCCATCGCGGAAGGCAACCGCCCATTCGTTCTGGAACGCCAACTCCATGCGCCCACCCTTGTCCGTGTCGATGCCTTCGATCACCGTGCGGCCTCGCAGGAAGCCGCCGGTGGTCTCACGCGCGACGTCGATCACCTTGCCACGGAACAACTGCTTGCCGCCCTCGTGGTCGAGGACCGCCTTCACCGGATCGTCATGGCGCGCACGCGCCTCGATCACGGCCCGGCCAAGCTCGGTCGCCTTGGTGATCGTATAGTGAATGCCCCATTCCTTGACCTCTCGGCCGGTGCGGGGCGCCTTGCAGGTGGCGGCGGTCGAGCCGACCTCGGTGCAGATCTTACGCGAGATCCGCTCCATCCATTTCCACGACGCCGCGCGGGTGACGATGACTTCGTTTTCGCGCACATCGACCAGCGAGAGCGGGAACATCGGCAGATTGCCGATGGCAAAGGAGGTCATCTGCGCTTCCGGATAGGCGCGGCCCATCGCATCGGCGTTGACGACCGGGCGGCCGAGCATGGCGGCGGCGAGGAAGGAGGAGAGCGCATTCGAACCACCGATCTCCACACTCATGATCGCGCGGAAAGGCTTGCCGAGGTAATCCTCCATGACCTCGACCGCGCGGGCGAGATGAACGGGATCGCCCAGCCGCTCCTGTCCGACCAGCGGAGCGCCCATCTTCGAGACGACGGCAACCATGTCGTCGTCGTTGAGCGCCATCGGATCCATCACTTGGACGCGCCGGCCCTCGGCATAGAGCCGGCGGAGGTTCAGCGTCGAGATATAGGGATTGCCGCCGCCCCCGGTCCCCAGAATCCAGGCACCGGTTGCAAGCGGCTCGATGTCGTCTTCGGAAAACTCCTGAAGCATATGTCACCTTTGGCAATGGCGTTCCCGACCCCATACGGGGCCGGGTCTACTTGTCTGGACTTTAAGGATCAGTTCGCCTTGCAGTCCCAATGGAAGTTCGAGAAGTTCAGATCCCAGCTTTGCATCGGGATGAATTCGTACCCCTGCAAGCATTTGTTCGCTGCATAGCGACGGTTCGGCGAGACGGCCCAAACGTCAGGCTGCAGATCGAAGAGCTTCGCCTGAAGCTCCTTGTAGGCCGCGTTCTGTTCCTTGACGTCGGTGGTCGCCCGCGCCTTGTCGATCAGCGCATCGACCTCCGGATTCTGCAGCCATTCCATCGACATCCAGGTGCCTGACGCCTTGGAGTGATACTGGTTGTAGAATATCGCGTCCGGCGAGGGGTAATTGGGCGAGATGTTGACCTGCGTCGAAGCCGGCGTCGTTTCCGGCTTGGAGGAGAGCTCGACGATGCGGTTCCACGGTTCGGGCTTGATGTCGAGCGTGATGCCGATCTGTTCAAGATTTGCCTGCATCAGCAGCGCCACATCCGCCTCGAAGGCGAGCGAGGCGACATAGCTGTTGACCAGCGTGATCTTCTGGCCAGCGTATTTCGACTTGGCGAGCTCTTCCTTGGCCTTTTCGAGGTCGAAGACCCCCGCCTGGACATCGTCGTTATGGGCATCCTTGAATGCAGTCGAAAGTGGTCCGGTCATGTCGAAGCCCGGATAGATCGCCTCCTGAATGGTCTTGTAGTCAGTCGCATAGGCGATCGCACGCCGCACATGGACATCATCGGTCGGATAGACCTTGGAGTTCAGCTTGATCACGAAGCCGCCGGCCGTGCCGGTCTGGATCAGCTTGTAGTTCGGCATCTTGCCGATTGTTTCATAGGTGTCGTTGCCCATACCATGCGAGGAAAGGCCGAGATCGCCCTTCTCGGCCAGAGCCTTGACCGTGGCGTCGTCGCTCGTCTGAATGAAACGTACTTCGTCGATCGGCGTGCCCTTGGTCCAGCCGAGGAAATAGTCAGGATTACGCGCAATCACCATGTCGGCCGAGCGGTTGTAGCTGACGAGCTTGTAGGGGCCTGAGCCTGCCGAATGCTCGCCGACATAGGCTTCGCCCCATTTGTCGTCCGGCTTCGTATTGGCCTCGATCAGCTTTTCGTTGAGCGCCATCATCAGCGGCGTCACCGCCATGAAGGGCGAGAACTGACGGTCGAGCTTGATGACGATGGTGGTATCGTCGGGCGCGGTGATGTTTTCGGGCTTCACAAGGCCAACGACAAGGTTCGACGGGCCTTTGTTGATGCCGAGCAGACGCCGGATCGACCAGACGAAGTCCGAAGCCTTGAGCGCTGTGCCGTCCTGGAATTTGGCGTCGTCGCGCAGATGGAAGGTGTAAGTCAGGCCGTCCGGCGAGATATCCCATGATTTTGCCAGATGGGGCACGATCTCGCCCGAAGGGCTCACCGTCGTCAGGCCGTCATACATGTTCACGATGGCCATGTAGCCCGTATAGTCGGTGACCTTCGCCGGGTCGAGCGAGCTGAAGATCTGCATCGTATTGACGGCAATCGACACCTTGTCCGCCGCCGAAGCCGCAACCGAGGTTAGCGGCAGTGTCATGGCTGTGCCGAGGAACAGCGCTACAAGGCGCAAGCTGTTGGAACCCATCTTCATTCACGTTCTCCTCTTGGATGCGGGAACTGGAACGCCCCGCTTATGGTTATGCTGCCATCCCCGCAGGAGCAGGCAGCGGCAGGTAGGTGATGTCGCGGTAGCCGAAGGCCGCCGGGCCGACGACATCAAGCGCGCGCGCACTGCGCAGCAGCTCGTGGCAAGGGATGGCGACCACGGCGACGCGCTGGCCGTAGCGCAGCATTTCGGTGGTGATCGGATAACCCGTATCGACATCAAGCAGGACGATCAGATCGGGCACGCAGACCTCGACCTTGCCGTCCCGGCGAAAGATCAGAAATTCGTTCTGGATCGCCACGTTCGCCGTCTGACCAACGCAGTCGTCAAAGCCCGCAAGCTCCATGTCGCCCACGGCAAAGCCGCCACGCAGATGGCGCTTCAGATCGGTGATCTTGCCGTTGAAGATGCGTCGCCCACCCTCCAGCGCACAGACTGCCGCGATCGGGTCTTCCTGCGCCTTGCGCGCACGGATCACCGCTTCGCCGAGCGCGATCGCCTTGGTGTAGCTTTTCGGAATGCCGTACTGATGGACGTAGTGCGCCTGCATCGGCGCCGTCGCCAACATGGCGCCGCCGCCCTGGGCCACGACGCAGGCGCGCGCCATGCGCTCGTGCCAGACCTCGGACACGGCATGGCTGAAGATCACGGCATTGCCGTGCAGATCGCACATCACCGAGGGTGTCGAGCTGTGGCCATAGATCGAGAATGTCGTCATCTGCATTTCGGGAAAGGCCCGGCCCATGCCGTCGCAATCGAGGACGGGCAACCCACCAAGCGCCGCCGTGACAAGCGGGTTCATCGCATTCGAGCCACCGATCTCCTCGCAGACGATTGCGTCGATCGGCGTGCGGATCAGCTCTTCCATCGCGCGCAGGCATCGCAGCCCCTCGCGTCCCTCGCGGATGCGCTCCACACCGACGACTGGGGCGCCGATGCCGCCGATGGACATACATAGCGCGTCCGGCTCGATGCTGTCGGTCGCAAGAACCTTCATCTCGTAACCGGCCTTCATCGCCTCAAGCGCGAGAAGCTTGCCCTGATACGGGTTGCCGCCGCCGCCGGTGCCGAGAATGCCGGCGCCGATCTCCAGCGCGTCGAGGTCTTCCGGCGTCAGCGTGCGCAGGGCGGCTTCGTCATACTTCAGCTTGCGGGTCTCAGGCATGATCGCCTCCCATTTCTCCGACGACTTTGACGTGAATGCGCGTGGCGTTGCCCGGCAGATAGGCAAGCGGCATGTCCTCGCGCTCGATGACTTCAAGCGTTTCGGCAAGCGCGCCGGCTGCGATCGCTTTCTCACGCGCTTCCGCTTCTGCTTCGGCAAGCGCGCTTTCGCGCGTGCGTCCGTCGATCAGCGAGAAGACGCGGTCCGTCTCGCCACTGATCTGCGCGATGGCGGCGCCGACGGCGTTCGCCACGGCGAAATTCTCGGGCCGGATCACCTCCAATTCGCCGATGCGGTCGGGCATGAGGATGGAGCCGCCACCGACCGCGATCACCGGCACGGGCGTCGACGAGATGCGGCTGCGCTCGACGCAGGCTTCGAGCATCGCATCGATCTTCGCGACGGCCGCATCGACGAGCCTCTTGTCGAGGTTTGCGACCAGCGCCCTGTCACCCACATCCGCCTTGCCGGAGGCGACGGCGATGTCGGTCGCGGTCAGCGTCGTGCCGCCGAAACACAGGGCTTCCTTGCGAACACGGTAGCCCACCGACTTTGGCCCCACGGTCAAGCCGGCATCGCCTCTGGCGACCAGCGAACCGCCGCCCAGGCCGATCGAGAATACGTCGGGCATGCGGAAATTCGTGCGTACGCCGCCGATATCGACCGTGGTCGACGCCTGGCGCGGGAAGCCGTGCGAAAGAGAGCCAACATCCGAGGTGGTGCCGCCGACATCGACGACAACGGCATCCTTGATACCGGTCAGGAATGCCGCGCCCCGCATCGAGTTGGTCGGGCCGGAAGCAAAGGTCAGTACCGGGAAGCCGCGCACGACATCGGCGGCCATCAGCGTGCCGTCGTTCTGCGTGATATAAAACGGGCACGGTATCCCCGCAGCCGTCAGCGCCTTGCCGAATGCCGTCACAGTGCGATCCGCCAGCGACAGGAGGCTGGCATTCATGATCGTCGCGCTCTCGCGGGCGATCAGGCCGTGGCGACCGATATCCTTCGACATCACGACCGGCAGACCCGGGCAATGCTGTTGCAAAATCTCCTTGGCGCGGAGTTCCATGGCATCGTTGATGCCACTGAAGACGCAGGTGACGGCCGCCGCCTTCAGACCCTTGGCGCGGATGTCACCCGCGATCCGGACGATGGCGTCCTCGTCAAGCGGCGAGAGTTCGCGCCCGTCGAATTCATAGCCACCTTTCACCTGATAGCCGTGATTGCCGACGATCTCGCGAAGGTCGTCGGGCCAGTCGACCATCGGCGGCAGGCCGGCCCCCGAGGGCAGGCTCAGGCGGATCGCCGCGACTTCGTCCATGTGACGCCGCTCGATCACCGCATTGGTGAAATGCGTCGTACCGATCATGACGGCTGCGATCCGCGCCCGGTCGATGCCGGACGCTGCGATCACCTTTTCAAGCGCTTCGATCACGCCCGACGTCACGTCTTCGGTCGTCGAGGCCTTGACCCCCGCCAGCACGGTCTTTCCCTTCAGTACGACAGCGTCCGTATTGGTGCCGCCGACGTCAATTCCAACGCGATACACGTCAGGCTCCTCTTCAATCAATCTATGGTCTTCACGAGGAAGCGCATGCGCTCTTCCTGGGTCACGACGGGTTTCTGGCGCTCCTCCTCGTCGGTGACGACGGGGATCGCGGCGATCAGCGCACGCGTGTAGGGATGGTTCGGCTCGGCAAAGACCGCGGGCGTCGGCCCCTCTTCCACGATCTCGCCACGCAACATGATGGCAATGCGCGAGCAGAAATTGCGCATCAGCGAGAGGTCATGCGAGATCATCAGGTAGGTGAGACCAAGATCCCGGCGCAATTGCAGGAGCAGCTCGATCACCGTTTTCTGCACCGAAACATCAAGGGCGGCGGTGGGCTCGTCCAGGATCAGGATCTTCGGCTCAGCCGCAAGCGCGCGGGCAATGGCCACGCGCTGCTTCTGACCGCCTGAAAGTTCGTGCGGATATTTGGCGAGATAGGATTGCGGCAGACGGACGAGATCCATCAGCTCGCTCATTCGCGTCTCGCGCGTCGGCCCATCCATGCCGATGGATTTCAACGGCAGGGCAAGCGTTTGTTTCACGGTGCGCTTCGGGTTGAGCGAGGTGCCGGGGTTCTGGTAGACGATCTGGGTCAGCCTCTTGCCATGCCCCGGAGCTGGGGCATCGATGGTGACGCTCCCCGAGGTCTGGCGCGACAGGCCCATGATGATGCGAGCCACCGAAGTTTTGCCCGAACCGGACTCGCCGGCAAGTCCGAAAATCTCGCCTTCGCGCAGCGTCAGGTTCACATCGCGCACGGCATGGAAGCCAGGCCGCTTGCCATAGACCTTGTTCAAGGCCTCGACCTTGACGATGGGAGCGCGATCGCTTTGCGGCAGGTCGGTGACGCGCCGGCCGTAAAGCGGCGGTACCGCCTCTAGAAGCGCCTTGGTATAGGGCTCCCTCGGGCGATGCAGAATCTCGGTGCAAGGGCCGGCCTCGACGATATCGCCGTGATGCATGACCACGACCCGGTCCGCGACCTTGCGCACGACGCCGAGATTGTGGGTGATCATCAGGAGAGCCATGTTCTCCTCGACGACCAGCTGGTTGATAAGGTTCAGGATCTCGTCCTGCGTGGTCACGTCGAGCGCTGTGCCGGGCTCGTCGGCGATCAGGAGCTTCGGCTGATGCAACAGCGCAAGCCCGATCAGCACGCGCTGACGCATGCCGCCCGAGAGTTCCGAAGGATAGGCGTTCATCACGCGCTCGCCATCGGCAAGCTGAACCCGACGCAGGACCGCCGCGATGCGGCGGCGGCGATCCGCTTTGGACGAAACCACACCATCGCGCTTGTCAGCAAAGCGCATGACGTCATCGAGATGCGTGCCGATCTTGAAGACGGGATTGAAGGACGAAAGCGGGTCCTGCATGATCAGCGAGAAGGCCGTGCCCTTCAGCGCCTCGCGCTCGGATCGCGGCATGACCAGCACGTTACGCCCCGCAACCGTTATCGTGCCCGAGCTGATCGTCGCATTTTTCGGCAGGGTGCCGATGATCGCCTTCGCGGTCACCGACTTGCCCGATCCGGTTTCGCCGATCAGCGCGACGCGCTCTCCGGCGGCGACGGTGAAGCCTACATCGCGCAGGACTTGCCGGGTACGGCCGTAGGTGGTGAAAGAGACATTGAGGGCCTCGACCTTGAGAAGCGGTTCGGTCATGGCTCAGCTCTCCACATCGAACATGTCGCGCAGGCCGTCGCCGAGAAGATTGAACCCGAGCGTCACATAGAAGACGGCAGCACCCGGGCAGAGCACCTCCCACCAGTAATCCGGCATGAACTGCCGCCCGTCGGCGACCATGGAGCCAAGGTCGGGTGTCGGTGGCTTGACGCCGAAACCGAGGAAACTGAGCGTCGCGCCGAAGAGGATCACGAAGGCCGCATCCAGCGTCGTCTTCACCGAAATCACCGCGACGCAATTCGGCAGGATCTCGCGAAACAGGATGTGCATCGGACCGGCGCCGGCAAGACGAGCGGCTTCGATGAAGTCCTCGGAGGCAACCGACTTGGAGACCGAATAGATCAGCCGCGCGTGCCAGGTCCACCACAGAAGAGTGATTGCGATCATCGCATTCATCAGCGTCGGTTCGAGCAGGTTGGACACGGCGAGCGCCATCACAAGAGGCGGCATCGCCAGCATCACATTTGTCAGACCGGTGATGACCTTCTCGACCCAGCCGCCGAAATAGCCCGCGATCAGGCCGAGCACCGTACCCACCGGCACCGAAATGCCAAGCACGCCGATTACGAGAAGAAGCGAGACGCGCAGGCCAAAGACCGTCCGCGAGAAAATATCGCGGCCCGCCTTGTCCGTGCCGAACCAATGCGTTAGGTCCGGCGGCATGTGCCGCGCACGGAAATCGACGACCGCACCCACATGCTTTGGATAGGGCGTCAGCCACGGCGCGAAAACCGCGAGTATGACGACCGAGATCAGCATCAACGTGCCGATCACCGCAGCCGGATTGCGGCTGAAGCGATACCACATCATGTAACCGTCGCTCAGTCCCCGATCGGACGCGTCGAGCATATTCATATCGGCCATCAGCGTGCCTCCTTGCGGCGCAGGCGCGGGTCAATGATCGAGATGAGGACGTCAACGATCAGGTTCGCAACGATGAAAAACAGCCCGGCCACCAGCACCACGGCGGTGATGGCATTCAGATCCTTCTGCAGGATCGCGGTCAGCCCGTAGGAGGCAAAGCCGCCCCAGGCGAAAACCATTTCGATGACGAAGGCATTGCCAATCAGCGATGCGAATTCGAGGCCCATGATCGTCAGCGGCGCAATGGAGGAGAGCTTGAGCAGATAGCGAAAGATGATGACGCGTTCCGGCACGCCAAAACTTTGCAGCGTCAGGACGTGATCCTTGCGCTGGTTTTCGATCATCGAGGATCGGGTGATCCGGGTGATCTGCCCGATACCCGCCATGGAAAGCGCGAAGGCCGGCAGCGCCAGGTGCTGCAGCGCGTCCAGCATGACGTCAAAACGTCCTGCCAGCAGCCCGTCGAGCAATAGGAAACCCGTAGGACCGCCTTGCCAGTTCAACGCGTGATCGATCCTGCCGATGATCGGCCAACCGGGAAGGTAACGCGCCGCCAGCAATTGCAGGCTGATCGCAAACAGAAAACTTGGAATCGTCACACCGGTCAGGGACAGGATCCGCCCGATATGGTCCCAGGCGCGATCGCGGTAGTGCGCGGTGATGACGCCCAGCGGAATGGCGACCACAAACATGAAGATCACGGAGACGAGCACCAGCTCCACGGTCGCCGGAACGGTCTGGGCAAGGTCGGTCGTGACCGGACGCTGTGAAACGAGCGACATTCCGAGATCGCCATGCAGGGCATTGCGCACATAGTCGAGATATTGCAGCACCATCGGCTGGTCGAGACCCATCTGAAGGCGCAGCGCATCGACCTGTTCCTGCGTCGCCGCCGGGCCGAGCGCCATGCGCGCGGGATCGCCCGGCACGACGCGCGCCAGCAGAAAGATCATGATGGACAGGGCGATCATGACCAGCACAAACGTGCCGATCCGGGTCAGGATCGCGACCAACGGATGTTGCTGCATCGGGAAGGCTGCCTTGTTGACCAGCTGCGTAGGAACACAAGCATTTCCCTCAACGCCTCCGCAGGCAACCGCACAAAGGTATAGTTTTTTAGCAGTATGGTATAGGTTTTCGAACAACTGTGGTCTATCGGATCATCATGAGCCTGTTTCTGCCGCGCCCTTATCTCTGCCGCCGTATTGCCGAGGAAACCGCGGGCGTGATTTTTCTGCGCGCGCCCGCCGGTGCTGGAAAAACCGTCCTGCTGCGCATGGTTGCCGAAGAGCTGGACAAACACGTCTGCACATTGCAGCAGCCCCGGCTGGATGACGTCGAGGACGGATGGCTTTTCTGGGATGTGCCGGTCTCCGCGCGATCGGCACGGCTTTCCGCTCAGGTGCTGGATGCTGCCCGGTCCGTCGTGATCGTATGCCGTCCG